>NZ_BAAAZW010000002.1:0-174128 GCF_039537105.1 Gordonia caeni
CATAATCACGGGTGCCGCGCCGTCAAGAACGGGACCTCAAAACGAAACAGCCCGGGATCTCCCTTTCCTCTGCTGCTGGCGCCTCTCTCCGTACGACGCAGGTCAGGCAGCCGAGTTTGACAGGGCCAGGTTGCGGCCCAGGAACTCCACCTGTTCAGGCAGCACCGACCGCCAGAAACGGTTGGTGTGGCCGCCGGCCGAGGTGCCGAACGCGGCCGGCGGGCGCAACTGCGACGCCCACTGGCGGGTGTAGGTGTAGAACTGGTCGGCCGAGCCGATGGAGATCATCACCGGGATCTTGGCGAATCGGTCCTGCTGACCGAACAGCGAGTTGGCCGTGTAGTCGTCGTGGGAGTCGAAGGCCCGCGGCGGATAGGCGGCCGGATCGGCCCAGAGCGCGGGGGAACTGACGGCGATCGCGGCGACCCGCGGTGCGCCGACCAGGGAACCGATGCGCAGCGCGCCGTAGCCGCCCATCGACCAGCCGAACAGCCCGAAACGGTCGGTGCGCAGATCCAGTTCCTCGTTGCCGGCCAGCATCGGCAGGAACTCGTCCAGGATCATTGCGGCGCCGTCGGCCCCGTCGGTGCGGCGATGGAAGTAGTTGCGTCCCACGTCGACGCTGGCGATCGCGTACGGAGTGCCACCGCCGTCGACGTACTCCTGCAGCACTCCCTGCATGTTCAGGGCTTTGCCGAAGATCGACCGCTCATCGGTGTTGAGAGCGTGCGCGACGACGACCACCGGCAGGGTGCCGACGACGTCGTTGGGCCGGGCCAGCGCCCAGCGGGTGGGGCGCCCGGCCATCCGCGACGACGTGAACGATCCGGTGACCACCGCAGGTCCGCCCGGTGCCTCGGGTACCTGACTCTGGACGGGCAGCTCGTCGTCGCCGCCGACCAGGTCCCGGCCGTACGGGTCGGTGGCGGTGTGCGCGACGCCGCAGGCGGTCAGCCCGGTCAGCGATGCGATTCCGGCGGCGCCGAGGAGGAGGCGCCGCCGGCTCAGAGCTCCGAGATTCGCGCGGTCAACTGTCATATCGCAGGACAGTTTAGCGCGCTGAACCCCCGGTCGACGAAGCGTGATCGCTACAGGGAGTCGATCATCGCCTGCAGTAGGCCGGCCACCTCGTCGGCGACCTCGGCCAGACCGGGATTGTCCGGGACCACGGTGGTCATCAGCCGCGGATTCATTGCCTCCACCAGCACGGTGTCGGCCGCGGTCGGGTCACGGCGGACCACCACGTTGCACGGGAGTAGCAGGCCGATCTGCTTCTCGGCGGTCACCGCGCGGTGGGCTGCGGGCGGGTTGCAGGCGCCGAGGATCACGTAGTCCTCCATGTCGACGCCGATCTTGGATTTGAGCGTCGCCGCCATGTCGATCTCGGTGAGGACGCCGAAGCCGTGCTCGGCGAGGGCGGTGCGCACGCGTTCGGCGACCTCGGGGACGTCGCCGGTCACTGTGGTGGCCAATGCGAGTTGCATGATCTCTCCTAGGGGTCGATGTCGGATGGGCAGGTCAGGCGAGGGCCAGGAACAGCTTCTCCAGTTGTTCCACGTCGAGGCTTTCGTTGCCGGTCTTCGCGTCCTCGTCCAGGCATTCGCGCAGCCCGGTCGCGACGATCTTGAAGCCGGCGCGGTCCAGGGCGCGCGACACCGCGGCCAGCTGGGTCACCACGTCCTTGCAGTCGCGGCCGTCCTCGATCATGCCGATGACCCCGGCGAGCTGACCGTGGGCGCGTCGCAGTCTGTTCAGGATGGTGCCGATGGCTTCTTCGTCGCCGATCATGGGAGACGTCCTTTCGTGCGGTTACCGTCATTGTATACCCATCGGGGTATTAATCGGCGTCTGCTGATCAGTGTTTGAAGCTGATCTCGGGCAGCATTCGGTCGAGCCAGCCGGGGCTCCACCAGGCGCGGGAACCGGAGATCCGCAGGATCGCCGGCAGCAGCACGAGGCGGATCAGAACGGCGTCGAGCAGCACCGCGACACCCAGGATGATTCCCATCTCCTTCGGCGGGAGCGGCTCGGCCAGGGCGAAGGTGAAGAACACCGCGACCATGACCGCTGCCGCGGCGAAGATGATGCGGCCCGAGTGGGCCATCGCATCCACCTGTGCCTGACGTGGATCCGCGTGGTGCTCGTAGTGCTCCTTGGCGGTGGCCAGCAGGAACACGGTGTAGTCCATGGCGATGGCGAAGATCATCGCGAAGAAGAACACCGGGCCCCAACCGTTCAGGAAACCCTGCGGCTCGAAGGCGAGCAGGCTCGAGCCGTGGCCGTCCTGGAAGATCAGTTTGGCCACGCCGAATGCCGCGGCGGTCGACAGCAGACTGACGACGGTGCCCAGTAGGGCGATCACCGGAGCGCGCAGGGCGATCAGGAGCAGCGCGAATCCGAGGACCAGGATGGTCACAGCCACCCGCGGAAACCACGTGTTCAGGGCGTCCTGCAGGTCCACGTTCTCGGCGGCCGCACCGCCCACCAGGGCGGGCCGGGGCAGGTCTGCGCGCAGTTGTGCCAGGGCGTCGGCCGTCTGCTCGTCGGAGGGATCGGCCTTCGGCATCGCCTGGATCAGTATCCAGTCGGAATCGTCGGCCGCGGCCTGCGGCGGCATCACAGCGGCGATGTTCGGATTCGCTGCGGCGATGGCAGCGGCCTCGTCCGCGGTGGTCTCGGTGGTGACGATGGCGATCATGCCGGGGGCGCCGTCGCCGAACTGTTCGGCGACCACCTCGTAGCCCTGCCGGACGGGGGCATCGTCGGGGACGACGGCGATGGACGGCATGGCGACCTTGAGCCCGAAGACCGGGAGGGCCAGGGCGATCAGGATGCCGAGGGAGACGATGGCCGGGACCCACGGGTGACGGTTCAGGAACGAACCCCACTTCCCGAACAGCGGCGAGGCACCGTGCTTGCCCTTGGCCCACGGCAGTGAGCCGGCGTTGATCCTGCTGCCCAGGCCGGCCATGACCGCCGGGAGCAGCGTCAGGCTGGCGGCCAGTACGAAGGTGACGGCGAGCATGATCCCGATGGCCATGGTGCGCACTGCGGGCGCCGGCACCATCAGGACCGCGGACAGGCTGATCAGCACGGTCAGTCCGGACAGCAGGATGGCCTTGCCCGCGGTGTCCATGGTTTCGGCGGCCGCTTCGTGGCGGATCCGGTGCGAGTTCTGGTCGGCGGGCGGCAGGCCCCGGTTCTTGGTCGCGATGGCGGTCCGGAACCGGGACACCATGAACAGCGCGTAGTCGATGCCCAGGGCGAGCGCGAACATCATGGCGAAGTTCATCGCCCATACCGAGATCGGAGTGATCTGATTCAGGATCACCAGGCCGCCGGCGGAGGCGACGAGGCCGGCCAGCGTCAGCAGCAGCGGCAGGCCGGCGGCGACGACGGACCCGAAGGCGACGATCATGATGGCCAGGGTGATCGGCCAGGAGATCATCTCGGCCTTGATCATGGCGTCGTGATTGGCCGCGTTGAAGTCGCTCCACAATGCCGATGAGCCGGTGGGGAAGACGTCGTACCGGTCGGTGGACAGCGCGGTCAGTTCGGCCTTGTGGTCGTCGACGGCCTTGACCATGTCGTCGGTGCTCGCGTCGGCGCCGATGATCGCGATGGCCGTGGTGGCGTCCCGGCTGATCGTGGTGCCCGGAACCGGCGCGATGATCCGGTTGTTCAGCCGGGTGTCGGCGGCGGTGATCTCGCCGACCCGATGCACGACGCCGTCGATGGCCTCCTGGCTCAGCGGCCCGCTCCTGGAGTCGATGACCACCTGGATCGCGGCCGACGAGTTGCCGCCGAAGTGCTCTTGGGTGATCTCGCGAACCTGCACCGATTCGGTGCCGTCGGCCTGCCAGCCGGCGCCGGCGAGGGAGTTGAAGACAGCCGGTGCGGCCAGGCCGAAGCCGACGACGATGATCGCCCAGATCCCGTAGACCCAGCGGCGGTGAACGGCGGTCCAGGTGCCGAGTCGGGCCATCGGCCCGGGGCGGGACGGGGCGTCGACCGGTGCCGGAGTCGGTGGCCGCGGTGGAACGTCAAGACTCATGCGAAGCACCTTTCTAGATACCCATGGGGGTATATTTCGTTTGCAACGGAAGATACCTGCGGGGGTATCTTGATGCAAGACCGTGAACGATTGGCACTAGACTTTGGGCCGTGGGAAAATCTGCCATCAGCAACGTCCTGGCCAGCCGCTACGCCTCCGCCGATCTCGCCGAGATCTGGTCGCCGCGGAACAAGATCATTCTGGAGCGCCGACTCTGGATCGCGGTGCTGAAGGCGCAGCGTGAGCTGGGCATCGACGTGCCCGAAGAGGCGATCTCCGACTACGAGCGGGTGATCGACGACGTCGACCTGGACGCGATCGCCGAGCGTGAGCGGATCACCCGGCACGACGTGAAGGCGCGCATCGAGGAGTTCAGCGACCTCGCCGGCCACGAGCAGATCCACAAGGGCATGACCAGCCGCGATCTGACCGAGAACGTCGAACAGCTGCAGCTCCTCAGCTCACTCCAGTACATCCGGCGGCACGGCATCGCTCTGCTCGCGCGGATCACCGAGCGCGCCGCCCAGTACTCGACCACGGTCATGGCCGGGCGCAGCCACAACGTCGCCGCGCAGGCCACCACCCTGGGCAAGAGGTTCGCGTCGGCGGCCGACGAGCTGATGATCGCGCTCACCCGCCTCGACGAACTGATCGCGCGCTACCCACTGCGCGGCATCAAGGGGCCGATGGGCACCAGCCAGGACATGCTCGATCTGCTCGACGGCGACGCCGCCAAGCTCGACGCCCTCGAGACGAAGGTGGCCGATCACCTCGGTTTCGCGAACGCCCTGACCTCGGTCGGCCAGGTGTATCCGCGCTCGCTCGACTACGACGTGGTCTCGGCGCTGGTCCAGCTCGCCGCCGGCCCGAGCTCGCTGGCCACCACCATCCGTCTGATGGCCGGGCACGAACTGGTGACCGAGGGCTTCCAGCCCGGCCAGGTCGGCAGCTCGGCCATGCCGCACAAGATGAACACCCGCAGCTGCGAGCGCGTGAACGGCCTGGCCGTGATCCTGCGCGGCTACGCCTCGATGACCGGCGAACTGGCCGGCGCCCAATGGAACGAGGGCGACGTCTTCTGCTCGGTGGTGCGCCGCGTGGCCTTGCCGGACGCCTTCTTCGCGATCGACGGCCTGATCGAGACCTTCCTGACCGTGCTCGACGAGTTCGGCGCCTACCCGGCGGTGATCGCCAACGAGCTGGACCGGTATCTGCCGTTCCTGGCCACCACCAAGGTGCTGATGGCCGCCGTGCGCGCCGGGGTCGGCCGCGAGACCGCGCACGAGGCCATCAAGGAGAACGCCGTCGCCGTCGCCCTGGCCATGCGCGAGGAGGGCCGCGAGCCCGATCTGCTCGACCGCCTGGCCGCCGACGACCGCCTCCCGCTGGACCGCGGCGCCCTCGACGCACTGATCGCCGACGAGTCGGCGTTCGCCGGTGCCGCCGAAGCGCAGGTCGCCGCCGTGATCGCCGCCGCCGCCGCGTGGATCGAGACCGATCCGGAGGCCGCCGCCTACAGTCCGGCCCCGATTCTCTGAGACACCGGTTCGGCGACGGCCGTCGCATCGTCGTCGACCGGGCGTGGCGCGGCTAGGGTGAGCGGTTCGGTGGACGCGGTCGGCACTACAGTCG
The DNA here is from genome assembly GCF_039537105.1 of Gordonia caeni. Taxonomy (NCBI): domain Bacteria; kingdom Bacillati; phylum Actinomycetota; class Actinomycetes; order Mycobacteriales; family Gordoniaceae; genus Gordonia; species Gordonia caeni. The sequence goes on from NZ_BAAAZW010000002.1 coordinate 5,687, forward strand.
ACAACATGCGTCCAGCACTTTCCGACTACCGGCATGTCGCGTCCGGCAAGGTCCGCGACATCTACGCGATCGACGACGAGACCCTGCTCCTGGTCACCTCCGACCGGATCTCGGCCTACGACTTCGTCCTCGATACCCCGATCCCGGACAAGGGTCGGATCCTCACCGCGGCCAGCTTCTTCTGGTTCGACGAACTCGGGGTGCCCAACCACCTGGCCGGCGGTCCGGAGGACGACCGGATCCCGGCCGAGCTGGTGGGCCGCGCAATGGTGGTGCGCAAGCTGCCGATGGTCCAGGTGGAGTGCGTCGCCCGCGGCTATCTGACCGGTTCGGGGCTGGCCGACTATCGGGAGACCGGTGCGGTCTGCGGCGTGCAGTTGCCCGACGGACTGACCGAAGCCGACCGGCTGCCGAAACCGATCTTCACCCCCGCCACGAAGGCGGCGTTGGGCGATCACGACGAGAACGTGAGCTTCGAGCAGGTCGCCGCCGATGTGGGCGACGACCTGGCCCGCACCCTGCGCGACCTGACCCTGGACATCTACTCCCGGGGCGCCGACCTGGCGCGTGAGCGCGGCATCATCCTGGCCGACACCAAATTCGAGTTCGGGCGCGCCCCGGACGGTTCGCTGGTGCTGGCCGACGAGGTCCTCACCCCGGACTCCTCCCGCTACTGGGAGGCCGCCTCGTGGACGCCCGGGCGGGTGCAGCCCAGTTTCGACAAGCAGATCGTCCGCAACTGGCTCACCTCCGCCGAGTCCGGCTGGGACCGACACGGCGATGTGCCGCCACCGCCGCTGCCGGACGACGTCGTCGACCGCACCCGGGCCCGCTACATCGAGGCCTACGAACGCATCTCGGGCCGCAGCTTCGCCGATTGGCCGGGGGCCTCGGATGCCTGAAGCGCTCACGCCGCCGGTCGCCAAGAAGATCCCGGCCCCGCGGGAGTTCCACGGCGACGTCTTCGTCGACCAGTACGAGTGGATGCGCGACCGTGATGATCCCGAAGTGATCGCCTACCTGGAGGCGCAGAACGCGTACGTGGCCGCGCAGACCGCCTCGCAGGAGCAGCTGCGCACCGACATCTTCAACGAGATTCGTTCGCGCACAAAGGAAACCGATATGTCGGTGCCGGTGCGGTCGGGACGCTACTGGTATTACCTGCGCACCGAGGAGGGGAAGGCGTACGGCATCCGCTGCCGGTGCCCGATCGACGGCGACGACGACTGGACGCCACCGGAGGTCTCCGGGGATCAGTCGCTTCCCGGTGAGCAGGTCCTGCTCGACAGCAACGCCGAAGCCGAAGGGCACGACTTCTTCGCGCTCGGCGCCTACTCGATCAGTCACGACGGCCGCTGGCTGGCCTACTCCACCGACACCGTCGGCGACGAGCGGTACACGCTGCGGGTCAAGGACCTGGAGACCGGCGAGTTGCTTCCGGACGTGGTCGAGAACACCGCCGGCGGCGCCACCTGGTCTAAGGATGCGCGGCACCTGTTCTATCTGACGGTCGACGAGGCCTGGCGGCCGGACACGGTCTGGCGGCATGACATCGGCTCCACCGAGCCGGACACCCGCGTCTACACCGAGCCGGACGAGCGATTCTGGGTCGGCTTCGGTGCCTCGCACAGCGACGAGTACCTGATGATCGTCGCCGGTTCCAAGGTGACCACGGAGGCCTTCGCGCTCTCCATGGACGATCCGACGGGGGAGTTCACCTCGATCGCCGGCCGCACCGACGGGGTCGAGTACTCGGTCGAGCACGCGCGGCTGGCCGGTAGCGACTATTTCGTGATCGTTCACAACGGCGACACCGGTGATGGCCGGGCCGTGAACTTCGCGGTGGACGCGATGCCGGTCGACGATCCTTCGGCGCGGCGCACCATCGTCGCGCATCGGCCCGAGTACCGCGTCGAGGACGTCGACTGCTTCGCCGACTACCTGGTGCTGTCGTACCGGTCGGAGGCGCTGCCCAGGATCGCCATCGCCGACCTCCGCGGTCGCACCGACCTGCCCGGCGCCGATGACTTCGTGCCGGTCGCTTTCGACCAGGAGCTGTGCTCGGTGGGTCTGGGCGCCAACCCCGAGTGGAACGCTCCGCACCTGCGGATCGGCTACACCAGTTTCGTCGACCCCACCGAGATCCTCGACTTGGACGTCAGCACCGGCGACCGCAGGCTGCTCAAGCGGGCGGTGGTGCTCGGCGACTACGACCCGGCGGACTACGTCGCCACCCGCGAGTGGGCCACCGCCGCCGACGGTACCCGGATCCCGGTATCGATCGTGCGCCGCGCCGACGCCGATCCAGCCGCCCCGATGCCGTTGCTGCTCAACGGTTACGGCGCCTACGAGATCAGCTCCGATCCCGGCTTCTCGGTGCAGGCGCTGTCGCTGCTGGACCGCGGCGTGGCCGTGGCCACCGCGCACGTCCGCGGTGGCGGTGAGATGGGCCGGGAGTGGTACGAGCAGGGGCGTCTACTCGCCAAGCGGAACACCTTCACCGACTTCATCGCGGCCGCCGAGCACCTGATCGAGGCCGGGTGGACCAGCCCGGACAAGCTGATCGCCGACGGCGGCTCGGCCGGCGGACTGCTGATGGGGGCGGTGGCCAACCTGGCACCCGAACTCTTCGGCGGCATCCTGGCCGCGGTGCCGTTCGTCGACCCGCTCACGTCGATCCTGGACCCGTCGCTGCCGCTGACGGTGATCGAATGGGACGAGTGGGGCGATCCGCTGCACCACCGGGAGATCTACTCCTACATCCGTGATTACGCCCCGTACGAGAACGTCGCTGAGCTCCCGTATCCGGCGATGCTGATCCTCACCTCGTTCCAGGACACTCGCGTGCTGTTCACCGAGGCGGCGAAATGGGCTGCGCGACTTCAGGAGTCGACCACCTCTGGCCGTCCGGTGCTGTTGAAGACGGAGATGAACGGCGGGCACGGCGGCCCGTCGGGCCGCTACCGCCAGTGGGAGGAGGCGGCCTTCGAGCTCGCCTGGATCCTGTGTCAGTCCGGGGCCGTCTCGCCGTGACGTCCGTGCGGCGTCGGTGAACGAACGGCGGCCGCGTCGTCGTCGTGGTGGTTCGTGCTCAGGATCCCAGTGACACGTACGTCAGTGCCAGGCGGTCGGCGATCCCCATCAGCGTGTCCACCATGCGGTCGGCGGTGAGGTCGAGGGTTCCGGAGCGCCACGCGACCGTCGTCTCGACGAAGCCGCCGATGCCGACGAGCAGGACCAGGCGGTACTCGGTCTCGTCGACGCCCGGCAACAGCTGTGGCCGGCTCAGTTCCACGAACAGGTCGACCACCGAGTCGATCACGGTGCGCCGCAGACTCTCGAGGGCCTCGCTGCCACCGTGGTCGCCGAAGAAGATCTGCGCGTTGCCCGGATCGTTGGCCACGAACTCGACGATCGCTTCCAGCGCGGCTCGCAGTCGGTCTCGGGGCGACTCGTCCTCGTGTGCCGCCACGGCGGCCAGGATCGTCGCGAGCGTCTGGTCGCGGACCATCTCGCCGACCGCCACCAGCAGCGCATCCCGGTCGGCGAAGTTCTCGTAGAAGTACCGATCGGTCAGGCCGGTGTGCGCACACACTCCACGCATCGTGACCGCCGCCCATCCGCGCTCGCACCACAGTTCACGTCCGGCTTCAAGCAGCGCGCGACGACGCTGAGCGCGCCGTTCGTCAGCGGAAAGGCCACGGTAAGAACGTTTGGGCGTGGCGGTTCCTGACATGGCCGCCATTCTTCCATCCCGGGGGGCATTGACAGGACGCACCGAGTGGTGAACCATCTGACGGCATGCGACTTCAGAATTGGTCGGCGCCGGGAACCTCCCTCCGCACCCGCGTGGTGATCGAGGCGCTCTCGGCTGTGTGGCGGCCGCTGTCGTCTCGCCTGCCGGTCGATCCGGGCGGCATCGCGATCGGTCGCGCGATGTTCGAGTTCGCCCTGGGGCGGGTGTCGCCACCGGTGCCCGGCGCCACCTTCGCCCCGGTCGACGACCGGGATCTGGACGGTCGGTGCGTGCGCGGCGAATGGGTTCGGGGCCCGCGTGTCAGGCAGCAACCGGGCGTGGTGCTCTTCTTCCACGGGAGCGGCTATGCGATCTGCTCGACGCGCACCCATCGGGGGCTCGCCTCACACATCTCCGACCGGAGCGGTGCGCCGGTCTTCTCCGTCGACTATCGCCTCGCTCCGGAGGCGCGGCACCCTGCCGCGCTGGAGGATGCGCGCGCCGGCTGGGACTGGTTGATCGCTCGCGGGCATGCTCCCGAGACGGTCGTCCTCGCCGGCGACTCGGCCGGCGGCCACCTCGCCCTGCTGCTGACCCTCGACCTGGCCCGCGAAGGCGCGAGTCTGCCCGCCGCGCTGGTGGGCCTGTCCCCGCTGATCGACATGGATCTCACGGCCGCTGCCGTCCGCGACCGTGTGGAACGTGATCCGTTCGCACATCCCGCTCTCGCTCGACGCGTCCTGGATCTGTACGCCGACGAGGCCGAGCGGCGGGACCTGAACGAGCGCCTGGTCTTCGAGGACCTGGATGCCTTCCCGCCGACGCTGATCCACAACGGCTCCCGAGAGATGCTGTCGGCCGATTGCACGGAACTCGCTCGGCGCATGGCGGCGGCCGGCCTACCGGTGCAGCACCGAGTCTGGCCCGGTCAGATGCACGTCTTCCACGCCCTGACGGCTCTGCTGCCCGAAAGTCACACGGCGCTCGACGAGGTCGCCGGCTTCATCGATCACCACCTGGCGGTGGCCCGTGCCCGCACGGCACCGGTCCAGGCCGGAGAGCACGGGGTGAGAACCGCATGATCGGATTCGGCAAGCGCGTGTCGCGAGAGGCGCGGGCGGTGGTCACCGGCGCCGGTAGCGGGATCGGCCGATCGTTCGCGATCGAACTCGCTGCGCGGGGAGGCAGCGTCGTCTGTTCCGACATCGACGAAGAACGGGCCCGGGAGACCGTGGCGCTGGTCGACGCGGCCGGCGGCACGGCGACGGCGGTGGTCTGCGACGTTCGCGAGTCAGACGACGTCGTGGCGCTCCGTGACCGCGCCGTGGAGTGGTTCTCCGCGCCGCCGACGCTGCTGATCAACAACGCCGGGATCGGAGCGGGCGGACACACTGTCGGGAACTTCGGCCTCGACGAGTGGGACCGCATCCTGCAGATCAACCTCTGGGGCGTCATCCACGGCTGCCACCACTTCCTGCCGCTGATGAAGGACGCCGGCGCCGGCGGCGTGATCAACGTCGCCTCGGCCGCCGGCTTCGCCGCCGGTCCTCGGATGGCGGCCTACAACGTCAGCAAGGCCGGTGTGATGAGCCTGTCCGAGACCCTCGCCGCCGAGCTCGCGGGAACCGGAGTGCGGATCTCCGTGCTGTGCCCCACCTTTGTGAAGACGAACATCTTCACCGGTGAGGACATCGAAGCCGGTGCCGCCGATGCCGCAGCCAGGCTCGCGAGGGTGGTGGGCATGTCGCCCGGCCGCGTCGCCAGGATGACCCTCGATGCGCACGATCGGGGCCGGTTGTGCGTCGTTCCACAACTCGATGCACGCGCCATCTGGCTCAGCAAACGCCTCACTCCGGCCACCCACGCACGACTGGGAGGGCTGGTGTCCCGGCTCGCCCCCTTCACCTCCGAGGATTGAGGAAGACACCATGAGCTACGACTTCGACGCGGCCCTTCAGACCATCAAAGACAAGCAATGGTCGTTGGCGGACATCGACTGGTCCGCGCCCGGCGCAGACACCATGACCCCCGAACTCAAAGCCAAGCTGACGCCCTTCATGGCCGATCTGGTGTGGATCGAACACATCGGTGCCCGCGGGTTCGCGGCTTTGGCGAAGAAGGCGCCGACCTCGACCATTCGTGAGATCTACCGTCACTTTCACGCCGAGGAACAGAAGCACGCCAACGCCGAACTGGCCCTGATGCGCCGGTGGGGCATGTTGGCGGGCGATCGCATCCCGGAGCCGAACATTCAGGTCAAACTCGCGATCAAGGTACTCGACAGCTACGGGGACGATCTTCCGCTGCACGGCCTCGCCGCGCTGATCCCGCTACTGGAGTGCGCGCTCGACGGTGCTCTGGTGAAGTTCCTCACCGACCAGGTCGAGGACCCGCTGTGCGGCGAGGTGTTCCGGCACATCAACTCCGACGAGTCTCGCCACATCACCGTGGATTTCGCGGTCCTCGAGCACATCGGAGCGAAGGGGCCCGTCACCCAGGTGATCGGCGCCGCAGAGCTCCTCGATCCGCGGGTCGTCGTCGGATTGATCGTCGTCTTCGTGCCGCTGATCAACAAGATGCGCGACAACGTGGTCGCGATGGGTTTGGACGAGGCGAAGCTGATGAATGCGGTGCGCCGCTTCGCCAAGATCGGCGATCGTGGCGAGCACACGCGACACCTGCTCGGCTACCAGGTGCTCAAACAGATGGGCGCCATGGTGGTCGACCGCGATCACGTCTACCACAGGTTGCTGGCCGATCCGATGGTTCGGATCACCAGTCGCATCCCGGCGAAAGCGCTCGGCAGACCGCAGTCGTGGGTGAACGGGCTGTCGCCGGAGGCGGTGGCATCGTGATCACGTCGCAGCAAGTCTTCCGGGGACGCCTGCTGATCGGTGCCGAATGGTTCGAGCACAGTTACACCGGCGAGCGGGTGGCCGTGCTCGCCGCGGGATCCGAAGCCGCGGCGATCCTTCCCGAGATCCTGGCCACCGCGGACGCGGTGACGGTCTTCGAGGAGTCCCCGGCATGGATCGTTCCGGTCTCCGTGCCGTCCGGTCGTCTCGCCCGACTGGCCGCCCGCTGGTACTTGCGGTCGTCCGTGCCCGACGCTTGGACCAGGCGGCAGCTGACGCCCCACGGTCGTTACGACAGCCGGCGAGTCACCGTGAATCCCAGCTATTACCAGGCGCTGCAGGACTCGCGCACGCGCCTGGTCCACTGGCCCGCGTATGCGATCGCCGAGGAGGGCGTCCGCGCCGTCGACGGCGTCGAGTACCGGGTCGACACCATCGTGGTCGGGGCGACGTCGAAGTTCGCCGGACCACTCGCCGACGGAGAGAACAGGAACCTCTGATGCCCACGACGTCATCGCAGACGGCTGCGACCGCGGACGTGGTCCGCACCCCGGACCACGAGGTCCTGATCATCGGCGGCGGACTGTCCGGCATCGGTGCCGCGATCATGCTCGATCGCGCCGGGTTCGACGACTACCTGGTGATCGAGGAGGGCGACGGGTTCGGCGGCGCATGGCACTGGAACACCTACCCGGGGGTCGGCGTGGACATCCCGTCGTTCGCGTACCAGTTCTCATTCGAGCAGGTCGCCGGGTGGTCGCGGATCTACGCGCCGGGCGACGAACTGAAGGCTTACGCCGAGCACTGCGTCGACAAGTACGACGTGCGACGCCGCAGCCGCCTCGCGACCGCGGTCGTCGGCGCCGAGTACGACGAGCGCAGCGACCTGTGGGAGATCCGGCTCTCCGACGGTGGCACGGTGACCGGACGATACGTCGTCTCCGCGACGGGGGTGCTGACCAAACCGAAGAAGCCGGACATCGACGGCGTCGACGACTTCGCGGGCACCGTCATGCACACCGCACGCTGGGACGACGACGTCGATCTGCGTGGCAAGAAGGTCGCGATCATCGGCACCGGCGCCTCGGCGGTTCAGATCATCCCGACGATCGCGCCCGAGGTCGGCCGACTCACCGTGTTCCAGCGAACCCCGATCTGGTGCCTGCCCAAACCCGATGCGGGGCTGCCCGAGTTGGTCCGCACCGGATTGCGCATGGTGCCGGGTTCGAAGGCCGCCGCCCGCCTGGCCAGCCAATCGTACGTCGAAGTCACGTTCCCGCTCGCCGCCCACTTCCACGGCTATCTGCCGACGGCCAAGGCCGGCGAGAAGCTCGGGCACCTCCATCTCAAGCGTTCGGTGCGCGATCCGGAGGTCAGGAAGAAGCTCACGCCCGAGTATTCGCTGGGCTGTAAGCGTCCCAGCTTCTCCAACACGTATCTGCGCACCTTCAACCGCGACAACGTGACCCTGGAGACGCAGTCGATCGACCGGATCACTCCGGGTGGTGTCCGGACCGTCGACGGCACCGACCACGAGGCGGACGTCCTGATCCTGGCGACGGGATTCAAGGTCTTCGAGAAGGGGAACATGCCGCCTTATCCGGTGACCGGCACCGCCGGCACCGGTCTGGAGGAGTTCTGGACCGAGAATCGTTTCCAGGCCTACCACGGAGTCAGCGTGCCGTCGTTCCCGAACATGTTCTTGATCCTCGGGCCCTACGGCTACAACGGCTCGTCCTACTTCAACTTGATCGAGACGCAGACCCACCATGTGATCCGTCTGCTGAAAGAAGCGCACAAGCGCCGGTCCACCCGGGTCGAGGTGACGGAGGAGGCGAACGCGGCCTACTTCGCGGCGGTCCTCAGGCGCCGCGGCAAGCAGGTGTTCTTCCGGGGAGACTGCGCCGGGGCGAACAGTTACTACTTCGACGACAACGGCGACGTGCCGTTGCGCCCGTCACCGACGCTCGAGACCATGTGGGACGCCAAGCACTTCCCGCTGCGCGACTACGTGTTCAGCGCGGCTGCGGCCGGGCGATGAGCGCCGACGCTCCCGCCGTCGCCTGACCGGTACGGACGCCGGTGGCGCGCCGGCCCGGTTCGTCAGCCCTCGCCGGCGAGGCAGAACAGGCCGTCGTCGGTGACGTCCACCAGCCCGTCGGTGAGCAACGAGTCCAGGGCGCGGGCGCGCTGGGCGGTGTCCCGGGTCCAGGCGACGTCGAGGGCTGCGCGCTCGACCGGAGAAGAACTGCCGCGCAGCACGTCCAGGAGCCGGCCGCGCGCCTGCCGGTCGGTGCCTTCGTACTTCTGGGTGCGGCGCGGCGGCCCGTCGTGGGCCGGGCGGCCCCGCGCCAGCCAGAGGCAGTCGCCGGCCAGCGGGCATTCGCCGCACCGGGGATTGCGTGCGGTGCAGACCAGTGCTCCGAGCTCCATCAGGGCGGCGGAGAACTCGGGGGCCTCCGGTGCCGGCCGCCCGTCGCCGTCGCGGGGCAGCAGTGCCTCGGCGTCGGCCAGGTCGGCCTTCGACGGATTCCCCGGCTCGCGTCCGTGCACCGCGCGGGCGATCACGCGGCGCACGTTGGTGTCGACCACCGGGACCGCCTGTCCGTAGGCGAAGCAGGCGACGGCGCGCGCGGTGTAGTCGCCGATCCCCGGCAGCGCCAGCAGGGTGTCGACGTCGTCGGGGACTCGATCGCCGTGCTGTGCGGCGAGGACTTTCGCGCACTCGTGCAGCCGCAGGGCGCGGCGCGGGTACCCGAGCTTGCCCCAGGCGCGCAGTACTTCGCCGGCCGGTTCGGCCGCCATGGCCGACGGCACCGGCCAGCGCTGGACCCACGCGGTCCACGGGCCGATCACCCGCGCGACCGGAGTCTGCTGCAGCATGATCTCGCTGACCAAGATCTGCCAGCCCGAAATGTCCCGATCACGCCACGGCAGATCGCGCCGCGCGGTCGCGAACCACGAGAGAACTTCGGTATTAATACGACCCGCTCGATTCTTATCCGGTGGGGGCGGTGTAACACTAGAAGGCATGAAAGACCTCACTCCGGCCGCTGCATGGCAGATCATCAAAGAAGGCAATGAGCGCTTCGTCCGGGATGAGTCGATACATCCCAGCCAGGGTATCGCCGACCGAGCCAAGCTGATCGACGGCCAGGCGCCGCACGTGGTGCTGTTCGGCTGCGGTGACTCCCGCGTGGCCGCCGAGGTGATCTTCGACCAGGGGCTGGGCGACATGTTCGTCGTGCGTACCGCCGGCCACGTGATCGACTCGTCGGTACTCGGCTCCGTCGAGTTCGCCGTCGAGATCCTCGACGTCCCGCTGATCGTGGTGCTCGGGCACGACAGCTGCGGTGCCATCTCGGCCACCCTCCGTGCCCTCGACGAGCTCGAGCTGCCGCCGGGTTACGTGCGCAGCATCGTCGAACGCGTGATGCCCAGCGTGATCGCCGGCCGCGGCGAGGGCCTGACCCGCGTCGACGAGTTCGAGATGCGGCACGTCACAGAGACCGGAAAACTCCTGGTGGAGCGCAGCCGGATCATCGCCGATCGGGTCGCCGACGGCCGGCTCGCGGTGATCGGCATGAACTATCACCTCAACGACGGGGCGGCCACGCTGTCCAGCGCGATCGGCGACATCGGGGTGGACGCCGCCGGGGTGTGACCGTACTCCGCGGATGTGAGAAGGGCGGCAAGTCGCGACACGCCGTCGCAGGTGGACTCCGGCCCTATGGTGCACCGATACCGTGGCAGATGTGATCGAACCACAGGGACCGCTGCCTACCGAGGTGTACTGGAAGCGTCGGCTGCTCGCCGTCGGCGCCGCCGTGGTGGCTGTCGCGCTGGTGATCGCACTGATCATCTGGGCCAGCACCAGCGGCGACGACGACCCTGCTGCGACGCCCGCCGCCGCCACGTCGTCGGCCCTCGACGCCGATCCGGTCGAGGAACCGGCGGAGTCGAGTGCCGCCCCCGAGAGTGGTGAGACGCCGGTGCCGCCCAGCAGTGCACCGGAATCCGAGAGTGAAGGCGCGCCCGCGCAGACGCCGCCCTCGGAAGGTGCCGAGGCGGCCCAGTGTTCGGATCAGGCACTGTCGGTGGTGCTCTACACCGACAAGCCGACCTACACTAAGGGTGATCAGCCGGTGTTCACGGTCGTGATGACCAACGGCGGCCTGGCCCCGTGCTCGCGCGACGTGGGCAAGGCGGCGCAGAACGTGGTGGTGCGGTCGCTGGACGGCACCAGGACCCTCTGGTCGGCGCAGGACTGCGCCCCGGACAAGACGGTGAACAACCAGGTCCTGACGCCCGGCCAGCAGGTGAGCGACAACATCACGTGGTCGGGCACTACCAGCAGCCCGGGCTGCGACAAGCCGCGCGTGGCCATCCCGGTCGGCGCGTACCAGGCCATCGCGAAGGTGGGAGCCAAGGAATCGGCGCCGATCACCTTCAACGTGGTCGCCCCTGCCCAGCAGTAGTCGCGCAGTCGAGATCCCCCAGAGAAATTTGGCGCTTTGAGCGACCCTCAGGGTCGGTACGAGCACCGAAGTCGGTCCGCCCCCTCGGCGAGCCCGCCCGTCAGAGGGCGAGATCGGGGGCGGCGTGCGGAGCCAGATTCAGCGAGGCGATCTCCAGGGGGCCGGCGGGGGAGCGGACCACTCGGCTGATCGACGTGTACACGGGCTCGAAGAACACCCCGGGTTCGGCGCCGGCGAGGTCGCACAGGAAGACGTTGAGGACGCCGCCGTGGCACACCACCACGGCGGGGCGGCCGTCTGCGCCGGCGGCGATGTCGGTGAAGGCGTTCAGCACCCGCTCGCGGAACTCGTGCGGATCGAAGCGGTGACTGCCCCATTCTCCGGTGAGCAGAGCCTTCTCGACTCTGGCGATGCGGTCACCGGGCATGGCCTCGATCGGAACGTACTCGGACGCGCCGATGTCGAACTCGGCCAGCCGTGGGTCGACATCGATCCCGATTCCGCTGATCGCGGACAGCGGTTCGGCGGTCTCCCGGGCCCGGAGCATCGGGCTGCTGACGATACGGGTGGGCAGGCGGTCGGGATCGCCCGCGAACCACTCGGCCAGCGCCGCCGCCTGGCGTCGTCCGAGTTCGGTCAGGGCCGGATCGGCGCCGCCGGTACCCGCACTGATCCGGTGCGGTTGCGCATGGCGGACGACGTACAGATCCATCGCCTGAGCGATCCTCACCGAGCGGTGGCCGGTGCCGCATGCAGCTCCGCCTCGATCGCGGCCGCCGGATCCGCCCGGTCGTCCGGGGCGCCTGCGGCCGTGGCCGGTACCAGACTGAGCGTCACGTATCCCTGACGGATCAGATCGGCGTCGGTGCCGAGGCCCAGTCCCTCCGAGTTCTCGAAGCGTTCCAGAGTGATCGCCTCATCGGACCGACTCAGCTTCAAACCCATCAGTCCGCGCGGGGCCAGCCCGCAGGCGCGCACTCCTCTGAGGTCCTCCAGGTCGCTGTCGGGGACGTTGACGTTCAGGACCGTTCGCGCCGCGCTGTGCTCAACCATCCACCGCGTCGCGTGCACGGCGACGTGTGCCGCGGTGTCCACGCGGCCGGCCGGGGCGAAGCCCGCGCTGACTGCGAGACCTCGCGCGCCGAGGGCGCCGGCGGCCTGCGCCGCGCTGACGGTGCTGGACGTCATCAGCATCCGGCCGGTGTTGAAGCCGTCGTTGATCCCGCTGATCACGAGGTCCGGACGCGGACCGAACAAGCCGGTCATCGCGGCCAGAACGGCGAACACCGGGGGTGCGTCGACCGCGACGGCGGGCCGGGCGAGGCCGGGAAGACTCAGCTCCCGGCACCCGACCCGCCGCCCATGCTGGATCGATCCCAGCCCTGAGCCCGAGCCGGAGTAGTCGGCCGACGGGGCGACCACGTCGAGAGTGAAACCCGCGGCCGTGAGCGCTTGAGCCACCGCCAGCAGGCCGGGAGCATCGACTCCGTCGTCATTGGTCACCAGGATGCGCATGAGTCCTCCTAATCCTCGGACAAGTGTGACTGATAAGTCGCGTTAGTGTCCACCCTCTGACGTGTATTCGGCGAATATACGCTTGTATGAGTGTCGCACGCCTCTTGACAGATGATGTGGATCACATAAGAATGTGACTACACAATCATTTTGCCCACCCGACAACTATCCACCCGAGCACTAGGAGTCACCATGGCCACGTGGCCCATCAACGACGAGGTCTCACAGGTCTTCCCGCTGTACTCGCGGGCGAACGTCGGTGAGATCTTCCCCAACCCGATTAGCCCGCTGAACGCCTCGGCCGGCTTCCAGAAGAACCTGGAGCCGGGCTGGCGGGACGCCTTCGTGGCGTGCCGGGTCTGGGACGACGACCTCTACGACAAGTCCGGCGTGCCGATCACCGTGTTGCCCGCGTTCGGCAGCTACCTGTACATCAACATGTCGCTGATGCGGCTGTTCGGCGTGCGCGTTCCCGGGATGTCTCCGGAAGCGGTCGATCTGCAGTACTTCGGAGACATGCCCGGAATCCCCAGCTACGAAAGCGAACGGCGCGACTTCGACGAGGATCCGGCGTACGAGGAGCAGGCGGGCGCCTGGCTGATGAACGAGGTCCTCGGTGCGACGGGGCTTCCCGAGTACGACAAGGATCGCGAGGACGTGCTGAAGATCCGGCGCGACCGCCCCGACCTGACTGCGCTCAGCGATCAGGAGCTGCGTGACCGCATCACCTCCTTCGACTACATCCTCCGGCCGCTGTTCAAGCGCCACATCGAGGCCTCCCTGAAGTGCGGGGTGGGACTCGGCGGCGTCGCGCAGTTCAGCGAGGCGATCGGCCGTCCGGAACTGTCGCTGGTTCTGGTCGGCGGGCTGGGAGACGTGGATTCGGCCATCCCCTCCACGCGCATGTGGGCGCTCAGTCGGGCCGCACAGGCGCCCGCCGTCGCCGCCGCCTTCGACGCGGGAGTTCCCGGCCTGCTCGACCGCCTGCACGCCGCCGACGATCCCGCGGTGTCGGCGTTCACCGCCGACCTCGACGAGTTCCTGCGGGACTGGGACTTCCGCGGGCCTGCCGAGTGGGAGATCCGTGCCAAGACCTGGGGAACGGTGCCGGAGATCGCGCTCGGCGCGATCGACAACATGCGTCGGGTGCCCGACGCCGAGGGCCCCGACACCAAGAACGCGGCGCGTGCCGCGGAGCGTGAAGCCGCCGCCGCAGCCATCCGCGAAGCCGTCGCCGCCGACCCGGAGGCGACCGGACAGTTCGCGGCTGTGATGAACGGCGCGGCGATGTGGATGCGCGGTCGCGAGCGCGCTCGCACCACCGCCGCCATGGTGATCCACGAGATCCGGCTCCCGGCGATGGAACTGGGCCGCCGGGCCTTCGAGGCCGGTCACCTCGACTCCGCGGACCACGTCTTCATGCTGTTCGCCGAAGAACTCGACCGCTTCGTCGCCGATCCCGCTTCATTCCGCGACGTGCTGGCCGACCGGGAACGGTCCTACCTGGAGCTGTTCGACTACGTCCCACCGTTCGTGGTGGCCGGCGAAGCCCCCGACCTGTCCACGTGGGCGAGGGTCGACGCCTCCGAAGCGGTCGAACTGGCTGCAGGCGGCGAGATCCAGGGCGTGTCCGGATGCAACGGGGTGGCACGGGGCCGCGCGCGTGTACTGACCTCGCCGGACGACCCGTCAGCGCTGGAAGCCGGCGAGATCCTGATCGCTCCGATCACCGATCCGTCGTGGACTCCGCTGTTCGTCGCGGCGACCGCCGTGGTGGTCGACGTGGGTGCGCCGTTCTCCCACGCCGCGATCGTCAGCCGCGAACTCGGCATCCCGTGTGTGGTGTCGGCGACTCAGGCCACCAAACGGATCCCCGACGGCGCACTGATCGAGGTCGACGGCACATCCGGCAAGGTGACGATCCTCGAGGACGCCTCCGTCTGACGTCGGCGAGCAACACTGAGATCCAGATCCACCGGAAAGGAAATGGCGTGTATCCACCGTCGATCGCCCGAGACGCCCCCGGCGCCGTCGCCTATGTGATGGCCGGATCGGGGGAGAGTCTCACCTACGGCGACCTCGACAGCCGGTCCAACCGGCTGGCCCACTACTGGCGCTCCCGGGGCATCGTCGCCGGCGACTCGGTGGTGCTGGCGATGGAGAACAACGTGCACTGGCCGGTCGCCGTCGCGGCCGGGATGCGCAGCGGTCTCTGCGTGACTCCGGTGAACTGGCATCTCAAGCCTGGTGAGTTCGCTGCAATCGTCGCCGCAGAGAAGCCGGCGGTGATCGTCACCAGCGTCGGCATGGCCCCGCTGGTCGGTGAGGCATTGCGCTCGATGTCGCCCGGCCCGCGCCCGGTGGTCGTCACCGTCGACGGTCCTGTCGAGGGCTGCGTGCCCCTCGACGAGGCTCTCGCCGGTCAGCCGAGCGGCCCGATCGAGGGCGAACTCCTCGGGGCGCGGGTGTTGTACAGCAGTGGGACCACCGGGCGTCCCAAGCGATTCGCGCAACCTCTGCTGGGTGTTCACCCGGACCAGGCGCCGCCGCGGCATTCGGAACTGGTCTCCCGGCTCGGAATGGACGGCGACACCGTGCTGCTGTCTCCGGCCCCGAGTTATCACGCTGCGCCGTTCACGTTCCAGCTGATCGTGCTGGCCGCGGGAGGCACCGTGGTGTGCATGGAGAAGTTCGATACACGGGCGGCGCTCCAGGCGATCAACACCTATGACGTCACCCATTCGCAGTGGGTGCCGACCATGCTCAACCGTCTGCTGGCGCTGCCCGCCGATGAGCGGATCGCGCTCGCCGACCACCATCAGGTGGCGGTCACGTCCGGCGCTCCTTGCCCGGTGCACGTCAAGGAGCGCATCGCCGATTGGTGGGGGCCGGTGCTGCACGAGTACTACGGCGCCTCCGAGGGCTACGGCCACACCTACATCTCACCGGCCGAGGCGGCACAGCGGTCCGGCTCCGTCGGGCGGCCGCTCGGGGCGGCCCGGGTGCGCATCGTCGACGCGGACGGACGGGAGGTGCCTGCGGGAACCGACGGCACCGTGTGCTTCGTCTCCGGCGGAGACGTCGGCGCGCCGCTCAAGGAGATGGGCGACATCGGCCACCTGGATCAGGACGGCTACCTGTACCTGGTCGGGCGGCGTGGCTTCATGATCATCTCCGGCGGAGTCAACATCTATCCAGACGAGGTGGAGGCCGCATTGCTGGCCCACCCGGGGGTCGCCGACGCGGCGGTGATCGGTGTGCCGGATGCCGATCTCGGCGAGGCCGTCAAAGCCATCGTCTGCCTGTACCCCGGAGCCGAAGTCACCGAACGCGACATCATCGACCACGCCCGTGCCGGGCTCGCCCACTTCAAGGCGCCCCGCGCGGTCGAGTTCACCAACGATCTACCACGCCTGCCGACCGGAAAGCTCGACAAACGAAGCCTGGTAAGGCATTACCGACAGGGAGAAAGCTCATGACCACTACCGCCCCGGCAGCCCGCTTCGAGGTGCTGCACGCTCTCAAGGTCAAAGGTCTCGCTTCCGATGACGTGCTGTCGGCGATGTCGGGCCTGACCGCCGACGAACTCACCACGGTCCTGGAGTCGCTCACCGGGGACGGCCTCGCGCTGCGCCGTGACGCCGGCCGGATCTCGGGCACCATGCTGACCCCGGCGGGACGTGACGAGTACGACCGTCTCGGTGCCGGGCGGGCGGTCTCCCCGGAGGCGCAGCAGGCGGTGGCGGACTTCTACGACTCGTTCACTCCGGTCAACACCGACTTCAAGGCGGTCTGCGCGGCCTGGCAGATGCGGCCGGACGGCGCCGCGAACGATCACACCGACGCCGACTACGACGCCGGTGTGGTGAGCGACCTCGGTGCGATCCACGAGCGGATCGCCGTGCTTCTCGATCGCGTGGGGCCGGCCGTCCCGCGGCTGGGTCGCTATCGCGACCGGCTCGCCGGGGCCCTGGGGCGCGTGCAGGCCGGCGATCAGGGCGCCTTCGCGCGGCCCATGTACGACAGCTACCACGACATCTGGATGGAACTGCACCAGGATCTGCTGCTGACCGCCGGCCGCGAACGCGGCGCGGGTGACGAGTAGAACGCGGAGACGACGATCATCATGAGCACAGCACTCGGCATCGATCTGATGGATCTCGATGCCTTCGAACAGGGTCGGGACCACGAGTTGTTCGCGGCCCTGCGGGAGAACGATCCGCTGCACTGGAACGCCGAACCCGACGGCGGCCCCGGCTTCTGGTCGGTGACGCGCTACGCGGACGTGCAGGCCGTCGCCAACAACCACTCGGCCTTTACCGTGGTCGACGGAACCCAGATCCCCAGCAGGCGGGCCGAAGGCGACAGCGCGCGCAGCATCCACCACGTGGACCCGCCGGATCACGGACCGCTGCGTCGGGTGTCCACACCGCACCTCCGTCCGGTACGGGTCAAGGCCCTCGAGCCCGACATCGTCACCGTCATCGACGACCTGTTCGACCAGCACGTCGGGCAGGGGACGTTCAACTTCGTCCGCGAGGTCTCCGCACGCCTTCCCGTGGTGATGATCTCGCGCCTGCTCGGTGCACCGCTGACCGACTGCGACAAGATCATCGACTGGACCAACCGGATGTCCCCGGACGATCCGGATCACTCCCCGGGGCCCGAGGATGCGGTGGCCGCGCGCAACGAGATCTTCGAGTACTTCCGGGGACTGGAGGATCTCCGCCGGTCCGATCCGCAGGACGATCTGATCAGTGCACTGATCGCCGGCCGCGTCGACGGCGAACCGCTGACTCGCGGGCAACTCGATGCCTACTATCTGATCCTGATGGTCGCGGGGAACGAGACCACCCGCAACCTCCTCTCCGGCGGGACCTGGGCGCTGCACCAGAACCCGGCGGCCGGCGCACTCCTGCGCAGTCAGCCGGCGAAGACCCGCCTGGCCGTGGAGGAGATGATCCGGTGGGTGTCGCCCATCATCTGCATGCGGCGCAACGCCACCCGGGACCAGGATCTGCACGGCAAGACCATCCGGGCCGGCGACAAGGTCGTCATGTGGTTCACCTCCGCCAACCGCGATCCGCGGGCGTTCGACCGTGCCGACGAGTTCATCGCCGACCGCCAGCCCAACGATCACCTCGGCTTCGGATGGGGTGAACACGGCTGTCTCGGCTCCAATCTGGCGCGGCTCGAGGCCCGCCTGTTCTTCGCCCGGCTCGCCGAACGCGGCCTGGAGATCAATGTCGAGGGGGAGCCTGCCCGTTTGCGCAGCAACTTCTTCCGCGGCATCAAGCGGCTCGACGTCCGTCTGGAGAAGCGCAATGGCTGACCCGCTCGACCCGGTTGCCTGCCTGATCGACGGCGACACGCTCGTCGCCGACGGACCGCGGCACGTGATCATCGACCCTTACACCGAGCTGCCGATGGGTGCCACACCCGAGGCCGGTGCGGAACTGGTCGACCGCGCCGTGCACAGTGCGGCCCGTGCCCAGACCGATTGGGGCACAGTCCCGGTCGACGAGCGCGCCGACCTCCTCGACCGCGTAGCGGCTCGCCTCGACGACGAGGCCGAGGCGATCGCCGCCCTGGTGACCCGGGAGATGGGCATGCCCGCCGGTCTGGCCCGCGTCACGCAGGCCCAGCTGCCGGCCAACGTGCTGCGCGCGACCGCGGCCATCGCCCGTGATGGCTTCCCGTGGCGCGAGGACGGCCCCGAGGCGGTCCTGCTGCGGCGCGGAGCCGGAGTGGTCGGTGCGATCACGCCGTGGAACATGCCCGTCCACCAGATCATTGCCAAAGTCTCCGCGGCCGTCGTCGCCGGCTGCACCGTGGTGCTCAAGGCCTCCGAACAGACCCCTTACGACGCCCTGCGCGTCGCCGAGATCTTCACCGCCGCGGGCGCCCCGCCCGGAGTGCTGAACGTGGTCACCGGGACCGGCCCGCAGACCGGTGCGGCCCTGACCGGGCACCACGCACTGAGCCGGGTGTCGTTCACCGGAAGCGTGCGGGCGGGCCGGGACGTGGCCCGCCAAGCCGCGGGCGCGCTCACGCGCGCCTCCCTGGAACTCGGCGGCAAGTCACCGGCCGTGCTGCTGCCGGATGCCGACCTGGACACCGCCGTCCCGGCGGTGGTCGGCTCCGGGCTGGTCAACTCGGGCCAAGCGTGCAATGCGACGACGCGCCTGGTGGTGCCGACCGACCGCATCGACGAGGTCGCCGACCGGATCGCGGCCGCCGCAACGACATTCGTGCTGGGCGATCCGGCCGATCCCGCGACCACGCACGGACCGCTGGTCACCGCCGCCGCCCGAGACGCCGTGCTCGCTCGCATCGGGACCGCACTGGCCCAGGGGGGTCGGCTGATCACCGGCACCGGACACAAGTCCACAGTCGCCGATACGGGGTTCTTCGTCGACCCCACCGTGATAGCCGGGTTGGCCGAAGACGCCGAGGCGGTGCGCGAAGAGATCTTCGGGCCCGTCCTGGTACTCCAGGGATACTCCGGCATCGACGACGCCGCGCGGATCGCGAACGACAGCCGCTACGGGCTGTCCGCCGAAGTGTGGTCCGCAGATCCGGAAGCCGCGCAGCACTTCGGTGCGCGGCTGGAGGTGGGACAAGTGAAGATCAACGGCGTACGGACCCGGGATCGGGTGTCCGTGCCGTTCGGCGGCATGCGCGATTCCGGCTACGGCCGTGAACTCGGGCCGCTGGGGATCGAGGAGTTCACCGATGTGACGGCGGTGATGGCATGAGTACGCACGCACCCGTCGTCGTGACCGGCGCCGCCTCCGGTATCGGTGCCGCCACCGCGAGCCTGCTGCGCCATCGCGGCCACGAGGTCGTCGGTGTCGACCGCGCCGACGGGCCGGGCATCATCGGCTGTGATCTGGCCGACCCGGCCGCGATCGACGCGCTGGCACAACGGCTTCCGGCTGTTCTCGGTGGACTGGCCAACATCGCAGGTGTCCCCGGCACGGCCGACGCGTACACGGTCCTGGCCGTCAACGTGCTGGCACCGCGCCACCTGACCGCCCTGGTCCTGCCGCGGCTGGTCGCCGGTTCCGCCGTGGTCAACGTGGCGTCGGTGGCCGCCCACCGGAATACGGCCCCGCCCGCGGCGCTCGAGGAGCTGATCGCCGCCACCGGACCCGATGACGTCCGCGCGTGGCTGGCCGCCCATCCGACCGACGGTCCCGCCGCCTACGACACCTCCAAGCGGGTCCTGGTCGACTGGACCACCCGCCTCGCCGGCGCCCTGGTCTCCCGCGGGGTTCGCGCCCTGTCCGTCAGTCCCGGCCCCGTCGAGACGCCGATCCTCGGCGACTTCACCGCCAGTATGGGGGCGGAGTCGATGGACCGCTCGATCGCCACGGTCGGCCGGCACGGCAGACCGGACGAGGTCGCGGCCGTTGTCGACTTCGCGCTCTCCGAGGAAGCCTCCTGGCTCAACGGGATCGACCTGCCCGTCGAGGGTGGACTCCTGGCGGCCCGGACCGCCTCCGCATTCCCGGCAGTGCCGGTACCCGCCGGACCTGCCCTCACGGCCCAGCACAAGGAGGACCAGTCATGAATGATCATTCCACCGTCAGCGCCAACGTTCTGCTGCTCGACGGCTCGCAGCCCGGAGACCGGGAACTGCTGGGCGGCAAGGCGTACAGCGTCAACCGCATGCACGGTCTCGGACTGCCGGTCCCACTCGCCTTCGCTCTTCCCACCAGCATGTGCGGTGAATACCACCGCAACGGCCGGGCGCTGCCCGAGCCGGTGTGGCAGGAGGTTCGGGAGGCGGTGACCGCCCTCGAGACCGACACCGGCCGCACCTTCGGCTCTGGTCCTTCGCCGCTGCTGGTGTCGGTGCGCTCCGGCGCGGCGCAGAGTATGCCGGGGATGATGGACACCGTCCTGAACCTGGGCCTCACCCGAGACCTGGTGGAGGTGCTGGCCGCCGAGAGCGGCGATGAGGCCTGGGCCCGGGACACGTGGGAGCGGTTCCGCCGGTCTTATGCCGACATCGTGCTCGGGGAGGCCGGCGGGGAACCGCCCACCGACCCCTGGGCGCAGCTGCGGGCCGCCATCGGCGCGGTCTTCGACTCCTGGACCAACGACCGGGTGCGTTCCTATCGCGAGCGGCACCGTCTCGGTGACGGGGGCGGCACCGCCGTCACCGTGCAGGCGATGGTCTTCGGCAACCGCGATCAGACCTCTGGGACCGGAGTCTTGTTCAGCCGCAACCCGAACTCGGGTGAGCCCGAACTCTACGGCGAGTGGCTCACCCGCGCGCAGGGCGAAGACGTGGTGTCCGGCGAGGCCACCCCGATCCAGATCGCCGATCTGGCACGCGACCAACCGGATTTGTACGCCGAGCTGTGCCGGGTGGCGCAGACCCTCGAAGCCGAGTACCGAGACATGGTCGACATCGAGTTCACCGTGGAGAGTGGACGCCTCTACATGCTGCAGTGCCGTGCCGGAAAGCGGGCGCCGCGCGCTGCGGTCCGGATCGCCGTCGATCTGGCCGAATCCGGCCGGATCAGCGCGACCGAGGCACTGGACCGAGTCACCGTCGAACACATCGATGCGCTGGCCGGAGCGACCCGGGTGGAGCACCATGCCGACTCCCTCGCCCAGGGGGTCGGGGCCTCCCCCGGAGTGGCACACGGGCACGTCGCACGCGACTTCGACGAGGTCGCTGCGCTGACCGCAGAGGGAAAGAACGCGATCCTGGTGACCGCCTTCACCGCACCGGAAGACGTGCCGACGATGTTCGCCTCGGCAGGCGTGCTGACCGAGGTCGGCGGCGCCACCTCGCATGCCGCGCTGGTCTGCCGCGAGATCGGCTTGCCGTGCGTCGTCGGCGCGGGCGCTGGTCTCGTCGAGAGACTCGCGGGACGGGCGATCACCATCGACGGTGACACCGGCAAGGTCTACGCGGAAGGCGCCGTGGGCACCACGGCCGCGGTCGAGGACCGGAGCGTCTCCGCTTTGATCGCCTACGCCGAATCGGCCGGCGACTCCGCCCATCCCGTTCTTCGCCTGGCGCAGACGTGAGTGCCCTGGCCCGTGCCGACTACCGGAGTGATGAAATGACCAGTGATCTCACCAACCGCCGCGACTTCGATTCGCGGGACACGGCGGCGCCGCTGATGGGTGAAGTACTCACCGTCGACCGCGTCGTCGCCGAGACCGCCGAAGCGATCACCGTCGGGTTCGCGTTGCCCGACGAACTCGCCGAGGACTACCGATTCGCCCCCGGGCAATTCCTGACCCTGGCAGTTCCCAGTGACCGCACCGGGTGGGTGGCGCGCTGCTATTCGGTGTCCAGTTCGCCCGACCAGCCGGGGCTGGCGGTAACGGTGAAGCGGACGCGCGACGGGTATGCGTCGAACTGGTTGTGCGACAACATCTCTGTCGGGGACTGCCTGCGGGTGCTGGCGCCGAGCGGGTTGTTCTCGCCGCGCTCGCCGGAATCGGATCTACTGCTGTGCTCCGCCGGTTCGGGTATCACTCCCGCGATGTCGATCCTGCGCGCCACGCTGGAGTCCATCACCGGCCGGATCGCGCTGTTCTACGCCAATGTGACCGAGGAGTCGATCATCTTCCGCGACGAGCTCGCCGAACTCGGTGAGCGATACGGCGAGCGGCTGGTGGTGAAGCACTGGCTCGAAGCCGAGCGCGGACGGCCGGGCGCAGAGGATTTCTCCCGATGGGCCGCCCCGTACCGGGATCGGGAGATCTTCATCTGCGGTCCCGCACCGTTCATGCACATGGTCCGCGCGGGTGCCGCACAGGCCGGATTCGACACTTTCCGGATCCGGACCGAGGAATACCGATCACTCACCGGTGATCCCTTCGAACCGATCGCGGAGATCACCGACGAGGACCTGTCCGACGCCGCCCAGACGGAGGTGGTGATCGACGGGGAGACACATCATCTCGTCTGGCCGACGACGCACACCCTGGTCGATCTGATGGTGCTCAACGGTATCGATACGCCCTACGCCTGCCGCGAGGGAAAGTGCGGTGCGTGCACGTGCCGCCTCGCCGAGGGCGAGGTGGACCTGGGGCGCACCGATGCCCTCGAG
Source organism: Gordonia caeni (assembly GCF_039537105.1). NCBI lineage: Bacteria > Bacillati > Actinomycetota > Actinomycetes > Mycobacteriales > Gordoniaceae > Gordonia > Gordonia caeni. Next base: position 28,356 of record NZ_BAAAZW010000002.1, read on the forward strand.
CCCGAAGACATCGCGGATGGATACATCCTCGGGTGCCAAGCGCATCCGGCGGCGAAGGTCGTCAAGATCGAGTTCTGAGTGATCGGCCGTCGAACCTCGACGCGACAGTCGAGTCGCTAAGCTTTCAACGCGAGGGGAAGGTACATGGAGATGCAGAGCGTCGATTCTGCTGGGGCCAGCGGCTTCATCACCGAGCTGTACAGCGAAGCGGGTCTGGCCGGAGACAGCTCCACCAAACGCTCGAACAAGCGTGGGCTGCTCACCCGTGACAAACTGATCCAGGCGGCCACCGAATGCTTCTCCGAGTACGGCTACACGCGCACGCGTGTGTCCGACATCGTTCATCGCGCTGGTACCGCCCAGGGCAACTTCTACCGGCACTTCACCTCGCTCGACGACATCTTCCTCGCCGTGCTCCGGCCCGGACTCGAAGAACTGTCCGGGGCGCCGCGGAACAGTTCGTCCGGCACCGGCGACCTGGCGGGACTCGTCGCTGCCAACACCGCCTACCTGCACGTCTACGCGCGGCATCGGCACATTCTGCGGCTCCTGCGCGAAGCCGCCGCAGCCAGTCCCAACGACGGATTCCAGTCGTTGTGGTTGCGCCTGCGCGGTGACTACGTCGCCCGTACGCAGCGCTGGCTCGAACGGCTCGCCGAGTCCGGCGAGGTCGTGCCCGACGGCCTCGATCTGCTCGCCGAATCCCTCGGCTGTCTCACCGAACAGCTCGCCTACGTGCACGTCGGCCTGCCGGATCAGACGCCCCGCAGAGAGCGGATCGACGAACTCGGCCGCGCACTCGGCGAGGCCTGGTACCGGATGCTGCCCCGACGCAGCGGGACAGCCGAATCGGCGGACTAGTCGTACCGTTCCAGGCTGGCCTCGGCCAGTCGGGACAGGCCTTCACGGATGTGGCGCGCCCAGATGCTGCCGATACCCTCCACCGCCTGCAGGTCGGCGGCGCTGGACGCCAGCAGCGCCTGCAGCGAGGTGAACTCGCGGACCAGCCGGTCGATGTGACCGAACTGCAGCCGGGAGATGCGGGCCAGGAGCCGGTAGCCGCGCGGATTCATCGACAGATCCTGCGCTTCGATGGTGGTGGGGTAGCCGAAGGCCCCGGCGACCAGGGTCAGATCCAGCAGGTCGGCGTTCGACAGGTTCTCCAGGGCGTCCAGGATCTGCCGGACCTGCTCGGTGCTCGCCGCCTCCGGCGCCGAGTGGTAGTCGCGGACCAGCAGCTCGCGCATGATGTCGTTGTCGCTGATCAGCTCCTCGAGCTGCAGTGCCACCTGCCGGCCGTAGATGCCCAGTTCCAGGACGTACTCGTCGATCTCTGCGCCCACACGACGGACCATCTCCATGCGCTGAGCGGCGCTGCACGCATCGCGCAGCAACACGTAGTCTTCGATCTCTGCGCGCGACAGCTGAGCACTGACCTCGTCGAGCCGGGACTTGTAGCGTTCCAGGGTCGCCAGGGCGACGTTCGCGCGGGACAGCAGCGCATCCGGGTTCTCCACCACGCGCCGACTGCCGTCGACGTACAGGCTCACGATCGACATCGAGGCGCTCACGGTGATCACCGGTGTCCCGGTCTGGATCGCGGTGCGTTCGGCCGCGCGGTGCCGGGTGCCCGATTCTGCGGTCGGGATGGTCGGGTCCGGCACCAGCTGGACGTTGGCTCGCAGAATGCGTTTGCCGTCGTCGGTGAGCACCACGGCCCCGTCCATCTTCGCCAGTTCCCGCAGCCGGGTCGGGGCGAACTCGACGTCCAGGTGGAAACCGCCGTCGCAGATGCGCTCGGTGTTCTCGTCGTAGCCGAGGACGATCAGTGCGCCGGTGCCGCCTCGCAGGATCCGCTCCAGACCGTCGCGCAGCCGGGTTCCGGGGGCCACGCGCTGCAGGACTGCGCGCGTCTGATCGGAGGTGGGTTCGGTCATGATGATCTCTTCCGGTCGCGGCCCTTCGGCCGTGGTCGCCGGATCCAGCCTAGTTGTTCCCGGGATCACCTCCGGGCCGCGCCGGGCGCGGGCTCAGCGCAGCGAGCGCGAGATCGACGGCCAGGAGGCGTGCAGCTCGCGCTCCCAATAGCCCCAGGAGTGCGTGCCGGTCGGCCGGATGATCACCTTCGCGGGGATGTTCAGCTCGGCGAGCCGGCCCGCCATCTGCTGCGTGCACACGTTGGTGACGGCCTCGATGGCACCGCCGAGCACCACGCGGTCGGCCATGCCGAGACCTTCCTGGGCGGTGCTGCCCGCCTCGATCGACTCGTCCTGACCGGGCAGACCGCTGTTGGACGACAGGTAGATTCCGGTGCCCCGGAGCTTCGCCGCGTTGACGTAGGGATCGTTCTTCACCCAGCCCGGGCCGCCGTAGGGGCCCCACATGTTCCGCGCATCGGCCTTGCCGCGATCTTCGATCACGGTCCGGATGTAGCGTTCACCGGCCGGGTCGCTGGTGCGGGCGCAGCCGCTGTACGAGGCGGCCATCGTGTACAGCTTCGGCGCGGCGATGGCCAGATTCAGCACCGTGGTACCGGCCATCGAGATCCCCGCGACCGCGTTGCGGCCGTTGGACCCCAGGTACTCGTCGAGCACCGGCGGAAGTTCTTCGGTGAGGAAGGTCTGCCATTTCTGCACGCCGAGAACGGGATCGGTCTTGATCCAGTCGGTGTAGTACGAGAAGGCGCCGCGCAGCGGGGTCACCACGTTGACGTGCTTGTCGGCGAAGAAGTTCTGGTAATCGGTGCGGTTGGCCCAGCTCGCGCTGTCCTCGCCGCCACCGGCACCGTTGAGCAGGTAGAACACCGGGGCCGGTTTGGTCCGATCGGCGGGACGCAGGACGTCCAGTGGAATGTCGCGTCCCATCGCCGCCGAGTAGACCGTGATCAGTTCGCGCTGCGACCCGTACTCGGTGGAGGCGGTGACGCGGGACTGGCCCTGCGGGGCCGCGGTCGCGACGGCGGCCGGGGTGCCCAGACCGATGGCGACCGCAGCCACCACGGCGAACAGGCGCCGCGCCGATCGTGTGATGTTCATGAATGCGTGTCTTTCTTGCTGTGTAATGACCGGCACCGAAAGGGCGGCGCCGTTGTTCGATCTCTCCGCGATCAGGAGAAAGCGCCGCCGAGGCTGCCGAAGTCGAGGCTGCCCGCAGCGCCGCCGTCATTGCCGCCGTTGCCGCCGTTGCCGGACGAAGACACCGTGATCGACGGGCCCTTGTCCGAGTAAGTGCCCGAGCCGAGGGAACCGCCGTAATGCATCCCGGTGCCCTGTGTCTGGCCGGTGGCGCAAGCGGGCGTCACGGAGAACTCCATCGACACGGTGCGCGCCTGGCCCCAGCTGTCGCCGACCCCGGGAACGCTCCAGGAGGTGACATTCGGTGCACTGACCTTCACGTAGGCCTGATCGCCGGGCTCGGTGGCCTCGTGGGGATCCACTTTGCTGACCGGTGAACTCTGCCAGTAGCTGCTGCCGCCCTGATAGCTGAGGCAACTCGGGACCAGCACCTTGACGTCGTAGATGAACTCGACCGCCCACTTGCGCTGGAACTGCGTGGTGATGGTGACGGTATCGCCGACGGCCGGGGTGGCGTCGCTGACGGTCATCGTGAAGCGGGAGTTGCCGTCGGTCCACGTCGAGTCGGCGGACGCTGCCGAGGCGTGCGGGGCGATGGCCCCGAGCCCGGCGACGGCGAGTGCGCCTGCGCCGGCCACGGCGGCTGCACGGATGAATTTCGGGTGAGCGGTCATGAGCAGTCCTTGTCCCGATCAGCCGACGAGGCCGCTGAGGCTGCCGAAGTCGAGGCTGCCGGAACCGCCGTTGTCCCCGCCGTTGCCGTTGTCGTTGCCACCGTTGCCGTTGTCTCCGCCGTTCCCGTTGCCGTTGTCTCCGCCATCACCATCACCGTTGCCGCCGTCTCCGTTGCCGTTGTCGTTGTCGGCTTCGGCGACGGTGATGGATGGGCCCCGGTTCTGGTAGGTGCCGGACCCGAGGGAGCCGCCGTAGTGCAAGCTGGTGCCTTGCGCCTGGCCGGTGGCGCAGGCGGCGGTGACGGTGAATTGCATTGTGACGGTGCGCTTGGCGCCCCAGCCGGAGCCGAGTCCGGGGACTCGCCAGCTCGTGACGTTGGGTGCGCTGGCTTTGACGTAGGCCTGGTCGTCGGCGCCGGAGGCGTCCTCGACTTTGCTGACCGATCCGCCCTGCCATGTGCTGCTGCCGTCGACGTACTGCAGGCAGCGGGGTACCAGTGTCTTGACGTCGTAGATGTATTCATCGGCCCATTTGCGCTGGAAGTCGGTCGAGACGGTGATGGTGTCGCCGACGGCGGGGGTGGCGTTGCTGACGGTCATCGTGAACTGGGCGTTGCCGTCGGTCCAGGTGGTGTCTGCCGGTGCGGCTGCTGCGGTCGGGGAGGTGAGGGCGAGTGCCGCCAGCGCAAGCGCGCCGGCGCCCAGGCCTGCCGCTGCGCGGACACGATTCTGGTTTCCGGTCATGGGGGTTCTCCTGAGGATCATCGCGGCTGCCGGATGAACGACGCCGCTGGTCGATGGTTGGTGAGCGGCGAGTCAGCCGGCGAGGCTGCCGAAGTCGAGGCTGCCGGATCCGCCATTGCCGCCGCCGTTCCCGTTATCGCCGTTCCCGTTGCCGCCACCGTTGCCGTTGTCGCCACCGTTGTCGCCGCCGTTGCCGTTGCCGTTGTCACCGTTGCCGTTGTCGCCGCCGTTGCCGTTGCCGTTGTCACCGTTGCCGTTGTCGTCGCCGTCACCGTTGCCGTTGTCGCCACCGTCACCGTTGCCGTTGTCTCCGCCGTTGTCGCCGTTGTCTCCGCCATCACCATCACCGTTGCCGCCGTCTCCGTTGCCGTTGTCGTTGTCGGCTTCGGCGACGGTGATGGATGGGCCCCGGTTCTGGTAGGTGCCGGACCCGAGGGAGCCGCCGTAGTGCAAGCTGGTGCCTTGCGCCTGGCCGGTGGCGCAGGCGGCGGTGACGGTGAATTGCATTGTGACGGTGCGCTTGGCGCCCCAGCCGGAGCCGAGTCCGGGGACTCGCCAGCTCGTGACGTTGGGTGCGCTGGCTTTGACGTAGGCCTGGTCGTCGGCGCCGGAGGCGTCCTCGACTTTGCTGACCGATCCGCCCTGCCATGTGCTGCTGCCGTCGACGTACTGCAGGCAGCGGGGTACCAGTGTCTTGACGTCGTAGATGTATTCATCGGCCCATTTGCGCTGGAAGTCGGTCGAGACGGTGATGGTGTCGCCGACGGCGGGGGTGGCGTTGCTGACGGTCATCGTGAACTGGGCGTTGCCGTCGGTCCAGGTGGTGTCTGCCGGTGCGGCTGCTGCGGTCGGGGAGGTGATGGCGAGCGCCGCCAGCGCAAGCGCGCCGGCGCCGACGCCGGCGGCCACGCGCGCACGGGAACGGGTGTTGATCATGGGTCCTCCTGGAAGGGCGTGCTCAGCCGGTACGTAGCGGTGCCGGAAGAGGTGTGGTCGGGGAAAAGTCTTGGGGCAGAGGCGAAGTGATTGCAGTACGCGTCAGAATCCGATGCTGCCGGTGTAGACGCTGCCGGAGTCCATGGGAAGGTCGACGCTGCCGCCGCCGGGGCTGTCAGCGACGTGGACCCGTCCGGTCACCGTCACCGGATGGTCGCTGCCGATTTCGGCCTTGAGCGGGTACTCGCCCGACTTGGTGGGGACCCACGTGCACGTGGCATGCCGGTTTCCGTCGAGGGTCAGGTTTCCGCAGCCCGGCAAGGTCTTGCCGTCGGAGGTGAGGGTCACCGGAGCGCCGGGATTGCCTTCGGGGTGCTTGATGGTGATCCGCACGTCGTTGGCCACGGTCGGGTCGGTGGGCGACACCGAGATCGATGGGCGACCCGCGTTGACGGTGAGCGCCGGGCCGACGTTGGGGTTGCTGTTTCCGCTCTCGAAGGCGTAGGTCGACGACCACTCGAGGCCACCGGTGTTCAGCGTGCCGCTGGAACACTTGACCAGGTAGTCCTGTGTCCAGACCAGCGGAGCAGCCTCCCAGGAGCCGCCGGCGGCGGGCTTGATCTGCGCCCAGCCGGGACCGGCGGTCACTTCACCCGGCTTCTGGGTGCCCTCGGCGTCCGGATTGTTGGTGTAGGTCTTTCCCGACACCTTCCACGTCGAGGTGTTCGGCACCGCTTCCATGCACGTGGGATGGGTGTCCTTCACGTAGTAGATCAGCCAGCCGAGCTTGCGGCTGATCTTGTTGGTCACTGTGATCACGTCGCCCGTGGACACGGCCCCGCCGACCAGGTTGACGCCGCTGACCGACCGCTCGAACGAGGCGGCGCTGGACTGTCCTGTCACAGGGCCCACGGTGTCGGCGTGGGCGTTGGGTGCCGACACGGTTGCGCCGACGGAGAAGGCGACAGCGGCGGTACTCAGGGCGATCGCGGTACGACGGAATGTGTTCTTCACGGGGGTGGGATCTCCTGGAATGAATGATCAGAGATGAACTTTTGTCAGATTACGATTCCGCTCCCTATCTGTCTATTGATTGCTGAAAATCTGCTGAAACAATGGCTGACTAAGGGGTGGTGATAACCGTGAATTGAGGTCTGCTATCGCGTGCCCACGCGCGCGCGTAAAGGAGGTGTCGCTGAACGATTCCGCAGCCGGCGGCACCCCGCCTCGGCCAACTGTCGACTGATGGTCGAGAGTCCCTGTCCGGAGCGATGCTCGGTACCGATCGTCCGGAGTTGTAACAAGTTCTAGTTTGTGAAACTGCAGGTAACAGCAATATTTTGGGCACATCCACAGGCTGGTGTCACGAATCTGGGGGACAAAACTGTGACGTGCTTCGCAACGGGTAACGGACTGTGGTCCACGTCATCTGACACGAAGTTGTGTCCGTTGAACAGGCGATGAGCGCAGGTAGATGGATAAAGCGAACTATCAGGACACAGTCTGTGCCAGATAGGGGGAGTGGCACAAACTTGTCGTTCAGCGGGATTGTCTGCGAATTGAACCCTGAAGAATTGCTGAACTTCTGCGCGAAGTGGGTCAAGATACGCCGCATGGACTTGAACCTTTCGAAGCGCTCTATTGCGCTACGCGTCTCCGCCGTCGTATTCGCCGGCGCGGCTCTTTCCACCCTTTCCGGATTCGGTGCGGGGTCTGCACATGCCGCTCCCGGCGGCAATCTCCCGAATGACTGCCGGCAGTTCTCACAGGACGGCGGCACTACTTGGGGAAGCCAGAACGTCGTTACGTGGAGCGCGGATCGGCCGGTGCCGGGGGGCGAGGTGACGCACGCCAGGTTCCTCGTGAAGAACGTCTGCGAGGAGCCGGCGAAGCTCCAGGTCTTCCTCGGCAACTGGTCGATATCCGGCAACGGCTCGGCCAACGTCCGCGCCAACGCCGGGGCCGCTAAGAGTGTTGTGGTGCCGATGAACGGCACGCCCGGCAAGCTGGTGGTTGAGACCGGTCGGTTGACCCAGAACACCCCGGTCGCCGTGGAACTCTTCATCGGGATTCCGGCGAGTGAGACCAGGCAGGGCTTCACAATCACACCGGACTGGGGCATCGCGCTGGAAGAAGTCTCCGGTGACGCACCCGTCGATCCGGGCGATCCGGATCCCGGCAACCCCGGCAACCCCGGTGACGGCGACGGTAGCAGCGCCGGCTCTCTCGACCTCTTCGGCAGCCTGGGCGGCGCCACCGGCAGTCTCGACAGCCTGCTGGCCGCTCAGACCCTGCAAGCCCCTGCGGTCCAGGCCGCCGGGCGCTGACCCCAAGAACCAGCCGTGATCGCGGCGGGCCCCAAGAGGCCGCCGCGATCCGGCAGCAGTCTTCGGCCACCACCTCGAACTCTCAGGGGCCGTAGACGGTCGCACGTCACGTGCGACCGCCCCGCGCGGGCACCCCGCCCGCACGGACCTTCTCCCATCGCACTCCGACCGGAGTGTTCTGAACCCCAAGGGGAACAAACCACATGAATAAGAAGACCAAGGGCGCTCTCGCCGCAGCAGCCGGTGCAGCCATCCTGGTAGGCGGCGCCGGCACCATGGCCGCCTGGAACGACAATGCGAGCCTGGGCTCGGGCACCGTGTCCGCCGGCACGCTGAACATCGACCAGGTGGGGACAGGCACGTGGCACTGGGACAACCCTGACGGGGAGGTCTTCACTCCAGGCAGTGACCTGCTCGTCCCCGGCGACTCCGTCGTCTACGTCGGCAAGTACAAGATCAGCGCAGCCGGCACGAATCTCAAGGCAACGCTGACCCCGGAAATCGGCGGTGTGACCGGCAATCTCAAGGATTACCTCGAGGTGGCAGACGTCAACGATGCTCCCACCACGATCACCCCCTCGAACGATGACCAGATCCTGACGATCGGAACCAAGGTGACCTTCGATCCCGATACCGGTGGCGAGGACGGGCAGGGCGGTACGGCGAGTCTCGCCGGTGCCTCGGTCCTGCTCCAGCAGACCCTCAACTGATTTCAGAATCCAGAGGACTGACACGTGAAGGCCCAGTACAAATGGGCGCTCGCGGCGGCGGCGGTGCTGCTGGTGGGGTTCGTCTCCCTCCAGCAGACCGGCGCGCTGTGGCGCTCGGACGCCAACAACGGCGGTGGCGGCACCATCACCGCCGGCACCCTCGACATCTCGGCCGGCCAGGACGGGGTCAAAGAGTTCACGCTCGACGGCCTGACCCTGGACGACGCCGATGCCGGCGACAGCGTGCAGAAGCCGCTGCCGGTGATCAACTCCGGCAACGTGACCATGGGCTACAAGCTGAACTCCGTAGCCGTGAACGGTGACGTGCCACTGCTGCTGCGTGTGGCCGTGGTCCCGGATCAGGCGGCGTGCACGCCAACCGGTGACGTCGGTCAGCAGCTGTACAGCGGTCCGGCCGCCACCGGCTTCACCAATCCGCAGAACGTCCCCGCCGGCGCCACCCAGGTGCTGTGCCTGCGGATGACCATCGCCAGCGGTGCCGAGCAGGCAAAGGAAGCGACCGCGGCGTTCACCTTCGGCGCAGAATCGGTCGCACGGACATGACCGCCGGCCGCGGGACCCATCACGACGCAGCCGACACCCGGGTGTTCGGCAGCGGACCGCAGCACGACGGCGACGATCAGGAGTCGACCCCGGTCTCCTGGTGGATCAAGACCATCGCCTCGTGGACTCTGCTGATCGCCGCCATCGGCCTGCTTGCGCTGCTCGTGGTGGTCCCGCGGCTGACCGGTTCCACCGCCTATACGGTGCTGACCGGATCGATGGAACCGTCCTATCCGCCGGGCACGCTGATCGTGGTTCAGCCGACTCCGGGCGACCAGCTGGCCGCCGGTGACGTCATCACCTTCCAGCCCGAGTCGGGGAACCCGGCCGTGGTGACCCACCGAATCGTTAGCAGCTTCTACGACAACCAGGGGCAGCGGCGCTTCGTCACCAAGGGTGACGCCAACACGGTGAAGGACGAGACCATGCTGGTCGAAGCCCAGATCCGCGGGAAGCTGATCTATTCAGTTCCCCACGTCGGGCGCATCAACTCGGTGCTGTCCGGCTCCACCCGCAGCGTCGCAGTGTTCGTGATCGCCGGCGGACTCGGCGCCTACGCGCTCTGGATGTGGATCAGCAGCTTCCGCGACCGATCCCGCAGGGCCCCCGGAGCCGGCGCTACGGCCGATTCCGAGCCGGCCGGAGGCGTGGACACAGCGGACATCCCGCTGCAGGGCAGCCCGCTGCCACCACCGCGCCGACCCCTGGCCTACTCCCAGTGCCCGGAACCGCGGACGGCCTACTCCGACGACACCCGACCGTTTCCCACCATCGAATGACCCACCACCGAATCACAGAGGCAGAGCAGATGTCTTCACCCACTCCCACTCGTAGCCCGGTATCCCGCCTGCGCCAGCAGCTCGGCGAGACCGGCTGGACCCGCACCCGCGCAGTCCTGTCCCTCGGAATGGTCTTCGGCCTCGGCGCCGTCGGCACCATGGCCGCGTGGTCGGACACCGCCACCGCCACCACCGGCATGTTCTCCACCAGCTCGGTGAACGTGCAGATGAAGCTGAACAGTCAGCACCCCACCTACAACTTCGCCGCACTCAACAAGATCAACCTGGCGCGCGGAGCTTCGGTCGCCGGCATGCTCCCGGTCAACAACACCGGCGACGCCGACTTCGACTACACGACCAAGGTGAACACCGCCGACGCCGGCACCGCGACGTACGGCTCGGCCAATGCCGGCACCTTCGCGCAGAACCTGACCGTGAACGTGTTCGCCGGCGGCTCGTCGGACGGAACCACCTGCAGCGGAGGTCTCCAGATCGTCGATCACCCGCTCTCTCTCGGCTCGGCGAACTTGATCGACACGGCCCGGCGGGTCGCCGTCGGCAACTCCGATCCACTGTGCTTCCAGGTGACCGTGAATCCGAACGCACCGCTGGCCGCCCGCATGTCCGCGGTGAGCGTGGACTTCCAATTCGCGGCGACCCAGGCGTAGCACCGTCATGAGTCAGCACACCGATCCGCCGCGTCCGCGCCGGTCCCGCCGCGAGCTCGCGCTCAACGCCGGCGCCGTCGCCGGAGTGATCTGCTTGGTGGCCGCCTGCGCATCCCTACTGTTCGGAATCACGCCGCTGGTCTTCCGGTCCGGGTCCATGTCGCCCGACATTCCGACCGGGTCGTTGGCGCTGGCGCGTACCGCCGACGCCTCCGACCTCCGGGTCGGCGACGTGGTGAGCGTCGACAACCAGGCCGGCACCCGTATCACGCACCGGGTGGTGTCGACCGAACCCGCCGGCGATCAGGTGGTGCTGACCCTCAAGGGCGACGCGAACCCGGCCGCCGATCCGGTCACCTACACCGTCAGCGAGGCCGATCGCGTTCTGGGATCTGTTCCGCTGCTCGGCTACGTCGCCGCGTGGCTGTCGAGCAAGACGGCGATCTTCCTCGGCGGGATCGTCGCCGGAGCGCTGCTGATGCTCGCGTTCGGGCCGATCCGCCGCCCCGGCGGTGTGCAGCCCGACACCGAACCCGCAAACCCGGAGAACCTCGCCTCCACCGAGGCTCCCGCTACCCAGGACGCCGCGGCTACCCCGGCGCAGTACCAGGAGAAAACCAATGTCTGATCATCCGTCCCGCCGGTTCCGCCGGCCGTCACTGCGGGCGCTGCTCGCCCTGGGTGGAGCTGCCGCCGTGGTGGTGTCCGGTGCGATCGCCACCACCGACACCCTCGCCGCCTCCACCGACGAGGCGAACGCCCAGGTGTCTCAGATCGCGACGCAGAACTTCTTCCCGACGCCGCTCCCTGCGACGATCACCTGTAGTAATAGCGGAGTTTGGGGATCGCGCAGCGCCAACATCTCATGGACGAGTGCCGGGCCGGGGCACTCGTACCGAGTCAATGTGATGAAGGGCAACACCTCGCGGCAAGAGGACTACCTTGAAGGCACCTCGATCAGGATCAAGATCGGAAATGTCGGTGACACGCTGACCACACTCTGGGTTCAGGTGCGGACGCTCAATGCGGCAAGTAGTGCTAATCCGGCCGACCGGGTCGCCTCGTCTGGCTTTGTGAGATTCCCGATCTATGCGGGGAGCATCGCAGACACGTATTGCAATGGCAGTGCCGACTACAGCTCCCCAAATCAAACCTGGGAGAACGCCGGCTCTTGGGAACCTCAGTCGCCGCAACTGCTTGCGCGCCGCGGGCCTGCAGGACGGGCGTTGTCGCCGGAGACAACCACGGCCCCGTCCGAGGTTCCGGATGAATCAGCAGAACCTTTGACCACTTCAACACCGTCCGAGCCTCCCGCTCTGGCGGAGCCCGAGGCCACCGACGTTCCAACCACGCCGAGCAGTACCGAGCAGCCCGCACCGTCGTCGACCGAGCCGGCCGAGGACGACACGGAGGTCACCATCGGCATCGGCGTCGCCGGTGACAAGAAGGCGCTGATCGTCAGTCGCGACGGTGAAGAGGTCTGCCACACCCCGCTCGAGCCCGGCGATCAGCCCTCGATCAACGGCAACACGGTCGTGATCCAGTCCGGAGACACCGTCAAGACCGTCGACACGACCACCTGCGCGGTGTCGTAGCCGGCTACGACCCCCCGAACCGTGACGGGGCGAATCCTGCGTCACGCCAGCAGTCCCAAATCAACGCATAGTTTCATCGAACGGAGCACCACCATGTCCCCTCATCCACTGCGACACCGCGTCGTCAGCGCGGCTGCGGCCGCCGCCATGGCCGGCGTCGGTCTGGTCGGCATCAGCGCAACCACCGGTGCCGGTACCGCTTCGGCCGCCGAGTGCAAGCAGGAGTCCACGCAGAAGAAGACACTGATCGTCGACTACCTCTTCAACAAGTCCGTTCCGGCCTCGGTCGGTCAAGGTACCGAAGTGACGTACACGATCGCCGTCAGCACCACGTCGATCGGCAATCCCTACGTGCAGGGCGTCTGGGACACCCCGCCCACGGCCCTCAAGGACGTGAAGCCGACAGTCAAGGTCGAGGCATTCACCCTGGTCGGCGGCATTCTCGGCGGCGGCGGCGCTTTCGGCAAACTCCTGCAGGAGAAGGCCGTAGCCCCGGGTGAGGTCCACAAGGACGGAAGCAGTTGGCGGATCAACCACACCGGCTGGGCGATCTACTCCGGTCAGGCGTACGCCGCGAAGTACACCTACAAACTTCCGAGCAGCATTCGCCCCGGCGCTCAGCTCACCAGCGGCGGCGCGAATGTGCAGGCCACACCGAGCCCCCCGCTCGGGCGCGTCAACATGCCGAACCTGACGGCGTGCACCACCGTCCGCGCGCCGAACGCCGGTGAGGCGGTCCTCGGCAGCCTCGACTCGGCCGGTCTCGGTTCCGCCGAAGGTCAGCTGTCGAGCACCGGGTCCCTCAATGACGTGCTCCCGGGCATCATCGGCGGCGTCATCGGCGACATGGCCGGCTGACCTCCGGGTCCCGCAACCGGCCCGGTCCGCCACGTACGTGGCGAGCCGGGCCGGTCTCGTCCGCGCCCGATACCGGGCGCACCTTCCTCGCTCTCAAGGAAATCGTTACTGCCATGTCGTCTCGAATCCGGCGCCGACGCGCCCCGGCCGGACCCGCGCGCCCCCGTTCGAAACGGATCCGGGGGCTCCTCGCCGTGGCCGCGTCCCTGCTCGTGATGGGGCTCGCCGCCGTCCCCGGCCAGGCGTACGCCGCCGCCCCGACGTGCCCGGCGACCATCGAGTTCGCGGTGGGCGGTGTCGGCGACCCGCTCGGCATCCGCGTGCCCGGCACCGACGATGCCCGCGGGATCGTGTATCCCGCCTCGCTCGCCCCGGTCGGGCCGATCACCGGAGACGTTTCGGCGGTCACCGGCGAGGTCGCGGTCGAAACGACGGTGCGCAGTTTCCGGCTGCGCTGCCCGCAGACCGCGATCCACATCACGGGCTACAGCTTCGGCGCGCTGGTGGCCGGCAACATCCGAGACCGCTGGACTCACGACCCGGTGATGCGCCGCAACATGTCGTTCACCCTGATCTCTGACCCGCGCGCAGACGAGGGGGCGATGGCGCGACTGCCGTCGCTGATCCCGGGCTTCACACACTCCGGCAAGAGGCCCCGGTCGACCATCCCCACCAGCACGGTCTGCCGCAACGAGAGCGACTTCATCTGCCACACCGGCAATCCGTTGCGCCGGCCGCTGCACCTGGTCAACGGCGTCCTGGGGTATCTCCTGGGCGATCACGGTTACCGCGACGACGAGATCACGCATGAGCCGGGCGATCACCAAGTGGGTGGCATCACCCGGGTCGTCGAGCCGGAGGTGCCCGAGGCGAGCGAGCTGCCCCCAGCCGCAGCAGAGACGGCTCAGCAGCTGCGGAGCGAGGTCGACGCGGTCGCCGCCGCGGTGATCCCACCGGCCCGCCTGTCGCTGACCGAATACATACCGACCCCGCTCTGCGACTATCTGCCGCCGATTCTCGCGCCCGCCTTGCCGGACCATCTCGCGGGCATCGTCCTACCGGCGCTCCCGCCGCTCCCGCAGCTGGAACGGCCGCGCGTGGCCGCGGTCGCGACCACCGTGCTGCGCCCGGCTCCCCGGGAGCAGCACGATCAGGATGCTGCGGACAGCGAGGCCGACTCCGCCGCACCCCCGTGCGGGACCAGCCTCCCGTCCCGAGTGAAAAGCCCCGGTCGGTAGGCGCCGACCCCATCGTCTAGCGTGGTGACACGTGGAGAACGCTTTCGACCTGCCCGCCGTCTCCGATCCGATGTCCCGGCATCCGAAGATTCCCGGACCCGGTGAGCCGATCCGGCTGCACCACTCGCTCTGCTACGGCTGCGGCGACGACGCCCCGATCGGCCTTCGGCTCAAAGTGATCGCCGGTGAGGGATTCACGGTGAGCGCCCAGATGGTCGTCGAGCAGTGGATGCAGGGCGGCCCCGGAGTGATCCATGGCGGCGTCCTCACCGCCGCCTTCGACGAGATCCTGGGCACCGCGCCGCTGACGATCGGCGCTCCCGTGGTGACCGCCCATCTGGAGGTCGATTTCGCCAAGCCGATCCCGCTCGGATCCACCCTTCACCTCGATGCCGAAGTGCTCGCCAAGGAACGGCGCAAAGTGTTCGTGCGCGCCTCCGCGCACCTCGGCGACCCGGAGAATCCGGTCGCCACGGCGCACTCGATCTTCGTGGAGATCGACCTGAAGAAGCACTTCGCGGCCTACCGCGACGACGCCGCACAGTCACGCCCCTGACCGGAGCCTGCGGATCGGGACGATCGGGCCGAATCGTCTTACCTGCCCGAATCGGCTATCCGGGCCGGTCAGAGTGCGGATACTGGGGATACGTCCGATTCTGGAGGTCCCCAAATGAACAGTGTGCGCTCGCATAAGGTCTGGCTCGCGGCGCTGGCGGCGGTGGTCTTGGCGCTCAGCGGTTGTTCGGCGAGTGTGTCGCTCGGCGGCGGCGGAATCTCGCAGAGCGACTTGGAACGGGAGTCCGCCCGGCAATTGGCCCTGGATCCCGAGCGTGAACCCGAGGTGCGCTGTGACGGCGGACTGGACAACGAAGTGAACGCCACCCAGAAGTGCCAGGTGCACACCGCCGGGAATTGGGTCGACTACACGGCGACGGTCACCAGCGTCGACGGCAACAATGTGAAGTTCAACATCAAGGCCGACGATCCGGCGCAGGTGAGCGGAGACGCCGGGACCGATTCGGCTGCCGAGCCGAGCGAGGCGCCGACGGCGGAAGCCAAGAGCGCGCTCGAGCAGAACTTGAACCGCTCGCTCCAGGAGACCACGGGCAGCACCCCCGACGACCTCCGGTGCGCCGGACCTCTGGATGCGACGGTCGGCGCCGAGCAGCAGTGCGCACTGCTCGACGGGACCCGGTGGTTGCCCGTCACGGTGACGGTGACCGGCGTCCAGGGCGACGACATCGCCTTCGACTGGGAGGTCGGCACCGAAGCCATCCCCGAACCCGCCTACTAACCCTCGCAATCACTCACCGGGCCGCCGGCTGGGGAAACTCATTTCGACACGGTCTCGGCTGGCGCCTCGCCCGGCTCAATGAGCGGGTGGGTCAGTGCCTCGGCTGCGCCTCGCCCGGCTCGATGAGCGGTGGAGGTGGTTGTTCATCGCAGGCTGAGCCGGGGCCGGAGCTTGCGGAGGGTCCGTGTCGAAGCCGGGGACGTGGGTTGGGGACGCTCATTTCGACGCGGTCTCGGCTGGCGCCTCGTCCGGCTCAATGAGCGGGTGGGACAGTGCCTTGGCTGCGTCTCGTCCGGCTCGATGAGCGGTGGAGGTGGTTGTTCATCGAAGGCTGAGCCGGGGCCGGAGCTTGCGGAGGGGCCGTGTCGAAGCCGGGGTCGTGGGTTGGGGATGCTCATTTCGACGCGGTCTCGGCTGGCGCCTCGTCCGGCTCAATGAGCGGGTGGGACAGTGCCTCGGCTGCGCCTCGACCGGCTCAAGGAGTGGGGGAGTTGGAAGCGGCGAGCGTGCTTCGGCTTCAGAACGGGGCCTGCTCGTCGTCGGAGTCGCGGACATCGGTGCCGGTCGCCTCGCCCGCTTCGGCCAGGTTGGCCACCTTGGTGACCCGGATGCCGTGGGGCATCTCCTCGTCGGTGCCCGCCGGGACGACCGCGTGCGTGAATCCCAGGCGCTTGGCCTCGGCCACGCGCCGTGCGGTGGAAGGGACCCGCCGGACCTCGCCGGTCAGCCCCACCTCGCCGATCGCGACCGTGCCCGTCGGCACCGGCCGGTTGCTCTTCGACGACTTCAAGGCCAGGAAGATCGCCAGATCGGCGGCGGGCTCGGTCACCTTCATGCCGCCGACGGTGGAGACGTAGACCTCATGCTCGGCGGTCTTGACCCCCGCGTGTTTGGCGGCCACCGCGAGCATCATCGACATCCGCGCCGAGTCGAGCCCGGACGCCGCCCGCCGCGGCATGTTCGCCTGCGTCGGGTGCAGCAGCGCCTGGATCTCGCCGACCATCGCCCGACGCCCGTCCATCGCCACCAGGTTGACGCTGCCGGCGACGGCGCCGCCGCGGGAGTGCACGAAGATCCCCGAGGGATCGGCCACCTCGTGGATGCCGTCGGAGCGCTGCTCGAAGCAGCCGACCTCGTCGGAGGCGCCGAAACGGTTCTTGATGCCGCGGACCAGACGCAGCGACGAATGCCGGTCGCCTTCGAACGACAGCACCACGTCCACCAGGTGCTCCAGCGAGCGCGGACCGGCGACGTTGCCGTCCTTGGTCACATGGCCCACCAGGATCACCGCGACGCCGCTGGTCTTGGCCAGGGACACCAAGGCGGTGGTGACCGCGCGGATCTGGGTGACTCCACCGGAGACGCCGTCGGCGCCGGTGGCCGCGACTGTCTGCACCGAGTCGACGATCAGCAGCGTCGGACGCACCTGCTCGACGTGGCCGAGGATGGTCGCCAGATCGGTTTCGGCGGCCAGGAAGATGTTCTCGTGCACGGCGCCGGTGCGTTCGGCCCGCAACCGGACCTGCCCGGCGGACTCCTCGCCGGTGACGTACAGCGCGGTGCGGCCCGCCTGGGCCCACGACTTGACCGTCTCCAGCAGCAGCGTCGACTTGCCGACGCCGGGTTCGCCGGCCAGCAGGATCACCGATCCGGGGACTACACCGCGGCCGAGCACCCGGTCGAACTCGCCGATTCCGGTCGGGGTCGCACCGGCGGCATCGGCGTCGATCTCGGTGATGCGGACCGCCGGGCTGCGCGGAGCCACCGAGACCGCGCCACCCGGGACGGCCGGGGGAGCGCCTTCTTCGATGGAGCCCCATTCGCCGCAGTCCGGGCAGCGGCCCACCCACTTGGGTACTTGGTGCCCGCAGGCACCGCACCGGAAGACCGCTTTCGTTTTCGCCACGCGCTCACTCTAGTGGCGACCCCCGACGCCGGAAGTGCGGTCAGTGACCGCCTTCGCCGTGCGGCGGCTGGACGTCGCGGACCACGTCCTGGCGGCCGGCCAGGGCGGTGCCGTCGACCGGCGCGTTGATGGTGACCGACTTGGTGTCGATCGGCGCGTTGCGCGGCTGGCCGTTGGCGTTGCGTTCGAGGTCGTAGATCTCGAAGGTGAAGGTCAGTGGGGTGGTGAGCCCGGCGGCGACGGTATCGCCGGTGCCGGTCAGCTCCACGCCGATCCGCTCGATGCCGTCTTCCTTGGCCTGGGCCTCAGTCACGTTGGCCGGCACGCCGGCGTTCAGCACGCTGTTCGGCCGGATCAGGCCGGCGTTGCCGGGCGAGGCCGATCCGCTGTCGGAGTCGCCGGACGCGGAGAACTCGACCTTGCCCTGCTCGGCGGTGATGCCGGTGAGCTTGACCGTGCGGACCACGCTGTCGTTGGCGATGCTGAAGACCAGCTGGAAGGGGCCGCCGTCGCCGAAGACCTCGGCGGCCTTCTCCGACGGGTACATGATCTGCAGATTGCGGATGGCGATCGAGCCCGGCAGGACGGCCTGGTCGCCTTCCTGCTCCGGCGGATCCAGGGCGATGCTCCCGTAGGCGCCGTTGACGGCCGCGTCCTGATTGTTGGTCTGGGAGATCTTGCCCGAGCTGCACGCGGTGGAGCCCAGCGCGACCGCGATGCCGAATGCGCTGATCACGGTGCCTTTGGCGATGCGGCGGGTGGTCCGAGTGAAGACTGACACCTGAATCCTCCGAAATGTTCTCTACACGCACCCCGCGTGGTGCCGCGCGGCGCTTCACTACGCAGCGTAGTGGGCGGCGAGGGCAAAAGTCAGACGGGGTGGTCAGATTGGTCGGAAATCGGTTCCCCGCCACTCGTCTGCGGGCCGATGGCCAGGGGGGATCACCGGCTGACCGGTGCGGGCTCCGCGGGGGCGTCCCAAGGCTCTCAGTGCGCTGACCTGCACCGTCGAGAAGTTCGTCAGTGGGCGCGTGTTAGACTGGTAACACTCGAAAGGGGCAGGGAGCATTGAACTTTAAAGTTGGCGACACCGTTGTCTATCCACATCACGGTGCAGCTCGGGTTGAAGACATCGTCGTACGGACCATCAAAGGTGAAGAGGTTGAGTACCTGGTCCTGAAGGTAGCGGACGGTGACATGACAGTGCAGATCCCGTCCAGCAAGCTCGATTACGTCGGTGTGCGCGACGTCGTCGGTGCGGAGGGGCTCGACGAGGTTTTCGATGTGCTGCGTGCGCCGCACACCGAGGAGCCGACGAACTGGGCTCGCCGATTCAAGGCGAACCAGGAGAAGCTGATCTCCGGAGACATCATCAAGGTGTCCGAGATCGTGCGCGACCTCTGGCGTCGTGAGCAGGACCGCGGCCTGTCGGCGGGCGAGAAGCGCATGCTGACCCGCGCGCGGCGCGTGCTGGTCGACGAGCTGTCGCTGGCACAGGACACCGACGGCGAGCGCGCCGACATCATTCTCGATCAGATTCTGGCTGCGGCGTCCTGACCGCAGACCGCCGGGGGCGCGTCGTCGCCCTCATCCCGGCTGCGGGAATGGGTACCCGTTTGGGCCTCCCGCAGCCTAAGGCGTTCGTGGACGTAGCCGGTGCCACGCTGCTGAGCCGCAGCGTGGCGGCGGCCCGCGAGAGCGGCGTGGTGGACCAGGTGGTGGTGATCGTGCCGCCGGACCTGGTCGACGACGTGCGCGCCGACTACCCGCCCGGCGGATCGCCGGATGTGACCGTGGTGGCCGGCGGCGCCGAGCGCAGCGATTCGGTGCGCGCGGGACTGGCCGCCGCCGAAGACGGGACCGACCTGGTGCTGGTTCATGACGCCGCCCGGGCCCTGGTTCCCCCGGAACTGTTCCGCCGTGTGGTGACCGCCCTGTTGGACGGCGCCGAGGCGGTGGTGCCCGGACTGCCGGTCGCCGACACCCTCAAACGTGTGGACGGAGCCGGCCTGGTCCTCGGGACTCCGGACCGCAGTGAACTGCGGGCGGTGCAGACTCCGCAGGGCTTCTCCGCCGTTCTGCTGCGGCACGCGCACCGCGACGGCGCCGATGCCACCGACGATGCGGGCCTGATCGAGGCCCTCGGCGTCGACGTGCAGGTGGTGCCCGGCGATCATCGCGCCTTCAAGATCACCACGCCCTTCGACTTGGAGGTCGCGCGGTTGTTGCTGGGCGCCGGGAGCGAAGCGAGCGGGCCCGAGGTGCTGGGCGCCGGGAGCGAAGCGAGCGGGCCCGATGCGCTGGGCGCCGGGAGCGAAGCGAGTTCAGGAGAATCGTTGTGAGAGTGGGGATCGCCACCGACGTCCACGTGATCGAGTCCGGCCGGGACTGCTGGCTGGTCGGTCTGCTGTTCCCCGACGACGACGGGGCGGCCGGCCATTCCGACGGTGACGTCGGCATCCACGCGCTCTGCGATGCACTGCTGTCAGCGGCCGGCCTGGGCGATCTGGGGTCGGTCTTCGGGGTGGACCGCCCGGAATGGGCGGGGGTGACCGGTGCCCGCATGCTGGAGCATGTGGCGGCTCTACTCGGCGAGAACGGCTTCGCGCCGGTGAACGGCGCCGTGCAGGTGATCGGGAACCGGCCCAAGATCGGTCCGCGTCGCGCGGAGGCGCAGGAGGTGCTGTCGCAGCTGCTGGGGGCGCCGGTGTCGGTGTCGGCGACCACTACCGACGGCCTCGGGCTGACCGGCCGCGGCGAGGGCATCGCCGCGGTGGCCACGGCGCTGGTCGCGCTGAAGTAGGATCGCAGGTCGTGACTCTCCGCCTGTACGACACCGCGGCCCGCGAAATCCGCGAGTTCGTTCCGCTGCGCCCCGGCACCGCCACCGTGTACCTGTGCGGTGCCACCGTTCAGGGCATCCCGCACATCGGCCACGTGCGCAGCGGCATCGCCTTCGACGTGCTGCGCCGCTGGCTGGCCCACAGCGGGCTGGACGTGCTGTTCGTCCGCAACGTCACCGACATCGACGACAAGATCCTGCGCAAGGCCGCCGAGCACGACCGCCCCTGGTGGGAGTGGGCGGCGACGCACGAGCGCGAGTTCACCGCCGCCTACGACGCCCTCGGCGTGCTGCCGCCCTCGGCGGAGCCGCGTGCGACCGGCTTCATCACCCAGATGGTCGAGTACCTGGAGCGCCTGATCGACCGCGGGCACGCCTACACCGCCGACGGCAACATCTACTTCGACGTGCAGAGCCTGCCCGACTACGGCAGCCTCTCGCACCACAAGCTCGACGACGTCCACCAGGGCGAGAGCGCCGGTACCGGCAAGCGGGACCCGCGCGACTTCACGCTGTGGAAGGCCGCCAAGCCGGGGGAGCCGTCCTGGCCGACGCCGTGGGGCCCGGGGCGCCCGGGCTGGCACCTGGAGTGCTCGGCCATGGCCACCTCGCTGCTCGGCGGTGAGTTCGACATCCACTGCGGCGGAATGGATCTGATCTTCCCGCATCACGAGAACGAGATCGCCCAGAGTCACGGCGCCGGGGACGCCTTCGCCCGGTACTGGCTGCACAACGGCTGGGTCACCATGAGCGGCGAGAAGATGAGCAAGTCGCTGGGCAACGTGGTCTCCATCCCGGAGATGCTCAAGAAGGTCCGGCCGGTGGAGCTGCGCTACTACCTGGGCAGCGCCCACTACCGGTCCATGCTCGAGTACTCCGACGGCGCACTGGTGGAGGCCGCGGCCGGTTTTCGCCGCATCGAGTCCTTCGTGCACCGGGTCGCCGAGCGGGCCGGCGATGTCGAGGTCGGTGCGGTGACCGCGGACTTCGCGGCCGCACTCGACGACGACCTCGGTGTGCCCGCCGCCCTGGCGGTGGTGCACAACGCAGTCCGGGAAGGCAATACGGCGCTGGAAGCCGGCGACGGCGAGCGAGCCCGCGAGATCGCCGGGCAGGTGCGCGCCATGATGGGCATCCTCGGCACCGATCCGCTCGACCCGCGCTGGAACACCGCCGGCGGTGCCGGTGCCGGTGAGGCGGCGACCACAGCCCTCGATGTGCTGGTCGGTGCGGAGCTGGAGCGTCGTGCCACGGCCCGCGCGGCCAAGGACTGGGCGACCGCCGACGAGGTGCGTGACCGCCTGGCCGCGGCCGGCGTCGAAGTGACCGATACCCCCGACGGCGCCCAGTGGGCGCTGGGACAGAAGGACTCCTGATGGCCGGCAACTCCAAGCGCAAGGGCGCAGTCCGCAAAGACGGGACGAAGAAGGGCCAGGTGGTGGGCTCCGGCGGGCAGCGCCGCCGCGGCCTGGAGGCCCGCGGGGCCACCCCGAAGGCCGTCGACCGCACCTACCATCCGGCGCACAAGAAGGCGAAGGCGGCGGCCAAGTCCCGCGCGGTGGCCGGGCGCCAGCGCCGCAAGGACGACGGCCCCGAGTACGTGGTGGGCCGCAACCCCGTCGTGGAGTGCCTGCGCGCGGGCGTTCCCGCCACCGCGCTCTACGTGATGACGACGATCGACGCGGACGACCGCGTCCGCGAGGCGATCGCCGAGGCCGGTGACAAGGGCATCGCGATCCTGGAGGCGAGCAAGACCGAACTGGATCGCCTGACCGTCAACGGCCTGCACCAGGGGCTGGCGCTGCAGGTGCCCGAGTACAGCTACACCCACCCCGAGGACCTCCTCGCCGACGCGCTGGCCTCGCCGCACCCGCCGCTGCTGGTGGCGCTCGACAACATCACCGACCCGCGCAACCTGGGCGCGGTGATCCGCAGCGTCGCCGCCTTCGGCGGACAGGGCGTGCTGATCCCGCAGCGGCGCAGCGCCAGCGTCACCGCAGTGGCCTGGCGCACCAGCGCCGGCGCGGCCGCCCGGCTGCCCGTCGCGCAGGCCCCGAACCTCACCCGCACCCTGGTCGACTGGGCCAAGGCCGGCTGCCAGATCGTCGGCCTGGACGCCGACGGCGACGTGACCCTCGACGACTACGACGGCACCGGTCCCACCGTGATCGTGGTGGGCTCGGAAGGCAAGGGCCTGTCCCGGCTGGTCCGCGAGACCTGCGATTCGGTGCTGTCGATCCCGATGGCGGGCAACGTGGAGAGCCTGAACGCCTCGGTGGCCGCGGGCGTGGTGCTGGCCGACTTCGCGCGCCAGCGCCGTATCGCCGGCGTCTGACCCCGCGGGTCGCTACAGCGGCATCTCCTCCGGCGGCAGCAGTTGCGATCGCCGGGCTTTGGCGCGCGAGCGGCTGGTCAACAGGGCGTCGGTGGTGAGCACCAGCAGGGCCAGCCACACGATCCCGAAACCGATCCACCGGGCCTGTGAGACGTGCTCGCCCAGCAGCGTCACCGCGCAGACCAGCTGGATAACCGGGGTGATGAACTGGATCAGGCCGACCGTGGACAGCGGAATGCGCCGCGCGGCGGCGGCGAACAGCAGCAGCGGCACCGCCGTCGCCACACCGCTGAACACCAGCAGGCCGGTGTGCACCGGTCCCTGCGTCCCGAACGACAACCCCGTCCCGACGCCGATCACGACCAGGATCAGCGCAGCGACCGGCAGCAGGATCAGCGTCTCCAGGGTGAGACTGTGCAGGGCGGGCAGGGTGGCTCCCACCTTGTTCTTCACCAGCCCGTAGAGCGCGAACGACGTCGCCAGCGTCAGCGCGGTGAGTGGGAAGGCCCCGCCGGCGACGGACAGGTAGATCGCCGCCACCGCGCCGATGGCGACGGCCGCCCACTGCAGCGCCCGGAGGCGTTCGCGCAGCACCACCACGCCCAGCGCCACCGTCATCAGCGGGTTCAGGAAGTAGCCGAGGGCCGCGTCGCTGGTGTGCCCGGAGGTCACCGCGGCCACGTACACCACCCAGTTGATGCCGATGAGGATCGCGGCGGCGGTGACGCCCAGCATCAGCTTCTTCCGGCGGAGCAGCGGCGGCAGCCACGACCAGTCGCGGCCGATCCCCAGGATGATCAGGCACAGCACCGCCGTCCAGACGATCCGGTTGGCCAGGATCTCCCAGGGGCCGGTGGGCCGCAGAGCGTCGAAGTAGAGCGGGAA
Source organism: Gordonia caeni (assembly GCF_039537105.1). Taxonomy (NCBI): domain Bacteria; kingdom Bacillati; phylum Actinomycetota; class Actinomycetes; order Mycobacteriales; family Gordoniaceae; genus Gordonia; species Gordonia caeni. The sequence continues at coordinate 51,785 of NZ_BAAAZW010000002.1, forward strand.
CAGCCCCCAGATTCCGTACGCGCCGAAGCCCGCGGCGATCCCGCGGGCGGATTCGGCGGCGAAGCGCCGGCGGATCATCGGGCGCGCACGCTGATACCGGCGCCGGCCAGTGCCTCCCGGACCGCTCGCGCATGACCCACCGCGCCGGGGGTGTCCCCGTGCAGACAGATCGAGTCGGCGCGCACCGCGATCTGCGAGCCGTCGACCGCGGTGATGTGCCCCGAGGTGACCAGTCCGACGACGCGCCGGGCCACCGCGGCCGAGTCGGTGAGCTCGGCTCCGGCCTCGGTGCGCGGCACCAGGGTGCCGGCCGGCGTGTAGGCGCGGTCGGCGAAGGCCTCGGTGAGCACCGGGATCCCGGCCGTGCGCGCCAAATCGATCGCCACCGAACCCGGCAGCGACATCAGGGGCAGGCCGGCCTCGGCGACGGCGCTCACCACGGCCTGCGCCTGGCCGCGGTGGTGCACGATCGCGTTGTAGAGGGCGCCGTGCGGTTTGACGTAGTCGACGGTGCCGCCGACCGAGCGGGCGATCGCGCTGAGGGCGCCGATCTGGAACAGCACGTCGGCGATCAGGTCGTCGGGCTCCACTTCCATGAACCGCCGGCCGAAGCCTTCGCGATCGGGGTAGGAGACCTGCGCGCCGATCCGCACGCCCGCGGCGACGGCCTGCTCGCAGGTGCGGCGCAGCAGCAGCGGGGTGCCGGCGTGGAAGCCGCACGCCACGTTCGCGCTGGAGACCAGCCGCACCATCGCCGCATCGTCGCCGACGCCCTCGCCGAGGTCGGCGTTCAGATCCACCACGCTCGGCGAACCGGCGGGCCGAGGGGCGGAATGGGCGGGGACGGACATGGCTCCATGGTAGGTCGGCGGCATCGGCTCGGCGCTGCGGCGTTAGGGTCGGGTGCATGGCACAGATGGACACCCTTGTCGCTACCGCCGAAGGTCGGGTCGACGGGAAGCGGGGGCGTCGCAGCCGCCGGGGGACGATCGGCTGGTTCGGTATCCCGTACGCGGCACCACCGGTGGGCCCGCTGCGATTGCGGGCACCGCAGCCGGTGACGCCGTGGGACGACACCCTCGAGTGCCACGACTACGGTCCGGTCCCGATTCAGGAGAAGCTGTTCACCGCGCGCGGCAACGGCCGATATCAGCCGCGCAGCGAGGACTGCCTCACCCTGAACGTCTTCGCCCCGGACGGCGTCTCGGCCACCCCGCGCCCGGTGATGGTCTTCAACTACGGTGGCGCCTACATCCTCGGCGGCTCGTCGACGCCCATCTACGACGGAGCCTTCCTGGCCCGCGCCCGCGACGTGATCGTGGTGACCGTCAACTACCGGTTCGGGCCGCTCGGGTTCCTGGATCTGAGCGACTACTCGACGCCCGAGCGGCCGTTCGACACCAACTGCGGCCTGCGGGACATGGTCGCCGGGCTCGAATGGGTGCAGCGCAACATCGCGGCCTTCGGCGGCGATCCCGAGCGGGTGACCGTCTTCGGTGAGAGCGCCGGCGGGGCCGCGGTGCTGACGCTGCTGTCCACCCCGGCGGCGGAGGGCCTGTTCTCTCGGGCGATCTCGCAGAGTCCGGCCGCCGACCTGGTGGTGCACCGCGACAACGCCGAGATCCTCGCCGACGAATTCCTCCGCCAGGTGGTCGACCCGGATCGGCGCAGCGGCCCCGAGCGCACCGAGCCGCGCCTGGATGCGGCGGAGGTGGCGCGCATCGTCGACGAAGCGGGCCCGTACGACCTGCATGCCGCGGGTAATCGGTTGCTCAGCTTCAGTAAGCACGCGCAGCTGTCGGATCCGATGCCCTTCGCCCCGGTGATCGACGGCGACTATCTGCCGCAGTCCCCGGTGGAAGCGGCCCTGGCCGGACGTACGCACCGGGTGCCGCTGATCACCGGCAGCAACCTCGACGAGGGAGAGCTGTTCGCGCGCTTCTGGAACATCCTGCCCGAGCCGACCCACCACCTGGTCGGCGTGCACGACCCGGAGGTGCGCGAGGAACTGTCGCGGCTGTACCCGGGCACCCGCGACGAAGTCCGGCTGGCCGCCGACGCGGTGTTCTGGATTCCGACGACGATCTTCGCCGAGAACCACGCCAAGCATTCACCGACTTACGTCTACCGGTACGACTACGCGGTCCGGGTCCTCAAGGCGAGCGGGATCGGTGCCACGCACGCCACCGAATTGCTGGCCGTCTTCGGCATCTACCGCCATCCGATCGGCGCCGGTCTGGCGCTGGCGGGCAGCTGGGGCTCCACCAAACGCATCACCGCCACCATGCAGTCGCTGTGGACCTGGTTCGCCCGGACCGGGGAACCGGCGCCGAGCTGGCCGCGGTACAGCATCGCCGACCGGCGCGTGCTGGTGATCGACGACCCGGTGCGCGTGGAACTCGATCCGGACGGGCCGCGCCGGGCGGCCTGGGAGCGCGTGCACCTGGAGTTGCGGCGGTCGTGAGCCGCCGGCGAACACTGCGGGCGGCGGCGGTGCTGCTGGCCGCCGCAGCGGTCCTGGTCGGCTGCGGCGACGACCCCGCCCCGGAGGTGCCGACCCGCTCGCCGAGTCTCCCGGTGTCATCGCCCACGACGCCCTCGACGGCCGAATCGTCCGTCACCGAGGAGTCGGCCCCGCCGACCCTGCCGCCGCCGTACGTCGAGGCGACCGAGTGGGTGCAGACGCAGGTGGGCCCCAGTCTGCAGATCCATCCGACGCAGGCAGGCCGCACGGTGAGCGGCGACGGCGTCGAGGACACCGCCTGGGAAGAAGTCCTGGCGCTGAGCCCGGACGCCGACACCCCGGGCATGCGCGCCCAGTTCGACTGCCACTGGTCGTTCGCGCGGCTGGTGGAACCGGACAAGCCGAGCTGGAATCTGGAACCGGGCCGCCCGGTGGTCAGCGATGCGGACATGATCGCCGCTCGCTGCAACCCCGGCTTCGCCGAGGAGAACTAGCCCGCGAGCAAGTCCGCGGATCGGGCCCACGGGTCGTTTGCCTGTGCAACTATTCCGTCATCTGATGTCGTTCGAACAGGGGACACGATGCGGAATGCTGCGCGGGGCTTCGTCTGTGCTCTCGCCGTCGCCGGCCTCGCGATCGGCGGCGGGGTGTTCGGCGGACCCGCGGCAGCCGCACCGACCGACGAGCTGTCCGCGAAGCGCGCCGAGTTGGACGCCTACCGTGCCGCGGGCTCGCTGGAACTGTCGTTTCCCGGCCTGCCGTGGCCCGCGACGCTGCCGCCCCCGTACATCGACCGCGTCGAGTGGGCCCAGACCCCGGCCGGACCGAGCCTGCCGGTCTATCCGACGGCCGCGGGCCGCCGGGTCACCGGCTGGGGCGTGCCGCAGGCGGCCTGGCGGGAGGTGCTGGCCTTGGACGCCGACGGGAACACCGCGGGCATGCGGGCGCAGTTCGACTGCCACTGGGTGTTCGCCCGGCTGGTGGAGCCCGGCAAGCCGAGCTGGAACCTGGAACCCGGGCGTCCGGTGGTGGGGCCGCTGGAGATGATCGCCACCGCCTGCAACCCCGGCTCAGCTGCGAGCGCGCATGCCGACGGCCCGGCAGATCAGGTAGATGATGAATGAGATGGTGGTGACCAGCACCGACACCGGCAGTTCCGGTGCCAGCGACAGGATCAGGCCGCCGACGGCGGCGATCTCGGCGAAGACCACCGACAGCATCACCTGACGCAACGGCGACGCGGTGAGCCGGCCCGCGGCGGCGGCCGGGGTGATCAGCAGGGACATCACCAGCAGGGCGCCGATGATCTGCACGCCCTGGGCGGCGGCCAGGCCGACCAGGATCGCGAAGACCACCGACAGCAGGCGCATCGGCACGCCGGTGGCCGTGGCCACCCGCGGGTCGAGGGAGGCGAACAGCAGCGGCCGGTAGATCAGCGCGAGCACGGCGATCACCACGGCCGCGGTGATCGCGACGGCCACCAGCCCCGACTTGCCGACGCTGACCACCTGTCCGGTCAGCAGCGCGAAACCGGTGCCGGCCCGGCCGTACAGGTGCAGGAAGAGCACACCGAGACCGAGGCCGAAGGCCATCACGACGCCGATCACCGAGTCGCGCTCGCGGGCGCGGTTGCCCAGCCAGCCGAAGACCGCCGCGGCCAGGACCGCACCGATCACCCCGCCCAGGTTCACGCTGAACCCCAGCAGCAGTGCGGCGGCGGCGCCGGTGAACGACAGCTCGGCGGCGCCGTGCACCGCGAAACTCATCTGCCGGGCCACGATCATCGGTCCCAGCAAGCCGCCGACCAGGCCCAACAGCGCCAGCGCGACCAGCGACTGCTGCACGAAGGTGCGCGACAGCAGATCTGCGGTCTGGGAGAAGTTCCAGAAGTCGCCCATCGGGGAGGCGAGCACCGTCGTCATCGAGTGATCACCCAGGTGGGGTCGTGGTCGTCGTAGGTGTGCTCGGCGCAGTGGTGGTGTTCGCCGTCGCCGCCGAGCACCACCAGGCGCCCGGCCACCTCGGCCACGTCCACCCGGCTGCCGTACAGCTCCGACAGCGTCGCCGAGTTCATCACCTCGGCGACGGTGCCGATGCGGAACCGGCCGTCGACCAGGTACAGGACGCGGTCGACGAACGGCAGCACCGGGTTGATCTCGTGCGTGACGAACAGGATCGCGGTGTCGTGGGTGCGGCGGCGGGTGTCGAGCAGGTCGACGACGGTGCGCTGATTGCGCAAGTCCAGGCTCGCCAGCGGCTCGTCGCACAGCAGCACCGACGGATCGTTGGTGAGCGCCTGTGCCATCCGAAGCCGCTGCTGCTCCCCGCCGGACAGCAGCCCGAAGGGGCGGTCGACGAAGTCCTGCGCGCCCACCTCGGCCACGGCCGCGTCCACGCGCTGGGTGCGTCGGCGCCAGCCGCGCAGGCCGATGCCCCAGGCGCTGCCGTCGATGCCGAAGCCCACCAGGTCCCGGCCGCGCAGCGCCATGGTGTCGGCGTCGTCGGCGTGCTGCTGCGGGACGTACCCGAGCCGGCCGTGCACGCTCAGCGTCCCGCCGGACAGCGGGACCTGCCCCAGGATGGCGCGCAGCAGGGTGGTCTTGCCCGAGCCGTTGGGGCCCAGCACGGCGATGAATTCGCCGGGGGTCACCTTCAGGTCCAGGTCACTCCACAGCAGGCGGTCGCCGATGGCGAGGGTGGCGTCGGTGAGCTCGACGGCGGGGGTGGGCTGATCGCTCATGCGTTGAGGGCTTGCTCCAGTTGCTCGATCTGCGCCGACTGCCAGGCCAGGTAGTCGGTGACGCCGCTGGGCAGCGACTCGGTCAGTTCTACCACCGGGACGTTCGACCGGCGGGCGATCTGCAGCACCGTCTGGGTCGCCGGGTCGACGGCCTGGGTGTTGTAGAGCAGCGCGGCGGCCTTGCGGTTCTGCAGCAGATCGGTGAACGTCGCGACGTCGGCGGCCGACGGCGACTGCCCGTTCTCCACGGCCGCAGTGAACGCCGGCGGAGCGATGTCGACCAGCCCGGCTTCGTCGAGCAGGTACGACGACAGCGGCTCGGTGGCGGCGACGTCGGTGCCGTCGTGCGCCTTCTTGATGGCGGCCAGTCGGCCGCGGAGCTCGCTGATGCCCTCGTTGAAGGCGACGGCGTTGTCGCGGTAGTACTGCGCGTTCATCGGCGAGACCTCGGCGAGGGCGTCGGCGGTCTTATCGGCCACCTGGCCCACCAGGGCGAGGTCGTAGAAGACGTGCTCGTTGGCCCCGTCGTGCGAGTGGTTGTGACCGGCGTGCTCATCCGCGTGCTCGTCCTCGTCGCCGGCCTCGTGGTCGTGGTCGTGGCCGCCGAGGCTCTCCACGCCGCCGGGCAGCAGGGAGGCGGCGTTCACCTGGAGCGCGCGCGACGACTCGGCCGCGGTCTCCACGTAGGCGTCGTAGTGCCCGCCGTTGTAGACCAGGACGTCGGCGTCCTCGATCTTGGCGGTGTCGGCCATCGACGGCTCGAACTCGTGCGGGTCGGCGCCGGGACTGTTGAACAGGGAGGTCACCTCGGCGTGCTCGCCGCCGACCGCCGCGGCCACCGAGCCCCAGACGTCGGTGGAGGCGACGACGCTCGGGTGATCTGTCTCGCGGGGCCCGTCGTCGGAGGAGCAGGCGACGGCGGCCAGGGCCGTCGCCGCGACCAGCGTGGTCGCGGCCAGGCTGCGCAGTGTGCCGCGGCGGTTGGGGGAGGTGCGCATGGGGCTGGGGGACCTTCCGAAGACTATTGACAATCGTTACCGAAAGAAGTCTACGGTCGGTCGCGGCCGGTAACTAATACGCCGCCGCGCATGAATACCCGTCCGCCTCCGGTCCGCCGCGACACGGAACCGGGACACCGGGGGCGACGTCAGCCGTGCGGGAGGAAGGGCACGTAAGCGGGCCGGCGGACGTAGTGGCCCGCCGCCCAGACGATGCCGTCCGGGTCGACGGCGAAGTCGCCGAACCGGGCCAGCAACTCGGTCAGCGCGACTCGCGCCTGCATGCGGGCCGCCGCCGCTCCCAGGCAGTGATGATGTCCGTGGCTGAAGGTCAGCAGGTTCCGCGGCTTGCGGCCGACGTCGAGCCGTTCGGCGTCGGAGCCGTACTCGTCCGGGTCGCGGTTGGCCGCGCCGTAGCAGAGCAGCACTTTGCGTCCGGCCGGGATCGTCACCGGACCGGACGGGGTGTCCGGATAGGTCACCGCGCGAGTGGTGGTGCGCGCCAGCCCCTGCACCGGGGAGGTCAGACGCAGCAGTTCCTCCACCGCGTCGCCGATCCGCTCGGGTTCGGCGACCAGCAGCCGGCGCTGGTCCGGGTTCTGGTGCAGCAGGGCCAGGCTCCCGCCGAGGAGTCCTGTGGTGGTGTCGTTGCCGCCGGCGACCATCGTGAAGGTGAACGCCAGGATCGACAGCAGGCCGTGCGGGTCGTCGTCGGCCGTCCCCGCCTGGACCAGTTGCGAGACGGTGTCCTCGCCGGGGTGCCGCCGCCGGAAGTCGACCAGATCGGCGAAGTAGCCGGCCATCTCGGCGGTGGCCGCGGCCGCGCCGGTGGCGGCCGCGCCCGGGCCGCCCGACGATGTGGCCCCGACGATCGCCTCGGTCCACTCGTCGAACTTGGGGCGGTCGGACTCGGGGACGCCCAGATAGTGGGCCACCACCATCGACGGCAGCGGTTTGAGTAGCGTGCCGACGATGTCGGCCGGGGTGCCGGGCGGGGTGTGGGCGAGGGCGTCGAGCCGCTCGGTGACGAACGCCCGCACCTGCGGCTCCAGGACGGTCACCTGCCGCGGGGTGAAGCCGCGGGCCACCAGCCGCCGGAACGCGGTGTGCGCGGGCGGGTCCTGCATCACCAGCGGTGGATGGTCGGCCATGCCGATCGCCTCGATCTCGCCGTAGGTGACGGTCAGTCCCTGCGCCGACGAGAAGGTCTCGGCGTCGGAGGCGGCGGCCATCACGTCCCGATGCCGGGTGAGCACCCAGTAGTCGCCGTCGGCGACGTGGTGGACCGGGTCGCCGGTGCGCAGGGCTGCGTACATGCCGAACGGATCGGCCCAGGTGGGCCCGCTGCGGAGGACGAAATCGGTGAGGGCCACCGCCCCATCGTGCCCACTGCCGGGGCACGCCGGAAGCGGTTCGGGCGGGTCGGTCGGCGACCGGGCCGGGGCGGGCGGCCGATCGGGTGGGGAGCGGACCCGCGCACGATCGGGCATGTGATTAGGCTGGCTGCATGACCGGTGGACTGCAGCCGCGACGCATCGCGTTGATCTCGGTGCATACCTCACCGCTGGCGCAACCGGGCACCGGCGACGCCGGCGGGATGAACGTCTACGTGTGGCAGACCGCGCGGCGCCTGGCGCGCCGCGGGGTCGAGGTGGAGATCTTCACCCGGGCCACCTCGTCGGCCGACCGGCCCGTGGTCCAGGCCGCCCCCGGTGTCCTGGTCCGGCACGTGGAGGCCGGACCGTTCGACGGCCTGGACAAGCGCGATCTGCCCGGCCAGCTGTGCGCCTTCTCGGCGAACGTGCTGCGCGCCGAGGCGGCGCAGGCGCCCGGCTACTACGACCTGATCCACTCGCACTACTGGCTCTCCGGGCAGGTGGGCTGGCTCGCGCGGGACCGCTGGAAGGTGCCGCTGGTGCACACGGCGCACACTCTCGCCGCGGTGAAGAACGCCTCGCTGGCCGGCGGGGACACCGCCGAGCCGCTGGGCCGCGTGATCGGCGAACGGCAGGTGATCACCGAGGCGGACCGGCTGATCGCCAACACCCGCACCGAAGCCGCCGAGCTGATCGACCTGTACGACGCCGACCCGGACAAGATCGACGTCGTGGTCCCGGGAGCGGACCTGGACTGTTACCTGCCGGGGGACCGCGCCGCCGCCCGCGCCGCCCTTGGGCTCGATCCCGACGACGTGCTGGTCACCTTCGTCGGCCGCATCCAGCCGCTGAAGGCCCCCGACGTGCTGCTGGCCGCCATGGCCCCGCTGATCCGCGCCGACCTCACCGGCCGGCTGCGGCTGCTGATCGTCGGCGGCCCCTCGGGTACCGGTCTGGAACGCCCGGCGGCGCTGGCGGAGCTGGCGGCGACCATGGGTGTCGCCGATCGCGTCACCTTCTTCCCGCCGCAGGCGCCCGAGCGGCTCGCGCAGGTGTACCGCGCGTCGAATCTGGTCGCCGTTCCGAGTTTCTCCGAGAGCTTCGGGCTGGTCGCCGTCGAGGCGCAGGCGTGCGGGGTACCGGTGATCGCCGCCGAGGTCGGCGGGCTCGGCGTCGCGGTGGACGACGGCATCACCGGACGGCTGGTCCCCGGGCACGACATCGACGTGTGGACCCGGGAGCTCGCCGGACTGCTCGGCGATCCGGAGCGGCTGGAGCGCTACGGCGCCGCCGCGGTCGGGCACGCCCGCGGCTTCTCGTGGGAGCACACCACCGACGCGCTGCTGGCCTCGTACACCGCGGCCATGGATCACTTCCCGTCCGGCCCGGCCCGGCGCGGGGCCCTGGGGCGCCGCCGCGCCCGGGGCTGGCTCAAGAATCGACCGAGGATGGCAGGATGACCGACTCCGCGACCACCAATCTGGCGGCCCTGGAGACCGCGCTCACCGACTCGGGAATCGAGTACGAGCGCAAGGCCTCAGACACCGCGCGCGCCGAACACGTGATCGTCGAACTGCCCGGGGAGCGCAAACTCAAGACCACCGTGCTGCTGACCGCGGGCGTGCACGGCGTCCGGGTGGAGGCCTTCGTCTGCCGCCGCGCCGACGAGAACCACACGGCCGTCTACCGCTACCTGCTGACCCGAAACCGGCGCCTGTACGGCGTGGCCTACACACTCGACAACATCGGCGACATCTATCTGGTCGGCCGGATCTCCAGCGAGGCCCTCACCCGCGACGAGATCGACCGGATCCTGGGGCAGGTGCTCGAGGCCGCCGACGGCGACTTCAACAAGATCCTCGAGATCGGTTTCCTCACCTCCATCCACCGCGAGTGGGCCTGGCGCACCGCCCGCGGCGAATCGCGGGCCAACCTGAAGGCCTTCGAGCATCTGATCGATCCGGACAAGCTGCCCGAGATCGGCCCGCTGCCCGACGACGCGCCGGCGCCGGTGGACGAGGCCTCTCCGGGAGGCGGGGAGATCGACTGACCCGATCGCCGGCCGGTCCCGGGAGACCGCTGCCACCGAGCGCGCGGCGACGCAGAAACCATGACAATAGAGATTGTTACGATTATGCCGTTATCCACAACTGGAGGATGTCCATGAGCTTTCGCAATCCGTACGACGACGTCGAGATCCCGAATGTCAGCGTGTACGACTACCTGTTCGGTTCCATCGCCGAGGGCGATCTGGACCGGATCGCGCTGATCGATTCCAAGACCGGTGCCACCACCACCTACCGCCAGCTCATCGGCCAGATCAACGCGGCCGCCGGTGCACTGGCCGCGCGCGGTGTGGGGGTCGGCGACGTGGTGGCGGTGCTCTCGCCGAACATCCCGGCGTTCGCCACGGTGTTCCACGGGATCCTGCGGGCAGGCGGTACCGCGACCACGCTCAACGCGCTGTTCACCGCCAACGAGATCGGCAAGCAGCTGGTCGACTCGAAGGCCAAGCTGCTGGTCACCATCTCGCTGATGGGCCCGCAGGCCCTCGAGGCCGCGCGGGCGGTGGGGATCGCCGACGAGAACGTGATCATCCTCGACGGTGAAGGCCAGGCCGCCGGCGGTCATCCGAACGCCGCGGACCTGCTGGGCGCGGGGCTGCCGGCCCCGTCGGTCGAGTTCGATCCGGCCACCCACGTCGCGGTGCTGCCGTACAGCTCGGGCACCACCGGCAACCCCAAGGGCGTCATGCTCAGCCACCGCAATCTGGTGGCGAACGTCGCCCAGATCGAGCCGCTCAACGGCATGACCGCCGACGACGTGGTGCTCGCGGTGCTGCCGTTCTTCCACATCTACGGCATGACGGTGCTGCTCAACGCCGCCCTCAAGGCCCGCGCGGCGCTGCTGGTGATGCCGCGCTTCGACATGGTCGAGTTCCTCGAGGGGGTCCAGCAGCACAAGGTCACCTACGCCTTCATCGCACCGCCGGTCGCCGTCGCCCTCGCCAAGCACCCGGTGGTCGACAACTACGACCTCTCGTCGATCCACACCATGCTCTCCGGTGCCGCGCCGCTCGATGCGGAACTGGGCAACGCCGTCGCCGCCCGCCTGGACCTGACCATGCTGCAGGGCTTCGGCATGAGCGAGCTGTCCCCGGTCAGCCACCTGATGCCGTTCGACCGCGGCGAGAAGCTGGTCGGCGTGCGGGCGCCGCTGTCGTCGGTGGGCTGGGCGGTGCCCAACACCGAGAACCGCATCGTCGACCCCGGCACCGGTGAGGACGTGGAGATCCCCGCCGACGGCGTCTCGGCGGCCGGAGAACTGTGGGTGCGCGGCCCCAACGTGATGGTCGGCTACCTCAACAACGAGCAGGCCACCGCCGACACCATCGACGCCGACGGCTGGCTGCACACCGGTGACATGGCCACCGTCGACGCCGACGGCTGCGTCACCATCGTCGACCGGCTCAAGGAACTCATCAAGTACAAGGGCTACCAGGTGCCCCCGGCCGAGCTGGAGGCGCTGCTGCTGACCCACCCGCAGATCGCCGACGCCGCCGTCGTGGGCGCCCACGACGAGGACGGCGAAGAAGTGCCCAAGGCCTTCGTGGTGGTCGCCGAGGGCGCCGAGCTCACCGCCGAGGAGGTGATGGCGTTCACCGCCGAACGCGTCGCCCCGTACAAGAAGGTGCGCCAGGTGGAGTTCATCTCCGCGGTGCCCAAGTCGGCTTCGGGCAAGATTCTCCGTAAGGATCTGCGCAAGTAGCCGCGGTGCGTCCGGCGTGGCTGCGGGCGGCCTGGTCGCTGCTGGGCCTGCTCGCAGTCGCCGGTGCGGTCTGGGTCGCGAACCAGCCCGTCTCGAGCGTCTCGATGTCGTGCGGCAAGTCCGGTGACCTCTGGCTTGACGGCGCACCGCACGGGGCCGATTGCTCCGACTCGATCGTCTCGGTGATCGGCTATGGGCCGCCGGTGGCCCTGGGGCTCCTCCTGGCCGTGCCGCCGTTGCTCGCCGCGGCCGCGATGCGTCGCTGGGTATCGTGCCTGGCGGTCGCGCTGCTGGTGATCCTGACGTTCGTGGGACTCACCCGGTGGTCAGATTTCTGGGGCTACCTGCTGGGTGCTTTCCCGCTGGCAACGGGCGCGGCGGTACTCGCCGCACTGTCGATCGGGTCGCCTCGCAGGTCACCGGGCCGCGCCGGAAGTGCTGTGGAATGATGAGAGCATGAGCAACGGCAAGCTGATTCTGATGCGTCACGGCGAGAGCGAATGGAACGCCTCCAACCAGTTCACCGGCTGGCAGGACGTCGATCTGACCGAGAAGGGCCGCGCCGAAGCGGTGCGCGGCGGCGAACTCCTGGTGGAGAACGATCTGCTGCCCGACGTGCTCTACACCTCGCTGCTGCGCCGCGCGATCACCACGGCGAACCTCGCCCTGGACGAGGCCGACCGCCACTGGATCCCGGTGGTGCGCGACTGGCGCCTCAATGAGCGGCACTACGGCGCGCTGCAGGGCCTGAACAAGGCCGAGACCAAAGAGAAGTACGGCGACGAGCAGTTCATGAAGTGGCGCCGCAGCTACGACACCCCGCCGCCGGCCATCGACCCCGACGACGAGTACAGCCAGACCGGCGACCCGCGCTACGACGGCATCGCGGTGCCGCTGACCGAGTGCCTGCAGGACGTCGTGATGCGCCTGATCCCGTACTACAACGAGACCATCGCCGCCGACCTGCGCGCCGGCAAGACCGTTCTGGTGGCCGCGCACGGCAACTCGCTGCGCGCCCTGGTCAAGCACCTCGACGGCATCTCCGACGAGGACATCGCCGAGCTCAACATCCCGACCGGCAATCCGCTGGTCTACGAGCTCGACGAGGACCTGCGCCCGATCACCCCGGGCGGCCGCTACCTGGACCCGGAGGCCGCCGCCGCGGGTGCCGCGGCGGTGGCCGCTCAGGGCTCCAAGTAGCCCGGGCACCGAACGGTTCCCTCGGCTACATTGGATGTATGACTGACGGGGCTATCACGGTGACGCATCTGTCCGATCGGGAGCGTTACCACGCGGAGATCGACGAAGGCGGTGCGCCGGTCGAGGTCGGCTACATCGACTACACGCGGGATCCCAATCATCCCGACGGTGATCATCTGGCATTGACCCACACGGTCGTCTACGACCGCTTCGGCGGCCGCGGCTACGCCGCCGAGCTGGTCCGTCAGGTCCTCGACGACGTGCGCGCCAGCGGCAACAAGGTGGTTCCGGTCTGCTCGTACGTGGTGCGCTACCTGGAGAAGCACCCCGAGTACTCCGATCTGGTGGTCTCCTCCACCCGCTCCTGACCCGCTGATCGAGCTTCGGCGATCGGGCAGGCGCACCGACTCGGGTCGCCCGCGCACCACTTTCGAATACGCGCACTCGGCCGAAGTCGCATATCCGAAGTCAATGCGCGGGAGTCCTCTGAGCGGCCGGCCGGCCGGTTCGGCGGCCCGCGGCGTTCACCTTCCGGACACGCGGGAGAATGATTCGTGAACAGCGCTCGAACCGGGTCGTCTGAAGTCGCCCCCGCGGGTTGACTGGCCGTAGACTGCCGGTTGTGTCCGAGTCCACGGGTAGGGTCAGCGCGTCCGCTGACCGAATCGCCCCCGGCGTCGCAGGCCCGGCCTTTGTCGACGAGGGTGCCATCACCTTCAACTCCGACGGTTCGGTCTCGCGCGGCGGACTCCTGAACCTCCTGGTCGCCCACTCCGAATCGGGGCTGGCCGTGGTGGACGCCGACCACAGCATCGTCCTGTTCAACCAGCGCGCGGTGGAACTCGGCCTGCTCCGCGACGTGCTGGCCGATCCGGTGGCAGAGGTGGTCAACGAGGTCTTCGCCACCGGGGTGGACCGCCACTTCGACTTCGTGCCGCCGATCTCGGCGATGGGCTTCGTCTCCACCGGCCGCACCATGCCGCGCACCATCGAGAACGTGCGCTGCGTGGTCCGTCTCGCCGAGCACGGCACCTCTCGCTACGCCCTGGTGTACGGCGACGACGACTCCACCAACCTGCGGGTGGAGGCCACCCGCCGAGACTTCGCCGCCAACGTCTCCCACGAACTGAAGACGCCGCTCGGCGCGATCAGCCTGATGGCCGAGGCCATGCTCGAGTCGCGCGACGATCCCGAGGCCGTCGAGCACTTCGGGCACCGCGTCCTGCACGAGGCGACGCGCATGAGCAACCTGATCAACGAGCTGATCGGGCTGTCCCGCCTGCAAGAGGGCCGGATCGAGGAGTTCTCCACCGTCGACGTCGACTCCCTGGTGGAGGACGCGATCGGATCGGCCTCCGTCAGCGCCGAGGTGGCACAGATCGAACTGGTCCGCGACGAGCCGTCCGGGTTCACGCTCCCCGGCGACCGGACGCTGCTGCTGACCGCGCTCAGCAATCTGCTGGTCAACGCCATCAACCATTCCCCGACCGGCGAGGTGGTCTCGGTCAGCCGCAAGCTGGTGGACGTGAACGACGACGCGATGGTCGCCATCGCCGTCACCGACCGCGGCCTGGGCATCGCCCCCGCGGACCAGCAGCGCGTCTTCGAGCGCTTCTTCCGCGTCGACAAGGCCCGCTCGCGCGCCACCGGCGGCACCGGCCTGGGCCTGGCGATCGTCAAACACGTCGCCGCCAGCCACGGCGGCCACATCGGACTGTGGAGCAAGCCCGGTACCGGCTCCACGTTCACCCTGTACATCCCCATTGAGAAGTCCCCAGAAGCGGAGGAACGCACGCCTTGACGCACGTACTCATCGTCGAAGACGAGGAAGCTCTCGCCGATCCACTGGCCTTCCTCCTGCGCAAGGAGGGCTTCGAGGCCAGCATCATCAACGACGGCTCCGAGGCGCTCGCCGCCTTCGAGCGACTCGGCCCCGACATCGTTCTTCTCGACCTCATGCTCCCGGGGGTGTCCGGCACCGAGATCTGCAAGGGCATCCGTGCCAAATCGTCCACCCCGGTCATCATGGTGACCGCCCGCGACAGCGAGATCGACAAGGTCGTGGGGCTGGAACTGGGCGCCGACGACTACATCACCAAGCCGTACTCCGCGCGCGAACTGATCGCCCGTATCCGCGCCGTGCTCCGCCGCGGTGGAGTGGTGGCCGACGACGACGATGCCGCCATCGGCGTGCTCGAGCTGGGGCCGGTCCGGATGGACGTGCAGCGTCACACCGTCACCGTTTCGGGCAACGAGGTGACCCTGCCGCTGAAGGAGTTCGACCTCCTCGAATATCTGCTGCGCAACGCCGGCCGGGTGCTCACCCGAAGCCAGCTGATCGACCGGGTGTGGGGCGCGGACTACGTCGGCGACACCAAGACGCTGGACGTGCACGTCAAGCGGCTGCGTTCCAAGATCGAGCCCGACCCGTCGCACCCGCGGCACCTGATCACGCTGCGCGGCCTGGGCTACAAATTCGAGCCGTGAGCCCGGCGGGGCACCGGGGTCAGAGCTGCTCGTACTTCAGGTCGGTGGTGCGGCGGGTGGTTGCGGCCGCGGTCGCCGGATGGACCGCGACGATGCCCAGCTGGGTGCGGCGCCGGCAGGCCCGGGCGAGCTCGGAGTAGGCGTCGGCGCCCAGCAGTTCGGTGAGCTCGGGCGCGTACGACTCGAAGACCGGCGTCGCCCCCACGTGCGCGTCCGGGGAGCCCGAGCAGTACCAGGACAGGTCGTGACCGCCCTCGCCCCAGCCGCGGCGGTCGTATTCGGTGATCGTGGTCTTGAGGATCTCGGTGCCGTCGGGGCGGGTGATCCACTCCTGTTCGCGGCGCACCGGCAGCTGCCAGCACACGTCCGGCTTCACCGTCAGCGGCTCGATCCCGCGCTTGAGCGCCACCGCGTGCAGGGCGCAGCCCGGTCCGGCGGCGAACCCCGGCCGGTTCAGGAAGATGCAGGCGCCCTTGTGGGTGCGGGTCTTGAGGGCCGGCTCGTCGTCGAGGTCGCCCTCCTCCAGGTAGCCGCGCGGACCGAGCGGATCGTCCCCGGACCCCTTCTTGTGGAACTGCCAGTCGTCGGGGGTCAGCATGGCCACCCCGCCGGCCAGCCGTTCCCGGTCCTCGTCGTCGGTCAGATAGGCGCCGTGGGTGCAGCAGCCGTCGTCGCCGCGGCCGTCGACGATGCCCTGGCACGCGGGCGTCCCGAACACGCACGACCACCGCGACAACAACCAGGTCAGGTCGATGCTGATCAGATGCTCGGGGTCGGCGGGATCGATGAACTCGTACCACTCGCGCGGAAAGTCGAGAGGTACCTCGGGCGCGGGCTGTGCGCCGGTGTGATCGGAGGACACAGCGCCCCACGGTAGTCCCTGGGTCGCATCGGCGCCGCCCGCGCAGTAATTTGATGTCGGTGAGACTCGGAGTGCTCGATGTGGGCAGCAATACGGTGCACATGCTCGTGGTGGATGCGCAGGCGGGTGGTGCACCGACGGCGATGAGTTCCACCAAGGCGGTCCTCCGCCTGGCCGAGCAGATCGACGACGACGGCCGGATGACGGACGAGGGCTCCAGTGTCCTGGTCTCCACCGTCGAAGACTTCACCAAGATCGCCACCTCGTCCGGCTGCGGCGAGATCATGGCGTTCGCGACGTCCGCGGTGCGCGATGCGACCAACACCGACGAGGTGCTGGCCCGCATCAAGGCCACCTCCGGCCTGGACGTGGTGGTCCTCAGCGGCGTCGACGAGGCCCGCCTCACCTCGCTGGCGGTCCGCCGCTGGTACGGCTGGCAGGCCGGCCGCATCCTGGCCCTGGACATCGGTGGCGGTTCCCTGGAGATGAGCAACGGCGTCGACGAGGAACCCGACATCGCGATCTCGCTGCCGCTGGGCGCGGGGCGGGTCACCCGCGAATGGATTCAGGAGGATCCGCCCGACCGCCGCCGGGTGGCGGTGCTGCGCGACTGGCTCGACGCCGAACTCCGTGGACCCGCGAAGGAACTCAAGTCGCCGGGCAAGCCGCACCTGGCGGTCGGCTCCTCCAAGACCTTCCGCTCGCTGGCCCGGCTCACCGGCGCGGCTCCGTCGAGCGCCGGCCCACGCGTCAAACGCACCGTGACCCAGGACGGCATCCGGCAGTTGATCGCTTTCATCTCGCGGATGACGACGGCCGACCGCGCCGAGCTGGAGGGCGTCAGCGCCGATCGGGCCCCGCAGATCGTCGCCGGTGCGTTGGTGGCGGAGGCGGCGATGCGGGCCCTCGGTGTGGATAGACTCGAGATATGTCCGTGGGCGCTGCGTGAAGGAGTCATTCTGCGGCGGCTCGACAGCGAGCCTGCCGGACCGATGACCATCGCCCCTTAGGATTGTCCGATATCCGCGAAGAGCTTCTTCGCGTGCGCGACGAGCAGGATGGAGTGGCTGCCGATGGCAAAAGAGTCTGATCCGGATTCCCGTCCGATCACCGTCGAGGAGCTGATCGCCCGAACGTCGGACGAGAACGCTTTTCCGCGCGCCGACTCGCTGTCGGTGCGCCGCGCCGCGACGGGCCGCAAGGCGGCTTCCGCCGACGACAGCGGACCCACCGCGTCGGGCATGCCCGGATACACGCCGCCGCCCGCCAAGACCCGCAACCGCGTGGTCGGTGCCAGCGGCATGCCCGCCTACACCCCGTCCGGCGATGCGAAGCGCCCGGCGGATTCGGCCAACGTGGTCACCGGCATCATCCCGGTGGTCTCCGGCGGAGAGGACGACTCCGATCGGCTGGACACCGGTGAGCTCCGGGCCGTCGACCCCGACGATCTGCTCGGCGAGGACCTGCCGTCCGGCGGACAGCCCGCCGACGACCGTGCGTCCCGCACCGACACCGGGACGATTCCCGCCGCCGCGGCCGCCGTGGGGGCCGCCGGGGCCGGTACCGACGAAGGCGATGAGACGGCCGTCGCCGACGCCGCCGACGGCTTCGACGATTTCGACGACAACGATGACGCCGAGGGTGGCGACCACCTGGCGAGCAGCGACGAACTGGAGGCCGCCCAGCGCGCCGACGCCGAGACCGCCGAGTCCGCGACGGACACCGACGAGGATTCCGCCGCCGACCGCAGCCCGATCTGGAGCTGGCTCGGCCTGATCGGCGAGGTGATCCTCGGCGTGGCCGTCGGCGCCGGCCTGTTCTGGGGCTTCACCGTGCTGTGGAAGCAGTACGTCTACTTCGCCCTGATCCTGGCGGTGCTGGTGATCTTCGCGATCGTCACCTTCGCCTATGTGCTGCGCAAACGGGACCTGCCGACCACCTTGCTGGCGCTCGCCGTCGGACTGATCGTCACCATCGGTCCGCTGGTCCTGCTGGTGTAGCTGCGGCGAAGAAGACGACCCCTTGCGCTCAGAGATCCCGATCGGCCTGTCCACGGCCTCGGTCTATCCGCAGAACACCGAGGCCGCGTTCGCGTACGCCGCGGAGACCGGCTACGACGGCATCGAGTTGATGGTGTGGTCGGATCCGGTGAGCCAGGACGTCTCCCACGTCGCTCACCTCTCGCAGAAGTATCAGGTCCCCGTGCTGTCGGTGCATGCGCCCTGCCTGCTGATCAGCCAGCGGGTGTGGGGGCGCGATCCGTCGGCCAAGCTGGTGCGTTCGGTGCAGGCGGCCGAAGACCTCGGGGCCGACACCGTGGTGGTGCACCCGCCGTTCCGCTGGCAGCGCGACTACGTGCGCGGCTTCGGCCGCCTGGTGCGCCGGCTGGAAGCCGAGAGCGACGTGAAGGTGGCGGTGGAGAACATGTTCCCGATGCGCGCCGACCGGATCTTCGGTGCGGGCGCCCGGTCCGCGCAGCGCATGGCCGAACGCGGCGGTGCCCCCGGACTGAGCGCTTCGGCGTTCGGGCGATCGATCGATCCCACCGACGACGGCTACGACCACTACACGCTGGATCTGTCGCACGCGGCGACCGCCGGGGTGGACGCGCTGGAGATGCTCGACCGGATGGGGCCCGGCCTGGCGCACCTGCACCTGACCGACGGCACCGGGGCGGCCACCGACGAGCACCTGATCCCCGGCGACGGCACCCAGCCGTGCATCGAGGTCTGCCGCTCGCTGGCCGAGGGCGACTTCGACGGCGCCGTGGTGCTCGAGGTGCACACCGGCTCGGCCAAGAGCAAGGCCGAGCGCCGTGCCATGCTGACCCGATCACTGGAATTCGCGCGGCGGCACCTGGACCGCAGCGCCGCAGAGGAGAACAATGTCGACCGCGCTCGCTGAGCTGCTGGACTTGGAGACGACCGACCGCCGCGGCGACGGCGCCGTGGTCTACCGGGGAGTGATCTCCCCGGTGTTCACCATCGGCCCCAAGGTGCACGGCGGCAGCCTGCAGATGATGGTCGCGGCCGCCGCCCGCGACGCGCTCGCGCTCACCTGGGACCGCGACCCGGAACTGCTGGACGGCGTCGTCGCGATCGCCGTCTCGAGCGACTACCTGGCCGCCCCCGACCCGGCCGAGGTCCAGCTGGCGGTCCGCATCGTCAAACGGGGCCGCACGGTCAGCCTGGCGCAGGTGGACGTGACCCAGGGTGAACGGACCATGGTCGTCAGCACCGTCACCCTCGGCCGCCCCGACTCCGGGGTGGCCCATCACCGCGCCGGCACCGTCCTCGACGACCTGCCGGTGAGCCCGGGCGAGGATGCGGTGCAGATCGACGACTCGCCGATGGGGAAGGTGATGCACCTGGCGCCCGCCCTGGACCTGGCCCTCGATCCGGCCTGGTTCCCGGCGATGCGCGGAGGCGTCGGTGACCCGGCCATCCGCGGCTGGACCCGCCCCAAGGACGGCCGGGAGCAGCCGCCGACGATGGCGCACGACTTCCCGGTGCTCGTGTGCGACATCTCGCCGCCGGTGGTGATGAACCTGGGGATGTTCGGCTGGGCGCCCACCGTGCAGCTCACCACCTATGTGCGGCGGCTGCCGGCGCCGGCCGGGCCCGGCGAGTCGGACTGGCTGCGCTTCGCCGCCACCAGCACGGAGGTGGGGCAGGGCATGTTCGCCGAGGACCACCTGGTGCTCGACCGGACCGGCGCGACGGTGGCGCAGTCGCGGCAGCTGGCGCTGATCCCGACCGGACGCTGACGCCGCCGGGCGGACACGCCGGCGCCGGCCCACAGTGCACGGCACGACAGGCTTTCACGACATAGACAGGACATGCTCCCCGGGCCCGCGAGGGCGTCCGGCGGGCGACGAGACGAAGGTGGAGACATGAGCGAGCGGATCGCGATCATCGGCGGCGGCAAGATCGGGGAGGCGCTGCTGGCCGGCCTCATCAACGCGGGCAAGCCGGTGAAGGACCTGGTGGTGGTGGAACGGTCGACCACGCGGGCCGCCGAGATCGCCGACGACTACGGAGTCCGGGTGACCCAGGACGGCCGGGACGCGGCCGAGAGCGCTCAGGTGGTGTTCCTCGCGGTGAAGCCGGACGCCGTGGAGTCGGTGCTGCGCGATCTGGCCCGCGCCGACGACGACGGCGAGACCGAGCGCATCACCGTCTCCCTGGTCGCCGGCATCCCGACCTCGCGGTACGAGGCCGCCCTGCCCGCCGGATCCCCGGTGATCCGGGTGATGCCCAATACCCCGATGCTGGTCAACGAGGCGATGAGCGCGATCAGCGGCGGCCGCTACGCCGACGAGGAACAGGTCGAGGTGGCCGTCCGGCTGATGGAGAGCGTCGGCCGGGTGATGGTGGTTCCGGAGAAGCAGATGGATGCGGTCACCGCGATCTCCGGTTCCGGACCCGCCTACTTCTTCCTGCTCGTCGAGGCGCTCACCGACGCCGGCGTCGGCCTGGGCCTCACCCGCGCGCAGGCGCTGGAACTGGCCACACAGACGATCAAGGGGGCCGGAGCGCTGCTCAGCGAGTCCGGGGCCACCCCGGTGGAGCTGCGGGCCGCGGTCACCTCGCCGGGCGGCACCACCGCCGCGGCGCTGCGCGAGTTCGAGCGCTACGGCCTCCGGCACGCGGTGAACGAGGCCGCCCGGGCCGCCGCCGAGTTCAGCAAACAGGCCGCACGTCGAGTCGACGTTGAGGGTTCGCGCGCCGGGATCTCCACGGCGGCCGAACGCGCCGAAGACGATCACTGAGCGACTGACCTGCGATAATCTCATGCCACGAGGGCCCGTCGGCAGATCCGACGCCAGAATTTAGCCACTCACGTCGCATATTTCACACCCGCCACGTTAAGCTCCAAGTAGCACGTACGTGTCTATGTCCGCCGGAGGGGAAGCCGGTGGCCGCGATGCGTGCACCGGAGGTTTATGTATTCATGGCTGCAGCAGACAAGCCTGGAGATAGGAATGACTTCGCCGAGGCCCGCGCCGGAGGCGCGAACTCGGCGTCGCAGTTCCTCACCGTCGCCGAGGTCGCCGCGCTGATGCGCGTCTCCAAGATGACCGTGTACCGCTTGGTGCACAACGGTGAGTTGCCGGCCGTTCGCGTCGGTCGTTCCTTCCGAGTGCACGCCAAGGCCGTGCACGACTACCTGGAGACCTCGTACTTCGACGCAGGCTAGAGGTCGATCGGCACGCCGCGGATCGCAAACCGTGCGGTCCGCGGCCCGATTTCGTCTCGAGTTCATCGAATCGCTAGTATGAATCCACGGGTCCCGGTCGCGCTGAGCGGGACTGGAGCGCCGCATTCGTCGTCGTCGATGCCGGACGCGGCCTACGGACCATCAGCAAGATCGTGAGGAGAGCCCCATGGGTTCAGTGATCAAGAAGCGCCGCAAGCGCATGTCGAAGAAGAAGCACCGGAAGATGCTTCGACGCACGCGAGTGCAGCGCCGCAAACTCGGTAAGTGATCGGCCCTCCGGGACCGATCGCCTGAAGAACCCGCCCAGCCTTGGGCGGGTTCTTCGTTGTGTATAGCCTGGTGTCATGTCTGAGCAGTCCGCACCGAACACCCCGCGTTCGGTGCTGGTGACCGGCGCGTCCACCTTTCTCGGCGGCTACCTGGTGGCCCGCCTCGCGGAGAACCCGGCGATCGAACGGGTGATCGCGGTGGACTCGCGCATCCCCAGCAAGACGCTCATGCGCCGGATGGGGCGCGCGGAGTTCCTGCGCCTGGACATCCGGCGCCCGGCGCTGGCCAAGGCGCTCGCCAGCTACGAGGTCGACACCGTGGTGCACGCCGCCCCGTCACTGATGGACGCGGCCGGGCATTCGGCCGCCATCAAGGAACTCAACGTGGTCGGCTCCATGCAGGTGTGCGCCGCCTGCCAGCGCACGCCCAGCGTCAAGCGGCTGATCCTGCGGTCGACGGCCATGATCTACGGCGCCAGCTCGGCCGATCCCGCCTACTTCGCCGAGGGCACGCGCGCCCGCCGCGAACCCAAACGCGGGTACGGCCGGGACATGCTCGACGTGGAGGGCTATGCGCGCGGGCTCGCGCGGCGCCGGCAGGACATCGACGTGACCATCCTGAGGCCGCAGGCGATCCTCGGTCCGCGGATCGCGACGCGGATGAGCGCCTATCTGTCGATGGGGCTGGTACCGGTGGTCTTCGGGCATCAGGCGCGACTGCAGTTCCTGCACGAGGAGGACGCTCTCGGCGCCCTCGAGTGGGCCACCCTGCGGCCGCGGCCGGGCACCTTCAACCTCGCCGGCGACGGCGTGGTGACTCTGGCGCAGGCCGTGCACCGCGCCGGGCACGTCCAGCTGCCCGTGCCGTCGCGTCTGCTGGCGCCGGTGGTCGGCGTCCTGCAGGAGGGCCGCGTCCCGTCGATCCGCACCGAGCAGGAGGGCTTCCTGGCCTTCGGCCGGGTGCTGGACACCACCCGGATGCGCACCGAACTGGGCTTCGAGCCGCGATACACCACGCTCGAAACGCTCGACGACTTCATCGAGCGGGGGCGCACGTCGCCGGTGATCGGGGCCGCCACCTGGCGGTCACTCGAACGGCGGGCAGTGTCCGCCGCCACAGCCGTGCAGTGACGGCCCACGTACCATGAACCACATCCCTGTGGCGGCGAATCGCCGGCCACAGGTACCGACCGACCCGGGGAGGGGGACACCGAGGCGTGGCTCCGATCGATAAGCCGGCCGATTCGCGTACCGCGAAGGTCATCTCGCTGTACACGGCCGATCCCCGTGTGCAGCGGACGCGCCAGGGACACCCCAACACCGATGGTTTCGGCACCGACGGCGGAGAGGTGGTCCCGATCAACAACGAGATCGTGCTGCCCGACGAGCCGGTCACCTCGCTCGACCCGGTGCGGCACTCGCCGCTGTTCAGCCTGGGCGGCATCCGGCACGCGATCGCCGACTCGCTGATCGCGACGTCCGGCTTCATCCGGGAACGGATGACCGGCGACTACGCGGTCGACGACTTCGGTTTCGACCCGCACTTCGCCGAATCGGTCTGGTTCCCCGCGGTGCGGCAGGTGTATCAGAAGTGGTTCCGCGTCGAGGTGACGGGCATGGAGAACGTGCCGGCCGAGGGGGCCGCGCTGCTGGTGGCCAACCACGCCGGCGCGATCCCGGTGGATGCGGTGATCTGCTCGGTGGCCGTGCGCGACAACCATCCCAACCAGCGCTATCTGCGCCCGCTGGCCGCCGACATGGCCTTCGACACCCCGGTGGTGAGTGAGCTCGCGCGCAGGATCGGCGCCACTCTGGCCTGCAACGACGACGCCGAGGCCCTCCTGCGTCAGGGGGAGTTGACCGGCGTGTGGCCGGAGGGGTTCAAAGGCATCGGCAAGATGTACAAGGACCGCTACAAGCTGCAGCGATTCGGCCGCGGCGGCTTCGTGACCACCGCGATCCGCACGCAGGCGCCGATCATCCCGGTCTCGATCGTCGGCTCCGAGGAGATCTACCCGATGATCGCCGACCTGAAGCCGCTCGCCCGCGCCCTGGGGCTGCCGTATTTCCCGGTGACCCCGCTGTTCCCGTGGCTCGGGCCGCTGGGCATGGTCCCGCTGCCGTCCAAGTGGCACATCCACTTCGGCCGACCCATCGACACCACCGGCTACGACGTCTCCGCCGCCGACGACCCGATGGTGGTCTTCGACCTCACCGACCACGTCCGCGAAGAGATCCAGCAGACGCTGTTCCGCATGCTCAGCCGCCGCGGCGGCGTGTATCTCGGCTGACCCTTCCGGCTGAACCGAACCGGGGGAGGCGTCAGCCGGTGTCGCCGGCCAGGCGCCGCACCGAGTCGGGCACCCGATCGCCGGTGTAGCCGTGCACCGCCCCGTACCGGGTGTGCACGTCCACCACGCCGGTCCAGTCGCCGGTCGACACCCCGGGGCCGCCGGTGCGCGCCTTGGCGATCCACTGCCCGTCGACGATCGGCAGCGCGAAGACGACGGTGGCGGCCAGGTCCCGCGCCGACGGCGGTGCCAGCTCGGCGGAGCGTCCCGGCACGACGGCGTCGGTGAGGGCGGCCAGGGCGGCCGCGGGATCGTCGCACGGCTTCACGTGCCCGCGCAGCACCGCCGAGCGGTAGTTGGCGGAGTGGTCCATCAGGGTGTCGGAGATCACCAGGCCGTCCAGCACGGTGACGGTGAGGGTGACCGGGGCCCCGGCAGCGATGTGGCGCAGGGCGCCGGCGCCGGTCGACCCGTGCAGGAGGACGTCGTCGCCCACCCGGGCGAAGGTCATCGGCACCGACCACGGCAGCGCGTCGACCACCGTCGACAGGGTGCCCACCCAGGTCGCGTCGAGCACCTCGTCGAGCAGGGCCCGGTCGCCCCGGCGGTCCCGTTTGCGCGTGAGATCACGCAGGATCTCGTCACTGTCGCTCATGGGGCCCATGGTGCTCGCCCCCGGGCGGGTGGACAACCCGGTTTCTCGTCCGGGCTCAGGCCCCGGTGGGCTCGCCCTTGGTGCGGTCGTGCAGCAGCTTGCTCACCACCACCGCCGAGCCGGCGGCCGCACCGACCACCATGGCCGTGCCGGCGCCGTACTTGGCGGCCTTGCGGGCGGTGCGGAAGTCGTACGATTCCCAGCCGCGCACCTTCGCCACGTCCCGCAGATCCGAATCGGGGTTGATCGCGACGGCGGTGCCCACCAGCGACAGCATCGGCACGTCGTTGTAGGAGTCGGAGTAGGCGGTGCAGCGCCGCAGATTCAGGCCCTCGCGGACGGCCAGCGAGCGGATGGCGTGCGCCTTGCCCGGGCCGTGCAGGATGTCGCCGACCAGGCGTCCGGTGAAGACGCCGTCCTCGCTCTCGGCGACGGTGCCGAGTGCACCGGTGAGCCCGAGGCGTTTGGCGATGGTCTGCGCGAGCTCCACCGGGGTGGCCGTCACCAGCCACACCTGCTGGCCGGCGGCCAGATGCCGCTGGGCCAGCGCCTGCGTGCCCGGCCAGATCTTGTCGGCGATGTACTCGTCGTAGATCTCTTCGCCGAGCGACACCAGTTCGTCGGTGGAGCGGCCGGCGATGAAGCTCAGCGCCTTGTCGCGGCCCTCGGCGACGTCGTCCATGTCCTCGCGCCCGGTCAGCCGGAACTTGGTCTGCTGCCAGACGAACTTCATGATGTCGTTGTACGAGAAGTACTTCCGGGCCGCCAGGCCGCGGGCGAAGAGCACGATCGAGGCCCCGTGGACCAGCGTGTTGTCGACGTCGAAGAAGGCGGCGGCGGTCAGGTCGGTGACCTGTCCCTCCCCGGTGCCGTCGACGTCGCCGTCGCCCTCGGGGATCCGTGCACGCAGCGAGTCGATCGCCGCGTTGGCCGAGGCCTCACCGGCCAGCACCTGGCGCAATTCGGTCGCGCTCTGCCGGAACCGGCCGGCCCGGTCGGACAGCCAGGCCGCCACGCGGCGGCTCTCCTCTTCCTCGGCCCGGGCCGCCTCGGCCTCCGCGGTCAGTCCGTCCGCGTCGGCCTCGGCGTCGTCGATCCGGTCGGCCAGCACCTGCTCGCCGTGCTGCTCGACGGCCAGCTCTTCGCTCTCCTGAATGTGCGCGCGCACGTCCTCGTCCTCGTCCCCGGTCACCCCCGGCTCGGGGTCGGTGTTCGGGTCCGCGGGCGTGGCGAACTCCTCGTCGCGCTCGGGAGAGTTGCGGCTCACGAGCCACCTCCTAGGTGTCGAGTGGAGCGGGTGGACTCCGGCGGCTCCAGCCTAGCCTGGCCGTCGGTCACCGGCCGGGCTCCGCGCGGGGCGTGACCAGACTCTCCAGCGCTAGACTCTACGGACGTGAGCGCAGCGCAGAATTCTCCGCCGGTGGTGACCCTGATGACCAGGGAGGGCTGCCACGCCTGTGCGGCCGCCCTGGCCGAACTGGAGACGATCCTGGCCGATTACGGGCTGTCGCCGCAGGTCCGAGACGTGGACCGGCTGGCCGAGGCCGGTGACCCCCTCCCGCGTGCCGAGTACGGCGACCGGGTGCCGGTGATCCTGCTCGACGGCGCCGAGCACGGGTACTGGGAGGTCGACGGCCCCCGGCTGCGGGCCGATCTGGACGCCCGCCGCTGACCGGCCGCGACGTGCGCGTTCACCGGGTCGATGGCGAGCCGCGGGGCCGGTGAACTAACCTGCGTACTACAAGCGGTCGCAGCCTGCGGGTGATTCTCGCCGATGCGGACGCTCTGCCACGCCAAGCGAGGAAACGGTGACAGCGTGAGTCTTTTGTTGTTCGGGGTCTCCCACCGGAGCGCACCCGTCCCGGTGCTCGAACGACTTTCGGTGTCCGAGTTCGACCGGCCCAAACTGGTCGACTCTCTGATGCAGTCGCACGTGGTCAGCGAGGCCATGCTGGTGTCCACCTGCAACCGCATCGAGTTCTACGCGGTGGTCGACGCCTTCCACCCGGCGCTGGAAGCGGTCGGCTCGGTGCTCGGCGAGCACTCGGGCCTGAACCTGGGCGAGATGACCGACCACGCCTACGTCCACTACTCCGAGGCCGCGGTGGAGCACCTGTTCACCGTCGCCGCCGGGCTGGATTCGATGGTGGTCGGCGAACAGCAGATCCTCGGTCAGATCCGCTCGGCCTACACCGCCGCCGACGAGAACCGCACCGCCGGCAGCACCCTGCACGAGCTGGCCCAGAAAGCGCTGCGCGTGGGCAAGCGGGTCCACTCGGAGACCGGTATCGACCGCGCCGGGGCCTCGGTGGTCTCGGTGGCCGTGCACCGCGCCCGCGCCGTCCGCGGCCAGGGACAGCCGCCCATGCGCCGCGCCGTCGTGATCGGCGCCGGCGCCATGGGCTCGCTGGCGACCAGCCAGCTGGCCCGCGAAGGCATCACCGACATGATCGTGGTCAACCGCACCGCCGACCGCGCCGCCGAACTCGCGGCGGGCGTCACCGAGCGTTACGGGATCTCCGCGCGCGGCGTGAGTCTGGACCACGTCGGCGAGGCGATGGCCGACGCCGACATCGTGGTGACCGCCACCGGTTCGGTGGTGCCGGTCCTGCAGGTGGGCGATGTCCACCAGGCCCTGCTGCGCCGCGCCTCGATGATCCCGCTGATGATCTGCGACCTCGGTCTGCCCCGCAACGTCGACCCGGCCGCCGGCCGGCTGCCCGGCGTCCACGTGATCGACATCGAGAGCCTGCGCGGCGACAGTGCCACCCGGGCGGCCGCCGAGGACGCCGCCGCGGCCCGCACCATCGTCGCCGGCGAACTGGCCGACTATCTCGCCGCCCAGCGCCAGGCCGAGGTGACGCCGACCGTCGCCGCGCTGCGCCAGCGCGCCGCCGACGTGGTCGAAGCCGAGGTGCTGCGCCTGCAGAGCCGGCTCCCCGAACTCGACGCGCAGCAACGCGACGAGGTGGCCAAGACCGTCCGGAGGGTGGCCGACAAGCTGCTGCACGCGCCCACCGTGCGGGTCAAGCAACTCGCGTCGGCCGGCAACGGCGATCACTACGCCGCCGCCCTGCGTGAGCTGTTCGAGCTCAAACCCGGCACCGCCGAGCAGGTGGCGGCCCCGGACGCGGGTCTGGAAGACATTCGCTGAGCCCGGCCTCCGCCGGCTCGGTTCCGCCCATCAGTTCGCGCCCGTTCCGGCCGCTCGGCGTCGCCGATCACGCGCCGGCAGGAAAGGATTCACCGTGTCCCAGAACTCCCGTCCCATCCGCATCGGCACCCGAGGTTCGCTGCTGGCGACCACCCAGGCGCAGGGCATCGCCGACCGCCTGATCGCCGCGGGGCATCCCGCCGAACTGGTGATCATCAGCACCGCGGGCGACACCTCCACCGCCCCGGTGGCCCAGATCGGCGTCGGCGTCTTCACCACCGCCATCCGCCTGGCCCTGCGCGAGGACGAATGCGACGTGGCGATCCACTCCTACAAGGACCTTCCGACCGCCCCCGAGCCGGACCTGGCGATGGCGGCGGTCCCCGAGCGCGTCGACCCGCGAGATGCGCTGGTCAGCCGGGGTGATCTGGTGCTCGGGCAGCTGCCGCCGGGGTCCACGGTGGGCACCTCGTCGCCGCGACGGGCCGCGCAGCTTAGAGCACTGGGTCTCGGTTTGGAAATTCGCCCCCTACGAGGCAACCTTGATTCTCGGTTGGGCAAAGTCGCGAACGGGGAACTGGACGCGGTGGTAGTCGCCCGAGCCGGACTGGTCCGCATCGGTCGTACCGAGGCGGTCACCGAGGCACTCGACCCCGTGGTCATGCTGCCCGCGCCGGCGCAGGGGGCTCTAGCCGTCGAGTGCCGTGCCGACGATGCCGAACTGGTGAGAATCCTCGCCGAGTTGGACGACCCGTCCACCCGCGCGGCGGTCGACGCCGAACGCGCGGTGCTCGCGGCCCTGGAGGCCGGGTGCACCGCTCCCGTCGGCGCCATCGCCGAGGTGGTCGAATCGATCGACGAGGACGGGCGCATCTTCGCCGAACTGTCGCTCCGTGCGGCAGCGGCGGCCGAAGACGGATCGGAGGTGATCCGTGCTTCGGTGGTGGGCCCGGTCGACCGGGCCGCTGAGCTGGGCAAGGATCTCGCCGCCGAACTGCTGGAGCGCGGCGCCGCCGCACTCGTCAACCCGGGGTCGTAAACCCGCGACCCGGACCGACGGCTCCCGCGGAGAACGAACTGCAGTCCCGAACGCGGGACAGGAGAGTGCC
The DNA here is from genome assembly GCF_039537105.1 of Gordonia caeni. Classification (NCBI taxonomy): domain Bacteria; kingdom Bacillati; phylum Actinomycetota; class Actinomycetes; order Mycobacteriales; family Gordoniaceae; genus Gordonia; species Gordonia caeni. The sequence goes on from NZ_BAAAZW010000002.1 coordinate 80,378, forward strand.
AACGCATGAGCCGTACCAAGAATGCTAAGCCCGGCCGGATTCTGTTCGTCGGGTCGGGTCCCGGTAATCCGGATCTGCTGACTGTGCGAGGCATGGAAGTGCTGGTCAACGCGACAGTGGCCTTCGTCGACCCCGACGTGCCGCAGGCGATCGTGGACCTGATCGGCTCGGCGCACGCCGTCGACGAGCCCGCACCCTCGCGCAACGGCCGCAAGAACGCCGTGCCGGAGCCCGAGGTCACCGACGCCGACGACGCCGAGCAGGTGGTGCGGCCCGCGCTGGGCGATCCCGCGCAGGTCGCCAAGACTCTCGTCACCGCGGCCCGCACCGGCACCGATGTGGTCCGCGTGGTGGCCGGGGATCCGATGACCACCGACGCCGTGCTGGCCGAGCTCACCGCCGTGGCCCGCACCACCGTCGCCTTCGAGGTGCTGCCCGGACTCCCGCACTCGTCCGTCGTCCCCGGCTTCGCCGGGCTGCCGCTGGGCTCCGGTCACACCGTCGCCGACGTGCGCGGCGAAGTGGACTGGGCCGCGCTGGCCGCCTCTCCCGGCCCGCTGGTGCTGCACGCCAGCGACGGCCACCTGGGCGAGATCGCCAGTGCGCTCACCGAACACGGCCTGGCCCCGCAGACGCCGGTCGCGATCACCGTCAACGGCACCACCTGCCAGCAGCGGACCGTGGAGGCGACGCTGGCCACGCTCACCGAGCAGGCCGTCGGCGCCGCCGGCTCGCTGATCCTGACCGTCGGCAAGCTGGTCGGTCAGCGCAGCAAGTTCTCCTGGTGGGAGTCGCGTGCCCTGTACGGCTGGACCGTCCTGGTGCCGCGCACCAAGGACCAGGCCGCCGACATGAGCGAGCGCCTGGTCTCGCACGGTGCCATCCCGCGGGAGGTGCCGACCATCGCCGTCGAGCCGCCGCGTAGCCCGGCGCAGATGGAGCGCGCCGTCAAGGGCCTGGTGGACGGCCGCTACCAGTGGATCGTGTTCACCTCCACCAACGCGGTGCGCGCAGTATGGGAGAAGTTCGCCGAGTTCGGTCTGGACGCCCGCGCCTTCTCCGGCGTGAAGATCGCCTGCGTGGGCGAGGCCACCGCGAACCGGGTGCGTTCCTTCGGCGTGGAACCGGAACTGCTGCCCAGCGGCGAACAGTCGTCGCTCGGCCTGCTCGAGGACTTCCCGCCGTACGACGAGGTCTTCGACCCGGTGGACCGGATCCTGCTGCCGCGCGCCGACATCGCCACCGAGACCCTCTCCGAGGGCTTGCGCGAGCGCGGCTGGGAGATCGACGACGTCACCGCCTACCGCACCGTGCGCGCGGCCCCGCCGCCCGCCGAGACCCGCGAGATGATCAAGACCGGCGGCTTCGACGCGGTCTGCTTCACCTCCAGCTCCACCGTCCGGAACCTGGTCGGCATCGCGGGCAAGCCGCACGCCCGCACCATCGTGGCGTGCATCGGGCCCAAGACCGCCGAGACCGCTCTCGAGTTCGGCCTGCGCGTGGACGTGCGGCCCGAGGACGCCTCGATCCCGGCGCTGGTGGATGCGCTCGCCGCGCACGCCGCCACGCTCCGCGCGGAGGGGGCGCTGCCGCCGCCGCGGAAGAAGTCCCGCCGGTCGCGTTCCTGACCTCACCGGCGCCCGTTCGGCCGCGGCGGTTCGACCTCCGCGGCCCCGGGTTCGTAGGATCGACCACATGGAGCCTCCCGTCCACCGGCCACGCCGACTGCGCACCACCGGCGCGATGCGCGCCCTGGTGGCCCAGACCCGGCTGTCGCCGGCGCAACTGGTGCTGCCGATGTTCGTCGCCGACGGGATCGATCAGCCCCGGCCGATCAGCTCGATGCCCGGGGTGGTCAACCACACCGTCGATTCGCTGCGCACCGCGGCCGCCGAGGCCGTGGCCGCCGGCGTAGGTGGACTCATGCTGTTCGGTGTGCCCGCCCCCGGCGACAAGGACGCCACCGGCTCGTGCGGCACCGCGCCCGACGGGATCTTGAACCGGGCGCTGCGGACACTGCGCGCCGACCTCGGCGATTCCACCGTCCTGATGGCCGACACCTGCCTGGACGAGTTCACCGATCACGGCCACTGCGGCGTCCTCGACGACACCGGGCGCGTCGACAACGACGCGACGCTGGAGCACTACCGTGCGCTCGCCGTGGCGCAGGCCCGGGCCGGCGCGCACGTCGTCGCTCCCAGCGGCATGATGGACGGGCAGGTCGCCGCGATCCGCGAGGCACTCGACGCCGACGGTTTCGGCGACGTCTCGATCCTGGCCTACACCGCCAAGTACGCCTCGGCCTTCTACGGTCCGTTCCGCGAGGCCGTCGGCTCCTCCCTGGAGGGCGACCGGCGCACCTACCAGCAGGATCCGGCCAACCGGACCGAGGCGGTGCGCGAGTTGCTCGCCGACCTCGACGAGGGCGCGGACATGGTGATGGTGAAACCGGCGATGAGCTATCTGGACATCGTGCGCGATGTCGCCGACCTGTCCGACCGTCCGGTGGCGGCCTACCAGATCAGCGGCGAGTACTCGATGATCTGCGCGGCGGCCGAGCGGGGCTGGATCGACCGGGAGGCCGCACTGGACGAGGCGGTGCTCTCCATCGTGCGGGCCGGCGCCTCCATCGTGCTGACCTACGCGGCGACCGAAACGGCCGTCCGCCTGCGGCGAGGCGAGTGAGCCGATGCGGCCACTACCCTGGAGATCATGACCGTCCCGTCGCTGCCGCCGAACGCGTCCCGGCCGCTGCCGCCGGTGCCGCCGGCGGAGCAGTCGCCGAAGCGCCCGGAGAGCCTCCAGACGGCGTGGCAGCTGGTGCTCTTCGCCATCTGCTGCGAACTGGTGGTCTTCGGCGCCACCTATCCGGCCATGCGCGAGCAGGCCCTGACCTACGCGAAAGACGCGGCCGACAAGCCGAGCGGCCCGCAGAACGTCGACACCTTCGCGACGGTGGTCGCGATCGCCGGGATGGCGCTGTCCGCGGTGATCGCGCTGGTGCTGACCCTGGGCGCCCTGTGGCTGGTCCTGCGCGGGGTCGGCTGGGCGCGGTTCGTGCTCAGCTGGATCGCCGCGGTCGTGGCGGTGATGATGTTCCTCGACGTCATCGGGGTGGTCTTCGGCTTCTCGACGGGTGACTCGGCAGCGCAGTTGCCCACGTGGACGATGATTCCGCGCATACTCGGTGGGGTGGCTGCACTCGGGGCATCGATCGCCCTGATGCATCCGGACACCAAGAAATATGTGGACGCGGTGGCGGCTTTCCGCACGCGGCGGCGTTCCGGACCCGGACAAGGGAGTTGACGATGACCGAGCAGGCGGTGGCCTTCACACCGGACCCGGCGACGCGACCGAAGACCGTGCGCTGGGCACTCCGGCTCTGGCTGGTTTCGGGGGTGCTGCTGGTGGCGCTCGGCGTGGTCTCCATCATCACGACGCTGCTCGGCGCCGGCTGGCACCTCGACGTGCTCGGCATCGGGGTGCTGGTGATCATCCTCGGCCTCTGCTACCTCATGCTGTCCCGCAAAGCCTGCCTCGTGCCCCAGTGGCGAGGCTCGCTGGCGGCCCTGTCGGGTGTCTCCGTCGTGATGCTGCTGGTGCTGACCATCGGCTTCCAGTCGCCGGGGCTGGCCGGGGTCCTGGCCGCCGCGGTGATCGGGCTGGGCGGGACCATCCTGGCCTATCGCCCCACCGCGGACGCCTGGTTCAACGGCCGCGACTGCGCCCGGCCGGACGAGCAGTGACCGGCGCCGCCGACGACGCCCCCGACGCCGGACTCCCCGGCGACGAGACCGGCGCAACCGAACCCGAGCCGGCGCCCGACCCCGAGCTGAAAGCAGACCCGGAGCTGGAAGCCGAGGTGGAGGCGGCCCTCGAGATCGACGAGGGCGAGGTCCTGTTCGACGAACCCGGCGGCAGCTGGTGGGTGGTCTCGATCGGTCCGATCATGATCGCGGCCGTGCTGATCATGGAGATCGTCGGCGGCGGCCGGATTCACTGGCCGGTGCTCACCATCTTCGGGGTGATCCTGGTCGGATTCACCCTCCTGCAGGTGGCCGCGGCCCGCAAACACGTCTCGGTGCGGCTGACCGAGACCGCACTGCACCAGGGGGCGCAGACCATCGCCCTGTCCGACATCGCCGAGGTCTACCCGGAGAACCGGACCGGCGAACACGAGAAGTGGGAGAGCGCCCGCGCCCTGGGCGAGTTGCCCGCGGTGCCCCGCCGGCGCAAGGGCGTCGGCGTCAAACTGGCCGACGGCAAACTGCGCCAGGCCTGGGCCCGCGACGTCGACCGCTTCCGCACCGAGCTCACCGAGGCGCACCTCGCCGTCGAGATGGGGCTGGAACCGAAGAAGCGGTCGTGACCTCCCGGCGCACCGCGGTGCTGGTCACCGTCGTCGCCGTCCTGGTGTTGATCGCCGCCGGGCTGATCGCCCGCCATCTGGAGGTGCCTGGCAGCACCACGGCCCCGGAGGCCTCCCCGTCCGCGTCGCCCGCACCGGCCGGGGGGACGGCCCAGGTGCACCTCGGTGACAGTTTCGCCGCCGGGACCGGACTGCAGCCGCTGGTCGAGGGATCCCCGTACCCGTGCCTGCGCGCCCAGGGCAACTTCGGGCAGCTGCTCGCCGAGCGGTTCGGCCGAGACCTGACCGACGTCTCGTGCGCCGGCGCCACCACCGACGACCTGCGGGGATCCCAGTACGACGGGACCGCGCCGCAACTGGACGCGCTGTCGCCCCGCGCCGAACTGGTCACCCTGATGCTCGGCGGCAACGACGGGGACGTCTACGCCACCGCGGTGGGCGAGTGCACCCGACTGGGCCGGACCGACCCGTCCGGCGATCCGTGTCGCCGCGCGGTGGGGGACACGCTGCTGAAACGGCTGGACGCCCAGACCCGGCCGGCGCTCGAGGAGGGGCTGCGCGAGGTGGTCCGGCGGGCCCCGAACGCCCGGGTGCTGATCGCCGGCTATCCGGCGATCCTGCCGGCCGCCGGCGGCTGCTTCGGCCAGGTCCCGATCGCCGCGGGCGACATCGCCTTCATGAACCGGCTCCAGCAGCGGCTCAACGACGTCGTCGAGACGGCGGCCACGGCGGCCGGCGCCGCCTACGTGGACCTGACGGAGGTCTCGGCCGGCCACGACGCCTGCGCTGCGCCGTCGCAGCGCTGGGTGGAGCCGGTGACCGGCGGCCCCGCGTCACTGCACCCGAACGCCCGTGGCCAGCGCGGCATCGCGGCCGCCGTCGCCGCCCGGCTCGCCTCCTGACCGCCGCCCGGCGGCACCGCACCGCCCCGGAGAGGGGTGACCCAGGCCGCGCGATTGGGTCCGCGCGCGCAGATTTGGAACACTGGAAGTCATGGTCCGTCCCTCAGCCGTTCCGGAAGCGGCCACGCCCCTCAGCGCGGAACTCTTCGCCCGGGCGAGCAAGTCCATCCCCGGCGGGGTCAACTCGCCGGTCCGCGCCTTCTCCGCGGTGGGCGGCACCCCGCGGTTCATCGCCGAGGCGCACGGCGCCACCCTCATCGACGTCGACGGGCACCGCTACGTCGATCTGGTGTGCTCGTGGGGCCCGATGATCCTGGGCCACGCCCATCCCGCCGTCGTCGAGGCGGTCCGGTCCGCGGCCACCCGCGGCCTCAGCTTCGGCGCCCCCACCGAGGCCGAGATCGCCCTGGCCGAGGCCATCATCGGCCGGGTCGAGCCGGTGGAACGGGTGCGCCTGGTGAACTCGGGCACCGAGGCCACCATGTCCGCGGTCCGGCTGGCGCGCGGCGCCACCGGCCGCAGCAAGATCATCAAGTTCGCCGGCTGCTACCACGGTCACGTCGACGCGCTCCTGGCCGACGCCGGCTCGGGGGTGGCCACTCTGGGGCTGCCCACCTCCCCGGGCGTCACCGGCGCCGCCGCCCACGACACCCTGGTGCTGCCCTACAACGACCTCGACGCCGTCGCCAAGGCCTTCGAACTGCACCCCGGCGAGATCGCCGCGGTGATCACCGAGGCCGCCGCCGGCAACATGGGCGCCGTCGCCCCGCGGCCGGGCTTCAACGCCGGACTGCGCGAGCTCACCAGCCGCCACGGCGCGCTGCTGATCATGGACGAGGTGATGACCGGATTCCGCGTCAGCGGGGCCGGCTACTACGGGCTCGACCCGGTGGCCGGCGACCTGTACACCTTCGGCAAGGTGATGAGCGGCGGCCTGCCCGCCGCCGCCTTCGGCGGCCGCGCCGACGTCATGGACCATCTGGCGCCGGTCGGACCGGTCTACCAGGCGGGCACGCTGTCGGGGAATCCCGTCGCGGTGGCCGCCGGCCTGGCCACGCTCGCCCATGCGACCGACGACGTCTACGCCACTCTCGACGCCAACTCGCTGCGGCTGCAGGGCCTGCTGACCGACGCCCTGAGCGCCGCAGGCGTCGCCCACCGAGTGCAGTCGGCGGGCAACATGTTCAGCGTCTTCTTCACCGACGCCACCGACCCGATCGTCGACTACGCGGGCGTCAAAGCCACGCAGACCTGGCGGTTCGCGCCGTTCTTCCACGCCCTGCTGGCGGGGGGCGTGTACGCCCCGCCCAGCGCCTTCGAGGCCTGGTTCGTGTCCACCGCGCTCGACGACGAGGCCTTCGCGCGGATCACCGAGGCCCTGCCGGCCGCCGCGGCCGCGGCCGCCGCGGCGCAGGCCCCAGAGCAGGGAGCGAAATGAAGACCATCGTCCACATGATGCGGCACGGCGAGGTGCACAACCCCGACGGAATCCTGTACGGGCGCCTGCCCGGCTTCCGGCTCTCCGACACCGGCCGCGCGCAGGCTCAGACCGTCGCCGCGGCGCTGGCCGATCACGACGTCACCGCCGTCTTCGCCTCGCCGCTGCAGCGCGCCCAGGAGACCGCGACCCCCGTCGCCGGCGGGCACGGACTCGAGATCATCACCAACGACGACCTCATCGAGGCCGACAACCAGTTCGAGGGCCTGCGCGTCGCCGTGGGCGACGGCGCCCTCGGCAAGCCGCGCCACTGGGCCAAGCTGCGCGATCCGTTCACCCCCTCGTGGGGCGAGCCCTACATCCAGATCGCGCACCGCATGCTGTCGGCGGCCAACAAGGCCCGCGAGGCCGCGGCCGGCCACGAAGCGATCTGCGTCAGCCACCAGCTGCCCGTCTACACGCTGCGCCGCTTCCTGGAGGGTCGACGCCTGTGGCACGATCCGCGGGTGCGCCAGTGCTCGCTGGCCTCGCTGACCAGCCTGATCTACGACGGCGACGAACTGGTCGACATCGTCTACTCCGAACCCGCCGGGGCCTCGGATCCACGGATCACCGGAGCGTGACCGCGGTGAGTCCTGTGCGTCGGCGCGGCCCGCTGGCCGCGCTGCTGGCGGCGCTGTGCGGCGTGCTGGTGCTCACCGGCTGCAGCACCGGCGACGACGCGGTCGTGCAGGGCCAGGGCAATCAGATCGTCGCGCCGGGCGGCCAGACCGTCATCCGTTACGATCCGCCCGACGAGCGCACCCCGATCGGGCAGGTGTCCGGCGAAAGCCTGTTCGGCGACGGCGAGATCGACCTGAGCACCTACAAGGGCGACGTCGTCGTGGTGAACGTGTGGGCCTCCTGGTGCCCGCCGTGCCGCAAGGAGGCCCCCGAGCTGGAGAAGGTCTACCAGGAGACCAAGGACCGCGGGGTGCAGTTCGTCGGCATCGACTTCCGCGACAACCGCGGCAGCGCCGAGGACTTCGCGCGTGACCGCGGCCTGACCTATCCCTCGATCTACGACTACGGCGGCCGCACACTGAAGGCGCTGGGAGTCCCGGTGGGCGCGGTGCCGACCACGGTGATCCTGGACCGGCAGCTGCGCCCGGCGGTCGTCTACCTCAAGGCCATCGGCGAGCAGGAACTGCGCGACGAGGTGCTGCGGGTGGCCGCGGAGGGCGACAAGCAGTAATGACCACCATGCCGCTGGCGAGTGTCGCCGAGAGCTTCGCGAACACCGTCTCGTCCGGGCCGCTGCTGCTCGGGCTTGGGGTGTGCGTGCTGGTCGGCCTCATCTCGTTCGCGTCGCCGTGCGTGGTGCCGCTGGTGCCCGGCTACCTGTCGTACCTGGCGGGACTGGTCGGCGCGGAGGCGCCCGCGGTGACCCCCGGCGAACCCGCCAAGAACGGCCGGCTGCGTGTGCTGGGCGCCGCCTTCCTGTTCGTGCTCGGCTTCACCGTCGTCTACGTGCTGGCCACCGCCGCGGTCTTCGGCGCGACCACCGCCTTCTACGACCAGTCCCGGATGGAGCTGCTCCAGCGGATCGGCGGGGTCGTCACCATCGTGATGGGCCTGATCTTCCTGGGCGCCATCCAGATGCGGGACCGCCGGCTGATGCCGATGCGGATCTCGAACTGGGTGGGAGCACCCCTGCTGGGCGGCGTCTTCGCCGTCGGCTGGATCCCGTGCAGCAGTGCGACGCTGGGCGCCGTGCTGGTGGTGGCCGCCAACACCGAGGGGATGACCGCCTGGCGCGGCGTCGCCCTGGTGATCGCCTATTGCCTGGGCCTGGGGCTGCCCTTCCTGCTGCTGGCCCTGTCTTCGGCCTGGGCGGTACGCAGCCTCGGGTTCCTGCGCCGCAACGCGCGGACCATCCAGGTGATCGGCGGCATCGCGATGATCGCCGTCGGCGTGCTGCTGCTGTTCGGCTGGTGGAACGAGATCGTCGATTGGATCCGGATGACCATGGTGTCGGACGTGGAGTTGCCCGTATGACCCGACCTGCCCGCCCCTCCGCCTTCTCGCGGCTGCTGGTGACGCCGCTGCGCAAGTTCTGGCGCGAACTCACCTCGATGCGGACCGCGCTGGCGCTGCTGTTCCTGCTCGCGCTCGCGGCCATCCCGGGCGCCCTGCTGCCGCAGCGCGACCTCAACGAGAGCAAGACCGAGACCTACATCGCCGACCGCGGCACCATGGGCGTGTGGATGGACCGGGTGGGTCTGTTCGACGTCTTCGGCTCCGGCTGGTTCACGGCCATCTACCTGCTGCTGTTCATCTCGCTGGTCGGCTGCCTCACCCCGCGCATCTGGGAGCACTTCACCGCACTGCGCACCCCGCCGGTGCCCGCGCCGCGCAACCTCAAACGCCTGCCGCGCCACCTCACCGAAACCGTCGACGGCACCCCGGAGGAGGTCGCCGGGCAGGTGAGCGCCAACCTGCGCGGCTGGCGCCGGACCACCCGGGAGGTGCCGCCCGGCAAGGCCTACCCGGACGGGGCCGTGGAAGTCTCGGCCGAGAAGGGCTATCTGCGCGAATTCGGCAACCTGGTCTTCCATTTCGCTCTGCTCGCCCTGCTGGTGACCATCGCGGCCGGCAAACTCTTCGGCTACGAGGGCACCCGCACACTGGTCGCCGGGGACGACCAGGTGTTGTGCAACACCTCCACCGCCGTCTACGACTCGTTCCGCTCCGGCGCCATGGTCGACGGCACCGACCTGAGTCCCTTCTGTATCCGGGTCGACGATTTCGAGGCCGAGTTCCTGCCCAGCGGGCAGCCGGACATGTACACCTCGGACGTGTCGTACACGACGGACGTGAGCGCACCGGAGGACGAGTGGAAGACCGGCACCATCCGCGTCAACGAGCCGCTGCGGCTGGCCGGTGACCGCGTCTACGTGCTGGGCAACGGTTTCGCGCCCACCTTCACGGTGACCTTCCCCAATGGGGAGAAGCGCACGCAGACGGCGCCGTACCTGCCGCAGGACACCAGCACCATGCTGTCGGACGGGGCGATGCGGTTCGACACCCCGGCCGGGATGTACCCGGACGAGGACGAGCGCCGCAAGCACCAGATCGCCATCGACGGCCTGTTCGCCCCCGATCCGGCGTACCACTCCACGCTGCTGATGTCGCAGTCGGCGATCGTCAACGATCCGGCGGTGGCCATCCGCGTCTACGTCGGCGACGCCGGCCTGGACACCGGCCGCGCGCAGAGTGTCTACATGCTCGACCGCGACCTGATCGACCAGGGCCGCCTGGTCCGTCAGGCCTCGGTGAACCTGAACCAGGGCGAGTCCACGACCCTGCCCGACGGCACCGTCGTGTCTTTCGACGGCTACAAGCGCTGGGTCTCCATGCAGGTCTCGCACGATCCGGCGCAGAACGGCGTGCTGATCTCGTCCATCGTGATGCTCGCCGGCCTGGTCGTCTCGCTGCTGGTGCGCCGTCGCCGCATCTGGTTCCGGTTGGTTCCGGCCGCGAGTGACGACGGTCAGCGACGTACTGTAGTAGAAGTGGCCGGGCTGGCCCGGACCGATCAGGCCGGCTGGGGAGAAGGATTCGACGAGCAGGCACGGGCGCTGCTCGACGGCTCGCGCGTGAAGCCCGGGAAGCTGTAGGAGACAAAACGTGGACACGGACATGAGCGGCTACGTCAACGAGACGCTGGGGCGACTCTCCGACCAGCTGTACGTCACATCCATCGGTATCTATTCGGTGGCGGCGCTGCTGTTCTTCGTCGCGCTCGCGATGGGTGCCAAGGTGAAGACCTACGCCGGTGACCTGGCCGAAAGCGATCGGCAGGCCCGCGAACTGGTCGGCGCGTCGGCGTCGTCGTCGCGGTCGGTACCCGCGGCCGGCGATCGGACGCCCGGCCGGGTGAGCGGTCCGCCGGAGCGGCGCCCCCGAAACCGCGCCGCCGTGCTCAGCGCCGCCGCCTACCCGGTGGTGATCCTCGGCCTGATCGCGCACATCGCCTCGATCGTGCTGCGCGGGCTCGCCACCGACCGCGCCCCGTGGGGCAACATGTACGAGTTCATCGCGCTGACCTGCGCGGCCTGCGTGCTGGGCGCCGTCGTCGTCCTCCGCAAGCCGGCGCAGCGGCCGCTGATGAGCTTCGTGCTGCTCGTGGTGATCCTCATGATGTTCATCGGCGGCAAATGGCTGTACACGCATGCGGCCCCGGTCGTTCCCGCCCTGAAGTCGTACTGGCTGATCATCCACGTGTCGGTGGTGTCCATCGCCTCGGGTGTGCTGCTGGTGTCCGGTGTGGTGAGCATCCTGTTCCTGATCCGGGAGCGCTGGCCGTCCACCATGGACGTACTGCCCTCGTCGGACACCCTCGACCGGGTCGCCTACAAGTGCGTGGTCTTCGCGTTCCCGCTGTTCGGGCTGGGCGTGATCTGCGGTGCGATTTGGGCCGAAGCGGCGTGGGGCCGGTTCTGGGGCTGGGATCCCAAGGAGACGGTCAGCTTCATCTCGTGGATCGTCTACGCCGCCTACCTGCACGCCCGTGCCACCGCCGGCTGGCGCACCGCAGCGGCCTGGGTCAACGTCGTCGGCTTCGTCACCGTGCTGTTCAACCTGTTCGCCATCAACCTGGTGGTCTCCGGCCTGCACTCGTACGCCGGACTCTGACCGGCCGGCCGGCCGGGGAGCGCCCGCCGGCGAGACAAGTCCCTGAGGAAGAAGGAGAGTCTGTGAAGAACGTCGGAGTGATCGGCGGCGGCACCATGGGTGCCGGCATCGCCGAGGTCGTGGCCAAGTCGGCAGTCGGTGGCGGACCGGTGACCAACGTGCGGGTGCTCGAGCGCGCCGAGGCCGTGGACGCGGCCCGCGAGCGGATCGCCAAGAGCCTGCAGCGCGGCGTCAAGGCCGGCAAGCTCAGCGAGGACGACGCGGCGGCCACGCTCGACCGCATCACCGTCACCACCGAGCTGGACAGCTTCGCCGACTGCGATCTGGTGATCGAGGCGATGCCGGAGATCGAGTCGCTCAAGCTGGAGTACTTCACCAAGCTCGACGACATCGTGCGCCCGGACGCGATTCTGGCCACCAACACCTCGTCGATCCCGGTGATCCGCCTGGCCAACGCCACGCGCCACCCCGAGCGGGTGCTCGGCATGCACTTCTTCAACCCGGTGCCGGTGATGCCACTGGTGGAGATCGTCACCACCCTGAAGGTCGACTCGGGCGTGGTGGACGCCGTGGCCGCCTACGCCCGCGACGGGCTGGGCAAGCGCACCATCGAATCCAAGGACCAGGCGGGCTTCATCGTCAACGCCCTGCTGATCCCGTACCTGACCAGCGCCATCCGCATGTACGAGTCCGGTTTCGCCTCCGCCGAGGACATCGACGAGGGCATGGTCAGCGGCTGCGGCCACCCGATGGGGCCGCTGCGCCTGTGCGACACCGTCGGCCTGGACGTCTGCCTGGCCGTCGCCGAATCGCTGTTCGCCGAGTTCGGCGAGCCGCACTACGCGCCGCCGGTGCTGCTGCGCCGCATGGTCGACGCCGGCTACCTCGGCCGCAAGACCGGCCGCGGCTTCTACGACTACGCCAAGTAGCCTTTTCGCCCGTCGAGCGAAGCCCTCGCCGGTCGAGCGAAGCCCTCGCCAGTCGAGCGGAGTCGAGACCGAAAAGCGCCCCCGCCGGAATCCGGCGGGGGCGTTCTCGTCGTTCACGACAGCGGGCGCTCGCTACAGCTTGCGCAGGAAGTCCGGATCGTCGTCCGGACCGCGCGGCACGTCGCGCCGCGGTGCGGTGGGGGTCGGGCCCTTCGGTGTCTGCGACATCTTCCAGAGCACGAAGCCCACCGCGATCACCACGATCAGCAAGTACACGTACAGCATGGCTCCCACGGTACCCGTCGACCGGGGTGTACCGCCCGGACGCGGCGATCGGCCCGTGGAGGCCGGTCGGGGTCAGCGGTTGAGCAGCTCCACCACGTCGGCCTCGCGGAAGCGGCGGTGGCCTCCGGGGGTCCGGATGGAGGGCAGCACGCCGGTGCTGGCCCAGCGTGCGACGGTCTTCGGATTCACGTTGAACATCTCGGCGACCTGGCCGGGCGTCAGATTGTGCTGGCGCGCCATGCTCGGGGTGATGGGCTGCGTATCGGTGATGGTCATACGGTCCTCCTGATGCTCGTCGAAAAACGTGTGCGCGGGGTGCCTCCATGCATACACGCCGAAGTACCAGGTGCTCGAATGGTCAGTAAACGGTAAAGAGTCGGTAATGTCCGCCTGGTCCGGTTCGAGTTCGGTGCTGCCACGGGCATTAAGTAAGGTGTCGGTATGAGTGATGACCAGGCCGAATCCGCCGAAAAGACGGCCAGCGCCGCCTCCCTGGCCGGCTGGGTGGCGCTGTACACCCTCGTGCGGATGGGGCTGGTGGTGGTCGTCGCGGCGATCATCGTCGGTGTCGGGATGCTGTTCGACGTCGAGGTTCCGCTGCTGGTGGCGGCTGTCTTCGGTGTGCTGATCGCGCTGCCGATCGGCATGGTGGCCTTCAAATCGGTTCGTCTGAAAGTGAATCAGCAGATCGCCGAGGTGGACGCCGACCGCGCCGCCCGCCGCTCCGACCTGCACGCGCGGCTGCGCGGCGACGAGGACTGAGGCGTGGCGCTCGTCGAGGCCACCGACCTGGTGCGCGAGTACCGCATGGGCGACGAGCGAGTCCGCGCCCTCGACGGTGCGTCCCTGAGCCTGGACGGCGGCCAGTTCGTCTCGGTGATCGGCCCGTCCGGGGCCGGCAAGTCGACCCTCCTGCACATCCTCGGTGCGCTCGACGTCCCGACCTCCGGGTCCATCGTCGTCGACGGCGTCGACCTGGCCACCCTCAACGACGACGCGGCCTCGGAGTTCCGCCGCCACCGCGTCGGCTTCATCTTCCAGTTCTTCAACCTGGTGCCGACCCTGTCGGCGTGGGAGAACGTGGCCCTGCCCATGCTGCTCGACTCCAAGTCGCTGTCGTCGGCCAAGCCGCGCGCCGTGGAGCTGATGGAGCGGGTCGGGCTGGGTGACCGGATCGAACACCGCCCGTCGGAGCTGTCGGGCGGGCAGATGCAGCGCGTGGCGATCGCCCGCTCGCTGATCATGGAGCCCAAGATCCTGCTGGCCGACGAGCCGACCGGCAACCTCGACTCCAAGAGCGGCGCGGACGTGCTCGCGCTGCTGGCCGACGTCGCCCACGATCAGCCCGACCGGATGGTGTTGATGGTGACCCACGCCGACGATGCCGCCGACTTCAGCGACCGCGTCATCACCGTGCGCGACGGCAAGGTGCTCGATCCGGGCAGCCGCCCGCAGCCCGCAGCGCCCCAGCACACCGCCGCCCCCGTCCCGGGGGCGATGTGGATGACCGGCCCGATCCCGCGGATCGGCGACAGCGGCCGCCACCGGGCGGAGTGAGATGAGCGCACTGGGGGCGGGGCTGACGCGCGTTCGGATCCTGAATCTGCGCGAGCTGGCGAGCCACCGGCTGCGCGTGCTCACTTCGCTGATCGTGGTGATCGTCGCCTCCGGTCTGCTGATCGCCGTGCTCGGCGCCTACGGCTCGATGACCGAGAGCGTGCGCAAGTTCAACGCGGCCATCTCGGGGACGGCGACGGTGGAGGTGGCCGCGATCGCCGACACAGGCGTCGACGATGCGCTGATCGGACAGCTGCGCAGCGACGTTCCGGACGCCAAATCGGTGGTCCCGATGGTGCGCGGGGTGGTGCTGATCGACGGTGAGCCCACCACCCTCCTCGGCTCGGACATGCGGGTCACCGCGCTCTCGCCGCAGCTGCGGTCGGCCGTCGAATCGTCGGGCGGTTCGGTCGATCTGGAGCAACTGGGCGACGGCGTGATCGCCGGCGCCGGCACCGGATTGGCCGCGGATCAGACCGTCGAGATCTCCGGGACGCCGGTCCGCGTGCTGCAGGTGGTCGACGATCCGGGCACCGACGTCCTCAACGGTGGACGGTTCATCTTCGCCTACCTGCCGCTGGCGCAGCGCCTGGCCGGGCTCGACGGTGCCGTCGACTCGATCATGATCGTGCCGGACGACTGCATCTCCCAGGACGCGTTGCGCCGTCAGGTGTCCGAGGTGGTCGACGGCCGCGCCGCCGTGGTGGACCCGGACTTCCGGGTCAAACAGACCGAGGTGGCCAGCGCCGTCACCCGCGATTCGACGCTGCTGGTCTCGCTGGTGTCGCTGATCATCGCGGGCTTTCTGGTGTTCAACACCATGAACATGGCGGTGGCCTCGCGGCGGCAGTCGCTGGCGATGATCCGGGCGCTCGGCGCCCGGCGGCGCCACCTGGTCAGCGACCTGCTGCTGGAGTCGGCGATCTTCGGTCTGGTGGGCGGCCTGATCGGGGTGCCGGTGGGCATCCTGGCCGGGCGGTGGGCGGTGGGTCGGCTGCCCAGCACCGTCGGATCCACGGCGCTGGAGGTGTCGTACCACCTGCCGGTCTTCGCCGCGCCGCTCGCCGTGCTCGCCTGTCTCATCGCCTGTGTGGCGGCGACGGCGCTGGCCGCGCGATCGGTGTTCTCGGTGGCACCGGTGGAGGCCATGGTGCCCGGCGAGGCCTCCGACGCCGAGCCGCCGGCGTCGAAACTGTTGTGGCTCACCGGCATCGCCGGGGTGGTGATGGTGGTCGGCGCCTTCGTGATGACGCGCACGGTGGAGGGGCGGCCGGCGCTGCTGGCGGGGGCGGTGTACTCGCTCGGCGGGATCCTGGTCTGCTTCGGCATCACCGTGGCGCTGGTGCGGGCGGTGGTCGCGGTCTCGCGCCGGTTCGGTGGCCCGGGCCGGCTGGCCGCGGTCAACAGCGACCGCGCCCCGCGCCGGGTATGGGCGACGGTGATGACCGTCGGCGTGGCCATCGCCGTGGGCATCGGCATCTCCGGTGCGCTCAGCAACATGGTCGGGTCCATCTCCAATTCGCTTGACGGACTGAGCGATCCGGACATCTACGTCTCCTCGCGCGACAAGAGCGACATCCCGGTCGGGCCGGTCCTGAACCCGGAGATCGCCGCGAAGGCGGCGACGCTGCCCGGCGTCGAGCGCATCGCCGGCGGCCAGTGGGCGTCGGTGAACATCGGGGAGTCGCGCGCCATGCTGCAGGGGCTGGAACCGGGCTCGGCCGCCCCGTTCATGCGCAAGGCGACGCCCGAAGCGGTGCGCCAGACGCTCGACGGAGACGGCATCCTGCTGTCCCGGGTACTGGCGCGCACGCTCGGCGTGGACGTCGGGGACACCCTGCAGCTGGCCACACCGACCGGCTATCGCGATCTGGTGGTGCGCGACACCGTGAACTACGTGACCATCGACTCGGGCACCGCCGCGGTCTCCGAGAAGCTGATGGCGGACTGGTTCAACCGAGACGGCGACACCTACCTGCAGATCTTCACCGAACCCGGGGCCGACCTCGCGCAGCTGCAGCGGCAGCTCACCGAGATGGTCGCGGAGTATCCGGGGGCCGGGGACCGGCCGGTGCACGTCTACACCGGGCAGGAGGCGCTGGAGGCGACGCAGAAATCCGTCGAACAGGCGGGGGCGTTCACCGTCGCGATCCAGTGGATCGTCGCCGGCGCCGCGGCCATCGCACTGCTCAACACGCTGCTGCTGTCGGTGCTGGAACGGCGCCGCGAGCTCGGCGTCCTCCGCGCGATGGGTGCCTCCCGGCGCTTCGTGGTCCGCATGGTGCTGGCCGAGGCGGGCTCGGTGGCCGTCGTGGGCGCGGCCGTCGGCGTCGTCATGGGGTCGGGGCTGCACTACCTCGCCGACAAGAGTCTCGCCGAGACCACGTCGATCGACATCGTCTACCAGCCCCTGTGGTCGTCGGCCGGCTATGTGGCCGCTGCCGCGGCCCTCTGCCTCTTCGGCGCCCTCGTGCCCGCGGTCCGCGCCTCCCGGATGAACATCACCGAGTCCATCCTCTCCGAGTAGTCCCGCCGATACACCCAGCGCCCGGTCGCAGACCCAGCCCTCGCGACCGCTGGGTTCGCGGTCGAACGCTGGGTCTGTCGTACGCCCGAAACTTTCTGTCAAGAAAGCTTGACACTCTCGGAGTCGTCAATATAACCTGACACCATGCACGACGACGAGAAGTTGACAACGACCACCGACGGCGACCAGGTCGCCGGTGCCGCCGCGAGTTCCGACCCGGCGGTGGGTCTGGCTGCGGTACGGGCTCTACGAACCCTTGCCGATCGACTCGAAGACGTTCAGGTGGCCAACGCCCGCTCCCACGACTGGAGCTGGCAGGCGATCGCGGACGTCCTGCAGGTCAGCCGGCAGGCCGTGCATCAGAAGCACTCGTATCGCGAGAGCGCCCCGTCGACTGACGGGAGCCCGCGCGGTACCGACCCGGCCGGCAAGGCTGGAAAGGACGACGACGATGTTTGATCGATTCACCATGGAAGACCGCGTAGTGATGGTCTTCGCGATGCAAGAGGCGCAGGAACTCGGACACCGGGGCCTGGGCAACGACCACCTGATCCTGGGCATGCTCGGCAACGCCCGCAGCCCGCTGTTCACCCTGCTGGGCGAGCAGGGGTTGACCCTCGAGACGGCCCGCGAGGCAGTGCTGGCCCATCACGCCGAGCACGCCGACGACGAAGCCGAGCAGGCCGACGCCGGCACGGCGGCGGACCGGTACGAGGAGGACCGCGAGGCCCTCGCCAGTATCGGTATCGACCTGGACAAGGTCCGCGCCGCGGTCAACGACCGCTTCGGCGACGACCTGTCCGCGAACTGGGGCGAACGGCCTCGTCGCGGTCGTGGCCGGGGCGGTCAGGGCCGGGGCGAGCGGGGACGGGGCCGGGGGCACGACAGCGCCTGCGCCGACGGCCGACGGCACCGCGGTCGTGGACCCGGCTTCGGACCGGAAGGCTTCGGACCCGGAGGTTTCGGACCGGGCTTCGGCCCCGGAGGCTTCGGACCCGGTGGCTTCGGCCCCGGCGGCCCCGGTGGTCCCGCGGAAGGCGGCCCCTGGGCGGGCCCCTTCGAAGGCGGCCGCGGACGACGCGGCCCGCGTGGCCGGGGCGGCCGCCCGCGCATGGGCTCGGCCACCCGCGAGGCCGTGCGGTCGGCGATCCACCTGGCGCGCGAGCGCGGGGACCGCTCGATCCGCCCGGAGTACCTGCTCCTGGGGATCCTCGACGCCGGTGATCCGGCTTCGACGGCGCTGATCGAGTCGGCGACCACCGCCGACGAGCTCCGCGAGGCGGTGCTGGCGAGCCTCCCCGAGGCTCCGGCGCGCGCCTGACGGCAACGAACCCCTGACCGGGGCTCTTAACAGCGAGCAGCCCGGCACCGAAACGGTGCCGGGCTGCTCGTCGTGCGGGGTCCGCGTCAGTTCTTTCCCGCCAGCTCCGTGTACGACTCGCGCAGTCGCTTCAGCGGCTCGTCCTGCAGACTCGACGTGCCGTAGACGTCGTCGAAAGTCGCGAGTTCGCCGCCTGCGCAGGCGCTCTGTGCGGCCCGCTCGGCCGCGGTCAGCGCCTGCACGCCGTCCACGTACCGCTGAACCCCCTCCGGCGTGGTCGCCGTCGCGACCGACGGCAGACCGAGCTCGGCGCCGTCGTCGAGGACCACGACGGGCCGGAACACGGTGACGATCACCGTTCCGGCATCCTGCGTCTGCGGGCCGACGGTGAACGCCAGCCGGCCGCCGGTGCCGGCCGGCACCTCGGCGGTGTACGGCACGGTGGTGACCCCGGTGGTGGGGACGCCCGCCTGCATCGGGAGGGCGACGCTGTAGGTCCCGGTGACGGTGTCCGGCTCTGGTGGCGCGGTGAAGCACGCGCCCACT
Organism: Gordonia caeni; assembly: GCF_039537105.1. NCBI lineage: Bacteria > Bacillati > Actinomycetota > Actinomycetes > Mycobacteriales > Gordoniaceae > Gordonia > Gordonia caeni. The sequence goes on from NZ_BAAAZW010000002.1 coordinate 98,929, forward strand.
CGGCGCGACGACAGCACGTCGACCTTGAGTTCCGTCACCCGGATCGGCTCATCGCTCTGATTCGCGATGGTCGCCTCCACCGGAATCGCGGTGCGCCCGCCGTCGAGCGTGACGGGCGCACCCAGCGACGGCTCGCTGATCCGGACCGCCTCCGAACTGCCCCGCGCCCACAGGACCACCCCGGCGACGATCACCGCGAGCATCACGATCACCCCGGCGGCGGTCCAGCCCGGGTGCTTGATCGCGCCCGGATCGATGCGCGCGTTCGGATCGTCCATCGTCGTCCCCTCGTCGGCCGGTGCGTCTCCGGTGGTGTCAGCTCAGGCCGATCGCCACACCGGTGGCGATCGCCCACACCAGCATGGCAAGTCCGGTGGTCGCCAGGGCCGGGATCAGCGCACGCCCCTGCGCCCCCGACGTGACCGGCCGCAGGGCGACGACGCCGAGCGGCAGCGCGAGCAGGCCGAACAGGGCCCACCAGTCGGTGAAGGCGCCCACCCAGAGGGTGATCAGGAACGGGATCGCCATCAGGATCACGAACAGCGTGCGGGTGGACTGATCGCCCAGCCGGACGGCCAGGGTCCGCTTGCCCGACTCGGTGTCGGTGGGGATGTCGCGCAGATTGTTGGCCACCAGCACCGCACTGGAGAAGCAGCCGATCGCGACCGCGCACATCAGGCCCACCGCGTCCACCTCGCCGGCCACCACGAACTGGGTGCCCAGGACCGCGACCAAGCCGAAGAAGACGAAGACGGCCACCTCGCCGAACCCGGAGTAGCCGTAGGGACGGCTGCCGCCGGTGTAGTACCAGGCACCCAGGAGGCAGAGGACGCCGACCGCCAGCAGCCACCACGCGGTCGTCACCGCGACGATCACGCCGGCCACGGCGGCGATACCGAGACAGATCAGGGCGGCGGTCTTCACCGCGCCCGGGCTCGCCGCACCGGAACCGACCAGGCGCAGCGGGCCCACCCGGTCGTCGTCGGTGCCCCGGATGCCGTCGGAGTAGTCGTTGGCGAAGTTGACGCCGACGATCAGCGCGAGCGCCACCACCAGCGCCAGCGCCGCCTTCCACCAGACCACGTCGCCGACGTAGGCGGCCGCGCCGGTGCCGACGACGACGGGTGCGATCGCATTGGGAAGGGTGCGGGGCCTGGCGCCCTCGATCCACTGGTTCACGGTTGCCACGACCGCAATCCTCCCACCGCGGCGCAAGGGCTGTCCGGCGGGTCGCGCCGCGCGGGTCCTCCAATGAGATGAATTCGCCGATTCATCCAATCGGGCGATATCGGGCCAGGTCACAGGCGTGGTCTTCTGGGTCAGTCAGCTGTGCTGTCGCCGTCTCCCAGCCCGAGGCCCGGCGCGCACCGTGCAAGAAAGACCCTTCTGTGACCTCTCGGCCGAACCGTGCCCGTCGTCGTCTCGCCGCCACCGCCGTCACCTGCGGCCTCTGCCTCGGCTTGGCCGCGCCCTTCGCGATGGCTACCGCGGACGTCTCCGCCGGCGATCCCGTCGCCGTGCCCGGGAACCTGAACACGTTGACCGACGCCGACGGCAACCCGGTCGTCACGTGGGAGCCCGGTGTCGGCAACGCCGCGCTCGGGGGCGACGACGCGCTCCTCAAGCTGCTGTCCGAGGCGGCCGGCGCCCTGGTCATCGTCACCCCCGGCACCGACGACACCGGCCTGCACCCGCGCGTGAACGGTCTGGTCGGCCAACGCGATGCCGCGTATGTGAAGTACCCCGAGTCGTTCGCACCGGTGATCACCGGTAACGCCGACACCCCGCTGGGGCTGCCGTTCTTCGCCCCCTCATACGTCGAGTCGCGGACGGCGGCCGAGCAGAACAACCTCGCCGTGATGGACGCCCTCAAAGATCATCCGGGCATGGTGGTCTACACCGGCTACTCGCAGGGCGCCGAGGCCGTCGGCAACGCCGCCGAGCAGCAGGTGCGCGCCGATGCCGGCAAGGACGACGCCGACAAGATCCTCCGGCCCAACACCGTGATCCTGCTGATCTCCGATCCGCGGAGCCCGTGGGGACTCAAAGGATTCGGCGCCGATCTGCCGCTGAGCGGGCTGTGGGTGACGCCGTTGCTCGGCGCGCTCGGCATCGACAACGACGGTGCTCGCAACCCGGCCGACACCGGCGACCTGCAGGTGATCTCGGTGATCGTCCAGGGCGACCCGGTCGCCGACTGGCAGTGGAAGTGGTTGCGGCCGGCATCGTCGCTGCTGGTGAACGCGGCCGGGTTCGTGGCGATCCACTCGCCCGGCGACGGCCCGTACGGACACCTCGACGGTTCGGCGAACGACGCGGGACAGACGCTGATCATCGGCGGCCCGCAGCTGCTGTCCAGCGCCGACGGCAACACCACCTACGCCGTGTACGACACCTACCATCCGCTCGCGCTACTCAACGCCCTGGTCTACGACGCGCTGGGGATCTCCTACGACGAAGAAGATCTGCAGCGCTGGGACACGCAGGCCGAACTCTTCTATCCGATGACCGACGTCGCCGACAAGAAGACCTTCGGCGGCGTGGCCGTGACGGCCGACGACGGGGGAGCGGGCGGCACACCCGTCGGTGAGGCCGCTCCGGTGCCGGCGGCGGATCCGACCGCGCAGCAGGCGGGCGGCGCTCACCGGCTGACCGGCTCGGACGGTGAGTGGGCGGCGGCCCCCGAGCAGTGGAGCGGCAACCCGCCCAAGCACGCCCTGGGGGAAGGCCGTCAGGACGACGGTGCGCAAGAAGAGTCGCCGGTGATCCCGGACGGCTCACCCGGGGAGCAGACGCCGCCGACGGCCGAGGAGCCCTCGGTCGCCGAGCCCGTCGAGCCCGTCGAGCCCGCCGGCGCCACCGCGGACCAGGCTTCCGACGTCGGCGATCTGGATCCGGTCGCCTGATCGACTGGCGGAGCGCACAGCAGTCCGTATGCTGGGCGGCATGGATGTACTACGCAGCGTAATAGTCGTTCTGCACCTGATCGGTTTCGCGATGACGCTGGGGGCTCTGCTCGAGGCGGCGATCCGCAAGCGCTACGAGTTCTCCGCCACCATGAACTACGGCCTGGTGGTCTCCCTGATCACCGGGGTATTCCTGGCCGGTCCGTGGGGCGATTACGACCCGAATTACCCGAAGATCGGCACGAAACTGGTGCTTCTGGTGGTGCTCGGCGCGGTCCTCGGCATGGGCAGCGCCAAGCAGCGCAAGACCGGAAGCCCGCTGCCTCCGGGTCTGTTCTGGAGTGCGGTGGGCCTGTCGGTCGCCGCGTGCGGCGTCGCCGTCATCTGGTAGCTCCACCGGATTCAGCCCCGAGACGACCGACGCCCTCTGGAATCCAGGGGGCGTCGATGGTCTCCGGGGGCCGGCTACTTCAGCGGGGAGCCGTCGTAGAGGATGTCGAAGAACTGCGCGGCGACCAGCTGTTCCTTGCTGCGCTCGGCGCCCAGGGCCTTGCGGTAGGCCAGCACGTGGCGCAGGCTCAGCGCCGAGTAGATCAGCGGCATGTGGTCCTTGCGCTGGTCGTAGACGCCCTTGGCGCCCTTGGCGGCGGCGAAGTCGGCGCGGGCGCGCTTCGGGTGCATCAGCGCATCGCGCAGCACCGCGGCCTTGATCATCTTCTTGCGGCCGGCGGGGACCAGCACCAGACCGTCCGGCTTGAACAGCGCCGTGTCGAGCTCCTCGGCGGTGGCGATGGTGCACCCGGCCGTCGGCCGCGGATTGCACTCCACCATGTAGTGCGTGCCGTCCGCGGTCACCAGGTAGTCCATGCTGATCTGCCCGGTCCAGTTCAGTTCCTTGGCGATCTTCTGAACTGCGGCAAGTGATTCCGGCGAATCGACGGACTCGAAGACGACGCCGCCGCGGTCGTCGATCCTCATCGGATGCTCGTAGCAGGAGTGCAGCATCACTTCGCCGTCGTGCACGACGCTCCAGCTGCAGCGGTCGGTGCCGACCAGGAACTGCTGCACCAGCCACGGGTCCTGCTCGGTGGGCTTGATGTCTTCGACGGCGGTCTCGCCGGCCAGCGGGCCGTAGTTGGTGATGATGTCCAGGCCGCCGCGGCCGAAGGTGGCGCGGGCGAACCAGTGCTCCCAGCGCTGCGTCGCCGCCACGAACTCCTCGGGCGTGGTGCACACGATGGTCTCGGCGACCGGCAGGTCGAGGCGACGGCACAGGTCGGCGAAGGTCGACTTGTCGTTCACCTCCAGCAGGGCGTCCAGCTGCGGGAAGAACAGGGTGACGTCGCGGTCGCCCTGGATCTTCTCGCGGTTGGCGGCCAGGTAGAAGACCTCCTCGAACATCGGGAGGACCCAGTCGATCTGCTCGTCGTCGATCGTCTTGATCACATCGTCGACGAAGGCGTCCGGCTGCTGGGTGGGCGGCGCCGTCACGACTCGCTTATTCACTCCCTTGGAGTGCAGACCGGGCGATTGCTTGAAGGTGTCAGTGGCTACCACGTAGCGATGGAGTTCTTCACCGAGTTTGTGAATTTCGTCGACGGCGAACGGCATACGTGCGCTGGTCACGAGAAGGCGGGGATCGTCTGCGGACATGCCATCAATCTAACAGTGAGTCCCGGTGATCCGAACGGAGTCGAGATCGGTTCCGGGTCGCGAATTCGTCCCGGAGCGCTCGCCGGTCGACCTTCCCGGGACCTCGCACCGGGAGCTCGTCCAGAACCAGCAGATGCCGCGGGACGGCATAGCGGTCGAGCCGTGCGGTGACCGCACGCTGCAGGGCGCCCAGCTCCGGGGCGGCCCCGTCGGGCACCACGGCCACGGCCACCGCGTCGCCGAGGCGTTCGTCGGGCACGCCGAAGACCGCGCAGACGGCGACGCCGTCGAGTGCCTCGATCACCGCCTCCACCACCTGCGGCACCACGGTGAGGCCGCCGGTGGAGATCGCCTCGTCGGCGCGCCCGGCGATCCGCAGGAGGCCGTCGTCGACCGCTCCCAGGTCGTCGGTGCGGAACCATCCGGGGGAGGCGAAGGCGGGGTGCTCGGCGATGTTGCGGTAGCCGAAGGCGACCGTGTCGCCGCCCAGTTCGACGCGGCCGACACCGTCGGCCGCGGGCTCGGCGATCCGCATCCGGGTGCCGGGCAGGGGCCGTCCGTCGTACACGCAGCCGCCCGCGGTCTCACTCATCCCGTACGTCCGGACCATGCGCAGCCCCGCGGCGACGGCGGCGTCGGCGAGGGCCGGCGGGGTGGCGGCGCCGCCGACCAGAATCGCGTCCAGGCCGGCCAGTGCCCGCGTCGCCTCGGGGTGTTCGAGGGCTTTGCGCAGCTGCAGCGGCACCAGGGAGGTGTACTTGCGCGGACCGGTCATCGCGTCCACAGCGGCCGGCAACACGGCGGGGTCGAAGCCCTCGCCGACGTCCACGACCACGGGCTCGTATCCGGCCGCGAGGGAACGGAGCAGCACCTGCAGCCCGGCGATGTGGTGCGGGGGCAGCGTCAGCAGCCAGCTTCCCGGGCCGCCCAGCGCCTGCGCGGTGCCGGTCGCCGAGGCGTGCAGCGTCTCGGGAGAATGCATGGCGCCCTTGGGTGTTCCGGTGGTGCCCGAGGTGGAGACCACCAGGCAGGCACGCGGATCGATCGGCTCGCCTGCGCCGAGCGCCGTGCAGAGCCCCCGCGCGGCGGCGGTGTCGTGCGCGGGTACCGGCAGATAGGCGGCGTCGCCGTCCAGCAGCGACCGCAACTCCCGCCGCGAATCCAGGACGGCCGGAGTCGGCGGCAGCGGGAGCGGGAGCAGGGTTCGGCTCAGGGCTCTTCCCTCCTCGTCGGTCGGGCTTCCTCGTCGGTCAGGGATGGACCACGTGCGAATCGAGCGGCCAGCCGGCGGCGGCCAGGCGCGCGGCCACCTGATTGATCTCGTCCCGGGACGGCTTCTGCTCGGTCACCGCGGCGATCGCCGCAGCGACGTCCTCGCGGGTCGTCGGCGACTCCGGATCGCGTTCCAGGGCCAGGGTGAGGACCACATCGGTCATCTCCGACTCGTCCAGCACGGGGGTGAGGAGGGCGAAGAGCGGCGGATAATCCTGCGGGGGAATCCCTTCGGGATAGCCGGTGCGGATCCAGTTGATGACGTTCTCGAAGACATTGGCAGCCATGGGACGGGTGGCCTTCCGTGCGAGGGCGGGGAGCTACTAGTACGTGCTGGCGGGGAACACCTGGATGTTCAGGTGGTGGTACAGGGTCTGACGGGTGATCCAGAGGATGCCGAGGATGATCACCACGGCCACGACGGCGTAGAGGAAGTATCCGGCGTAGCGGTAGACCTGATTCGGTGCGGTGGCGGTCTCGGCGTCCTCGTCCGGGGTGCTCAGTGCGACCAGCCGCATGCCGACGGCGAACAGTGCGGGGAGCCCGGCGCCCAGGAGCAGGCCGATGGCGAGCACACGGCTGATTGATTCGGCGATCTCGGCGAAGTCGATTCCCATGTCGTGGACCTTCTCTCTTCCGTCGTGGGGTCTCAGGCCTGCTGCTTCGGCTCGGCATCGGCGCGGGCCTCGGCCGGGATCACCGAGTTGGACGGATCCCAGTCGGCGTTGACGTTCTTGGAGTCGACCTTGTGGCGCTGGGCGCGCAGCCACATCCAGATGCAGGCCGCCAGCAGGATGGCGAAGATGGTGAGCGCTCCGCCCATGCCGCCGATCCCGTTCGCGAGCCAGTAGCAGAGGGCGCCGACCAGGCCGGCGGCCGGGAGCGTGGTGACCCAGGCGACGGCCATGCGGCCTGCGACGGCCCAGCGGACCTCGGCGCCCTTGCGGCCCAGGCCGCTGCCCAGGATGGAGCCGGTGGCGACCTGCGTGGTCGACAGCGCCATGCCGGCCGCCGAGGACGTCAGGATGATGGCGGCCGACGAGGCTTCGGCGGCCATGCCCTGCGGCGAGCTGATCTCCACCAGGCCCTTGCCCAGGGTGCGGATGATGCGCCAGCCGCCGAGGTAGGTGCCCAGCGCGATGGCCACGGCACAGCTGCCGATCACCCAGAGCGGCAGGCCCTGCTCGGCGACGTCGGAGTCCAGGTGCCCCGTGACGATCAGCGCCAGCGCGATGACGCCCATGGTCTTCTGCGCGTCGCCCGTGCCGTGGGCCAGGGAGACCAGCGAGGCCGACGCGATCTGGCCGGTGCGGAAGCCGTCTTCCTTCTTCTTCTCGGCCAGCTTGCGGGTGATGGCGTAGATCGCCATGGTGCCCACGGAGGCGACGATGCAGGCGATCACCGGCGCGAGCAGCGCGGGCACGATCACCTTGCCCACGATGCCGTTCCAGTTGATGGAGACGCTGGCCGCCAGACCGGAGCCGATGAGGCCGCCGAACAGTGCGTGCGAGGACGACGACGGCAGGCCGAACAGCCAGGTGACGACGTTCCAGATGATGGCGCCGACGAGGCCGGCGAAGATGATGGTCAGCGCGACGGTGGCACCGCCCACCTCGGAACTGAGTTCCGCGGGCTCGGAGGGGATGTTCAGGATCCCCTTGGTCACGGTCGTGGCGACCTCCACCGACAGGAACGCACCCACCAGGTTCAGCACGGCTGCGATGGTGACGGCGACCTTCGGCTTGAGCGCACCCGTCGCGATGGATGTGGCCATCGCGTTGCCGGTGTCGTGGAAGCCGTTGGTGAAGTCGAAACCCAGTGCGGTCACGATCAACAGCACCAGGATCAGAGTCTCTGCGCCCATAGCGACAACTATGAGGCTTCACCGGGCTTCGGCGTCAATTTTCGATGAACCCGGGTAATCGGCCCTGACCTGCGACTTCACCTTGCGTTCAGGAATGTTCACGGCAGTGTTTACCTGGCGGTGGCCGAGCCGTCGTCAAAGTGACCTAAATCATCGCGCAGGCACCTTAATGGAGGGTGAACAGGGGGTTTCGGCACGGTCGCAGAACCGGCGCAGCGGAACCGGTCGCGGTCGGTGGCAGAATGCCCGGCATGACGATGAAACTCGGGATGCCCATCAACTACGCGGGAGATTTCCGCGAGACCATCGAGAATCTCCGGGACTTCGAGCACGCCGGTGTCGTGCGGGTCACCGTTCCGGAGGCGTACAGCTTCGACGCGGTGTCGCAGCTCGGCTACATCGCCGCGCGCACCGACACGATGGAACTGCAGACCGGCATCCTGCCGATGTACTCCCGCACCCCCACCAACCTGGCGATGACCGCGGCCGGGCTGGACTACATCAGCGGCGGCCGCGTGATCCTGGGGATCGGCGCGTCCGGGCCGCAGGTGATCGAGGGCTTCCACGGCGTCAAGTACAACTATCCGCTGGGTCGGGCCCGGGAGACCGCCGAGATCTGCCGCATGGTCTGGCGGCGCGAGCGGGTGGTCTACGACGGCAAGCACTACCACCTGCCGCTCACCGAAGAGCACGGCGGCAGCGGGCTGGGCAAGCCGCTGAAGATCATCAACCATCCGGTGCGTGAGCAGATCCCGATGCTGCTGGCGGCCATCGGACCGAAGAACGTCGAACTGGCCGCCGAGCTGTTCGAGGAGTTCCAGCCCATCTTCTTCCATCCCGAGTTCGTCGACGCCGCCTTCGGGCCGGCCCTCGCCGCCGGCCGGGCCAAGCGCGATCCGGCACTGGGCGACCTGATCGTCGTGGTGCAGGCGGCCGCGCGGATCACCGAGGACGAGGCGGAGATCGAGCGCTGCCTGACGATGATCCGCCACCACGCGGCGCTGTACATCGGCGGCATGGGTGCGCGCGGCAAGAACTTCTACAACTCGCTGGTGCAGCGCTACGGCTACGTCGAGGAGGCCAAGCTGATCCAGGACCTCTACCTGGACGGGCGCAAGCAGGAGGCGGCGGACGCGGTGCCCGACGCCCTGGTGCGGGCCATGAGTCTGATCGGACCGAAAAGCTATGTCGCCGAACAGGTATCGGCATTCCGTGCGGCCGGAGTCGGGGTGCTCCTGGCTTCGCCGGCCGCCCTCACCCATGCCGAGCGCGTGGCGGACATGGAGACGGTGGCCGGGCTCATCGGCTGAGCGCGAACAGGCGGCGCCGACGGTACTCGCGGGTAGGATTCGCCTATGGCCAGGAACTTGTGCGTCTGCGGTCACGACCGCACAGCCCACGCACACTACCGACCGGGTACCGACTGCGCGGTGTGTGACGACCGATCGTGCACGCGGTTCCGTCCCGCCACTCTCCTGGGGCGACTGCGGACCGCGCTGCACCTGAGCTGACCGACTTCGGCGCTCGTACCGACCCTGAGGGTCGCTCGAAGCGCCAAAGTCCTCCGGCCGCGGTCTGCCGGTCGCCTTCAGCCGGTCGAGCGAAGTCGAGACCGCGTGCCGTGCAGTCGGAACTCAGTAGTAGTAGGGAAAGTCGTCCCAGTCCGGCGCCCGCTTCTCCAGGAAGGCGTCGCGGCCCTCGACGGCCTCGTCGGTCATGTAGGCCAGGCGGGTGGCTTCCCCGGCGAACACCTGCTGGCCCATCAGGCCGTCGTCGGTCAGGTTGAAGGCGAACTTGAGCATGCGTTGCGCGGTGGGGGACTTGCCGTTGATCTTGCGCGCCCATTCGATCGCGAGCTCCTCCAGCTCGGCGTGGTCGGCGACGCGGTTCACCGCCCCCATCCGGTGCATGGTCTCGGCGTCGTAGTCCTCGCCGAGGAAGAAGATCTCGCGGGCGAACTTCTGCCCCACCTGCTTGGCCAGGTAGGCGCTGCCGTAGCCGGCGTCGAACGAGCCGACGTCGGCGTCGGTCTGCTTGAAGCGGGCGTGCTCCCGCGAGGCCAGGGTCAGATCGCACACCGCGTGCAGCGAGTGCCCGCCGCCGGCGGCCCAGCCGTTCACCACGGCGATCACCACCTTCGGCATGGTGCGGATCAGGCGCTGCACCTCCAGGATGTGCAGCCGCCCGCCCTCGGCCTTCACCCGCGCGGCGTCCACGCCCTCGGTGCCGGCGGCGGCGACGTCGCTGTCGTGGCTGGTGGCGTACTGGTAGCCGGAGCGGCCGCGGATGCGCTGGTCACCGCCGCTGCAGAACGCCCAGCCGCCGTCCTTGGGGGAGGGGCCGTTGCCGGTCAGCAGCACGGTGCCGACGTCGGGAGAGCGGCGGGCGTGATCGAGGGTGCGGTACAGCTCGTCGACGGTGTGCGGCCGGAAGGCGTTGCGGACCTCGGGCCGGTCGAACGCGATACGGACGATTCCGTCGGCGCGGCCCTCACCGGTGTGCCGGTGATAGGTGATGTCGGTGAGCTCGGCGAAGCCGGGGACGGTCTTCCACTGGGTGGGGTCGAACGGCGAAGTCATGGATCCGAGCCTAAGGCACCCGCTCGGCCCCCAAGCGATCGCTTGATCGCGCACCGGATACGTTGGACCGATGACCGGTGCCCCGCGCGATACCAAGTGGAACCCTCCCGCGCCGGAGGACTCCCCGCAGGGGGGCGGCTTCCGCGCCGAGTTCGACGTGACGACCGACCGCGGCGGACCCCGCTACGGCGAGTTCGTCGAGCAGGTGCGCACCTTCATGGACAAGGTGCGCTACGCGTGCCCCACCCCGGAGCTGGCCGACGAGGTGATCGAGGAGCTCAAGCAGTTCAATGCCAAGCTCGACACCATGCTGGTGGACGAGTGGCACACCCCGTCGGGCACCCGCATCGACCTGCCGTCGCGCGGCAACATCACCCTCCCGCCGTACGAGATCACCGACGGCGGTGAGGACGGGGTGAGCGCCACCGTCGAGTTCCGCCGCTTCCACCTCGGCGGCAACGGTGTGGCGCACGGCGGCCACGTCGCCGTCGCCTTCGACGACCTCGGCGGCATGGCCGCGGCCCTGAACGTCCACGGCGTCGCCCGCACCGCCTACCTGACCGTGAACTACCGGTCGCTCACCCCGCTCGAGACCCCGCTGACCCTGAAGACCTGGGTGGAGCGCCGCGACGGCCGCAAGCTCTTCGTCAAGGGCACGCTGCACGAAGGCGATCGGCTCTGCGCCGACCTCGACGCGCTGTTCATCGCCCTGCGCCCCGGCCAGGCATAGCCGCCCCCGCCGCGGCAGGGGACGGCGCCGGTCAGAGTGTCGAATCTGCACCGGCATGCGATCACGGTTCGACACTCTGTGGGCGCCGGCGCGGATCCGGTCAGTCGTCGACCGGGAGCGACCGGATCGGGACGGCGGGCGAGCCCACCGCGACCACGTGGTCGGGCAGATCGCGCACCACGACGCTGCCGGCCCCGACCACCGTGTTCGCGCCGATGGTGACCCCGGCGCCGACGGTGACGTTCGAGCCCAGCCAGCAGTTGTCACCGATGACGATCGGCGCGGTGCGTTCGGCGCCCTGTCGGCGCAACCGATGGTCGTCGATCGGGTGCAGGGCGGTGGCCAGGACCGCCGACGGGCCGATCAGGACGTGGTCGCCGAGGGTGATCGGTCCGTCGTCCATCAGGAAGCAGCCGGCGTTCAGATAGACGCCCGAGCCGACGGCGATGTTGAAACCGTAGGAGCAGCGGAAGCGCGGGATCACCTCGAGGTCGTCGCCGCAGTCGCCGAACAGGTCGCCGAGCAGACGTCGGCGCCCGGTGTGATCAGCGGCGGGCAGGGAGTTGAACTCGTCCAGGACGCCGCCGCACACGTCGCGCAGCCGCCGCAGCTCGGGCCCGTCGAAATACCACTCACCGCTGACGAGGGCCTGCACCTCGTCGTGCGCCTGCGTCATGTGAGCTCGTGGACCTCGATGACGAAGCCGGCGCGACGCAGACGCTCGATCAGGACGTCACCCATCGCCACGGCCGGTGTGAGCGCGCCGGCCCGCTCGGGCAGCTGGTCGCGGTCGAGCGCCAGAGCCAGAGCCGATTCGCCGAGCATCACCGCGGTGGCCTTGTAGCCGGGATCGCCGTCGGCGCGCATCTGGGAGCGGAACCGCCGGCCCTTGCTGGTGGTGGTGTAGGTCCGGGTGATGAAATGTCCGGCCTCCCGCGTCTTCTCGTTCGGCCCCTGGCCCGGCTTGGGCAGCAGCCGGTCGAGCAGTTTGCGGGTCGGACGGAAGCTCATCGCCGCCAGCCCGATGCCGGTGCCCACCGACACCGCTCCGGCCGCCAGGGTGGACAGCACCGGTTTGCCGCCGACGAACATCGTCTCCTGGTACCGGAATCCGGGACCGTAGGCGTCGTCGAGCAGCGCATCCGAGCGGCGCACCACCCGGGTGTTGTACGAGGCCATGAAGAACGGCGCCAGCGTGCCGCTCAGCGACGGGTCGACCTTCTTCGCGTCGACCGGCGTGATGTCGCTCGGCTCCGAACTGGGGGCGGCGGACCGGATGTCGCCGGGCCCGCCGGACAGCGCCTGCGGGTTGAGCAGCAGGCGCCGCATCTCCGGGTCCTTGGCCTGCTCGGCGATCACCCGCATCGAGTCGACGGTGCCGCCGGAGACCGCGCCGCGGAACGAGGCCAGCACCAGCGTGGTCTCACCGAGCGTGCCCGCGTCCTCCTCGGCGGCCTTCCGGTAGAGCAGGTAAGTGCCCAGATCCGACGGCACCGAGTCGAAGCCGCACGAGTTGACGATCCGTGCACCGGTGCCCTTGGCGATGTCGTCGGCCTTGTCGATGGTGAACCGGGTGAACGGCACCTCACCGGTCAGGTCCACGTAGTCGGTGCCCGCGCTCGCGGCCGCGATCACCAGGTTCTCGCCGTAGCGCAGGTACGGACCCACCGTGGTGCACACCACCTGGGTGCGCGCGCACATCGCGTCCAGGGCGGCGGGGGAGTCCGAGTCGGCGATCACCAGCGGCCATGCCGCCGCCCGCTCGGGCAGCCGGCGGCGGACTGCGGCGAGTTTGGTCTCCGACCGGCCGGCCAGGGCGATCTTGGTGTCCTCCGGTGCTTGCTGCGCCAGGTAGCGGGCGGTCAGCTCACCGACGAAACCGGTGGCGCCGTACACGATGACGTCGAATTCGCGACTCATGACTCGACCTTAGGCCATCGCGGGAACGGCACGCCCGGGCCGAAGGCCGTGGATTTCAGCGGCGGCGCGCCCACCCCACCGACAGCGCACCCCACGGTTTGGGGGTCGCGGGCAGGTAGAACCGATCCAGTTCCTCGACTTCCCAGCCCGCGGCGGCCAGCTCGGCGGGGATCTCGCGCGTCAGCTCGCAGCCGCCGGCGACGGCCCGCTCGACCGGGTCGAGCAGCCGCTGCAGCCGCCGCACCCCGCGGTCGGGCGCCAGACCGTGCTCGGCGAAACCCAGCAGGCCGCCGGGGCGCACCACCCGGGCCAGCTCCGCCAGCGCCGCCGGCAGATCGGGGATGGTGCACAGGGTGAAGGTGGACAGGGCGCCGTCGAAGGCGGCGCCGTCGAAGGGAAGACGTTGCCCGTCCAGGCCGCCGCGGGTGATCGGGATCGGCGACCGGCTCACCCGCTCCTGCGCCCGCTCCCACGCGAGATCCGCCGGTTCGATCGCCGCCACGGACGTCACCGCGCCGGGATAGCAGCCGACGTTGAGGCCGGAGCCGAAACCCACCTCGACGATCGCACCGGACAGCGGGGCGGCCGCACGACGCCGCAACTCGTCCAGAGCGGGCATGCCGCAGGTCCGTTCCACCAGGCGCGGCAGCACCTTGTCCGCGTAGATGCCCATCACTCCACGGTAGCGCCGCGCAGGGCCGGCCGCGGCCCGACCATTAGGCTCGGGAACCATGAATCCGTCCACCCTGCAGGCCCGCGTGATCGTCGATGAGCTGATCCGCGGAGGGGTGCGCGAGGCGGTGCTCTGCCCGGGCTCGCGCAACGCCCCGCTGGCCTTCGCCCTGCACGCCGCCGACCGCGCCGGCCGGCTGCGCCTGCACGTGCGGATCGATGAGCGTTCCGCCGGCTATCTGGCGCTCGGCCTCGCAGTGGCCTCGCGCAACCCGGTCCCGATCGTGATGACCTCCGGCACCGCGGTGGCCAACATGAGCCCGGCGGTGTTCGAGGCCAACTACGCCCGCGTCCCGCTGGTGGTGATCAGCGCCAACCGACCCTACGAACTCCTCGGATCCGGCGCCAACCAGACCATCGAGCAGTTCGGGATCTTCGGCACCCAGGTGCGCGCCGCGATCAGCCTCGGTCTGGCCGAGGAGGACCTGGACACCAACTCGCAGTGGCGGTCGGCGGTGGGCCGGGTCCTGGCCGCCGCCCGCGGCGCCCGCACCGGCAACGCCGGGCCCGTCCAGTTCGACATCCCGCTGCGCGAACCGCTGGTGCCCGACGCCGGCGACGAGCCCGCCGGCGACCTCGGCGCCGTCGAGGGCGGCCGTTTCGCCGGCCGTCCCGACGGGCTGCCGTGGACGCAGTCGCCCGTGGGCAAGCTGGACGTCCCGATCGAGATCGACCTGACCGCCCCGACCGTGGTGGTCTCCGGTCACGGCGCAGGCGTGCACCCCGAGCTCGCCGGCGTCCCGACCGTCGCCGAACCGACTGCGCCGCAACCGAAGACGCCGCTGCACCCGCTCGCCCTGAATCGGCTCGCGCCGCGCCAGGCCGTCATCTGCGGGCGTCCCACGCTGCACCGTTCGGTCGCCCGGCTGCTGGCCGACCCTCAGGTGCGCGTCTACGCGCTCACCACCGGACCGCGATGGCCCGACGTCTCCGGCAACGTCTACGCCACCGGCACCCGTGCGATCGCGGCCGGCGAGCCGACGCAGGCCTGGCGCGACGAATGCGCGGCGGCCGAGCGCGCAGTCGCCGCGGCCGTCGCCGAGGAACTGGACGCCTGCGCGGACACGACGGGGCTGCACGTGGCCCGGGCCGTGGCCGCCGCGGTGGCGCCGGGGGATCAGCTGGTGGTCGGGGCCTCCAACCCGATCCGGGACCTGGCCCTGGCCGGATCGGTCGCACCGGGCGTGCGGGTGCTCTCCAACCGCGGGGTGGCCGGCATCGACGGCATCAACTCCACCGCCATCGGCGCGGCCCTGGCCGCCGACAGCGCCGGCGGCACCGGCCAGACCGTCGCCCTCGTCGGCGACCTCACCTTCATCCACGACGCCACCGGTCTGCTGATCGGCCCGGAGGAGCCGCGGCCGCGGGCACTGCGGATCGTGGTGGCCAACGACGACGGCGGCGGCATCTTCGGGCTGCTGGAGCAGGGCGATCCGCGCTTCGCCGGCGACGCCTACGCCGGCGCCTACGAACGGATCTTCGGCACCCCGCACCGCACCGACCTGTCCGCGCTGTGCGCCGGATTCCATCTGCCGTTCGCGCGGGTCGCCGTCGACCGACTGCCCGCCGCCCTGGCGGCGCCGATGCCGGCCGGTGGGATCGAGGTGCTCGAAGTGGCGACCCGGCGTGGACCGCTGCGGGCGCTGCACGAGCAGATCGCCGGGCGCCTGCGCTGACCGGCGCCGTCTATCCTGACCCCATGAACCCGGTGATTCAGCGGCGCGTGCAGCTCGGCTTCCTGTCGATCGGCATCATCGCCACCCTGATCGGGTCGGTGATCGTCCTCGGCGCCTACCGCAACGACGCCAAGATCGACGCGAACCGGGCCACCGCCGTCGCCGACGTGATCTCCGCCGACCGGTTGCACGCCGCGGTGAACTTCGTGACCCCCGACGGCGTACTGCGCAATCCGACGCTGGGACTGCTGTACCCGACGCAGCTCGAGACCGGGCAGCGGATCCTGGTGGACTACGACGCCACCGACCCGGACAATCTGGCGCGCCCGGCCGGGCGCGATGCGAAGCTGGCGGTGGTGCCCGGGCTGTCGATCATCCTGGCGGGCTGGGTGGTGGCGATCATCGCGATGCTGATCGTCGCCGAGATCAGCCGGAGGATGCGCCGCCGCGCTCAGCGTCTCGCCGGGGGCCTAGACTCGTCGGCATGACTTCGAGCGACGCATCCGGTTCCCGCGCCAGCCTGGAGAAGGATCCGTCCGAGGTCGCCGAGATGTTCGACGGCGTGGCCAAGCGTTACGACGTCACCAACACGGTGCTCTCGTTCGCGCAGGATCGCCGCTGGCGCAAGGCCACCCGCAAGGCGCTGGCCCTGCGCCCGCGCGACGTGGTCCTCGACCTGGCCGCCGGCACCGCCGTCTCCTCCGAAGAGCTGGCCACCTCCGGGGCCACCGTGATCGCCGCCGACTTCTCCCGCGGCATGCTGCGCGCGGGGGCGCAGCGCCCGGTGCCCAAGGTGGCCGCCGACGCCCTGCACCTGCCGTTCGCCGACGACAGCTTCGACGCCGCCACCATCTCGTTCGGCCTGCGCAACGTCAACGACGTCCCGCTGGCCCTCGCCGAGCTGCGGCGGGTGCTCAAGCCCGGCGGTCGTCTGGCGATCTGCGAGTTCTCCACCCCGACGTTCAAGCCCTTCCGCACCGTGTACATGGAGTACCTGATGAAGGCGCTGCCGGCGGTGGCCACCAAGGTCGCCAGCAACCCGGCGGCCTACGTCTACCTGGCCGAGTCGATCCGCGCATGGCCCGACCAGGCGGCGCTGGCCGAGCGGCTGACCGCGGCCGGTTTCGGCGACGTCGACTGGCAGAACCTGACCGGCGGCATCGCCGCGATCCACACCGGTGTGGCCGGCGGCTGAGGCCCGCTACACCGTCACGTGAACGGGGGCCGCGACTCGAAGCGACTCAGGCCCGCACCCGCCGTGCGCCAGGCGCGGGCGATCAGATCGGTGTCCTCGGCGGTCAGCAGATTGCCCATCACCCGCACGACGAGGCCCATCAGCGCCGCCGACCGGATCCCGGGGCGGCCGAGCACCGGGACCGTCCGCGGCATGGTGAGCAGGCCGGCGGCCCGGCGGGCGGCGGCGAAGGCCGCACCGTACTCCTGGCGCAGCAGCGCGGGCCACGCCACGGTGTGGTCGCGGCTCTCGTCCAGCAGTTGCACCGCCATCCGGCCGGTTTCGAGCGCGTAGTCGATGCCCTCCCCGTTGAGCGGGTTCACGCAGGCGGCGGCGTCGCCGATCAGCATCCAGTTCGGCCCGGCCACCCCGGACACTGCCCCGCCCATCGGCAGCAGCGCCGAGGCGACGCGCTGCGGCGGACCGGTCAGCCGCCATTCGTCCCCCACCATCTGCGCGTAGTGCTCCAGCACCGGTCGCAACTGCAGGGCGGCCGGTCGTGCGGCCGTCGCCAACGCCCCGACGCCCACGTTCACGGTGCCGTCGCCGAGCGGGAACACCCAGCCGTAGCCCGGCAGCAGGCCGCCGTCGGTGTCGCGCAGCTCCAGGTGCGAGCCCATCCACTCCGAATCCGACAGCTCCGAGTCCACGTAGCTGCGCCCGGCGACGCCGTAGGCGGTGTCCCGGTGCCATTGCCGGCCGAGGGTCTTCCCGAGCGCCGACTTCACGCCGTCGGCGACGATCACCTCGCCCACCCGGATCGACGACCGCCCGCGGTCGTGCTGCACGGTGACCGCGGCGATCCGCTCGCCGGTGCGCTCCACGTCGACGGCCTTGGCGCCGGCGACCATCCGGGCGCCGCGGTCGACGGCGAAGCGGCGGATGTCGTCGTCGAGTTCGACGCGGGCCACGGCGCTGCCGAACGGCCCGAAGCGCGAGGCAGGCCACGGCACCTGCTGTCGTGCGCCCCACCCGTGCAGGTCCAGACCGCGGATGCGGGGGCGTCGGTCCAGATAGCCGGTCATCCCCAGGGTGCGCAGGGCGCTCACCGCGCGCGGGGTGAGACCGTCGCCGCAGGTCTTGTCCCGCGGGAAGGTCGCGGCGTCGAGCAGCACCACGTCGGCGCCTGTCGCGGCGGCGTGTGCGGCGGCGGCGGCGCCGGCCGGACCGGCACCGACCACCAGGACGTCGGCGGATTCGGGGATCGGATCGCGATCGCCTGTTGGACTGGTCACCCGTCGATTATGTCCTCGCGCGGATGCGGTTACGCTTCTGGTGTCGCCGGGGCCGAACCGAGGTGCCGGTGCGCGCCGGTCTGCGGCGCCGCAGACACCGAGTGAGAAGATGAGGTCGTCACACGTGAAGTCGACATTCGCCGGACTCGACCTGGGCAACGGCGAGTTCGCCGCCGGAGTCGCCGACGCACTCGCGCGTGTCGAGGACCTCCTGCTGACCGAGCTGTCCTCGGGCGACGAGATCCTCACCGAGGCCGCCACGCACCTGGCCAAGGCCGGCGGCAAGCGTTTCCGCCCGATGTTCGCGGTCCTCGCCTCGCACTTCGGGCCCGACCCGGCCGGCGAAGACGTGATCACCGCGGCCACGGCGGTCGAGATGATCCATCTGGCCACGCTTTACCACGACGACGTGATGGACGAGGCCGACCTGCGGCGCGGCGCCGAGAGCGCCAACGCGCGCTGGGGCAACTCGGTCGCGATCCTGGCCGGGGACTTCCTGTTCGCCCGCGCCTCCCGGCTGGTGTCCACCCTCGGCCCGGGGTCGGTGCGGATCATCGCCGAGACCTTCGCCGAACTCGTCACCGGCCAGATGCGCGAGACCGTCGGCGCCCGCGGCGCCGACCCGGTGGACCACTACCTGCGCGTGGTCTGGGAGAAGACCGGCTCGCTGATCGCGGCGGCCGGACGCTTCGGCGCGATGACCTCCGGTGCCGACCCGGAACGGATCGCGACGCTCGCCCGGATCGGCGACATCGTCGGGGTGGCCTTCCAGGTCTCCGACGACATCATCGACATCGCCTCGGTGACCGGCGAGAGCGGCAAGACGCCCGGCACCGACCTGCGCGAGGGCGTGCACACCCTCCCGGTGCTCTACGCGCTGGCCGGTGACGGCGCCGACTCGGTGCGCCTGCGCGAGATCCTGGTGGATCCGGCGACCGGGGAGGCCCGGCCGCTCACCGACGACGCCGAGGTCGACGAGGCGCTCGGGCTGCTCAGCGGCTCGGCCGGCATGGAGCAGGCGCGACAGCGGCTGGCACAGATGGCCGACGATGCCCACACCGAACTCGCGACCCTGCCGGAGTCGCCCGCCCGGACCGCCTTCGCGTCGCTGGTGAATTTCACCGTCGACCGCGTGGGCTGACGCACACTGGGTACCGGGCCGGAACTTCACCCGGCTCCTCGTCGTTGAAGAGGCAGACAAACGCGACGAGGCTCGCTCCGCGGGCACCGCGGAGTGCAGCGAGATCGGAGAGGCAGACTTGCATTCGTTCAACGGCCTGAAGACCGCCGCGCTGATGGGACTGATGTCGGCGATCATCGTCGGCATCGGCGCCGCCTTCCAGAACACGACCATTCTGATCGTGGCGGTGTTCATCGCGATCGGCACCAACGCCTACGCCTACTTCAACAGCGCCAAGCTGTCCCTGAAGTCGATGCACGCGCAGCCGGTCACCGAGGTGCAGGCACCGCAGCTGTACGCGATGGTGCGGGAACTGGCGACCCGGGCCAACCAGCCTATGCCGGCGCTGTACGTCAGCCCCACCGAGTCGCCGAACGCCTTCGCGACCGGACGCAACCCGAAGAACGCGGCGGTGTGCTGCACCACCGGCATCCTCGAACTGCTCGACGACCGGGAACTGCGCGCCGTCATCGGCCACGAGCTGAGCCACGTCTACAACCGGGACATCCTGATCAGCTCCGTCGCCGGTGCGATGGCCGCGGTGATCAGCGGCCTGGCGAACTTCGCCATGTTCGCCGGCATGTTCGGCGGCAACCGAGGCGGCGGCGTCAACCCGCTGGCCATGATGCTGATCGCGATCCTGGGCCCGCTGTCGGCGACGGTGATCCAGATGTCGGTGTCCCGTGCACGGGAGTATCAGGCCGACGCCTCGGGCGCCGAGCTCACCGGCGACCCGCTGGGGCTGGCCTCGGCGCTGAACAAGATCTCCGGCGGCATCGCGATGGCGCCGCTGCCGCCGACGCCGGAACTCACCACGCAGTCGCACATGATGATCGAGAGCCCGTTCCGGGCGGGCGAGAAGATGAGCAAGCTGTTCTCCACCCACCCGCCGGTGGGCGACCGGATCGCGCGTCTGCACGAGATGGCGCGCGCCGGCGGCCAGGAGTTCTGACCGCCCGGCCCGACTCAATCGCGGACGATCTCGATCTCCGCAGCGGCCAAGGGTTCACCGCATTGATCGCAGTCCAGTCTGGGGACGAGCGCATGGTCGTGGTGCTGCCAGATCATGGCCGGGCCCTCGGGGAGGGAGTACCAGCGCTCGGCCCAATTGAGCGTCGTCGCCATCACCGGGAAGAAGGCGGTGCCCTTGTCGGTGAGACGGTATTCACGTCGGCCTTCGGCAGAGACCTCGGTGCGGAGGAGTCCGTAGTCGACGAGGACGCGCAAGCGCTCGGACAGGATGTTCGACGGGATCTTCAGGGTGGTCTCGAACTCCGAATACCGGCGGAGGCCCTGGAAGACGGCCCCGATCACCACCGCGGCCCAGCGGTTGCCGAACACCGCCATCGTCTCGGGAAACTCCCCGGGGCGGCGAGGACTCCGGGGGCGTCGCCGGGTGGTGGTCTCCGGTACCGAGCGCGCCCAGCCGCCGGTCGGGCCCCAGGTGGTGCGGACCTGGTGGCGGTCGGTGGGTTCGCCGCATTCGGCGCAGACCAGGACGGGTTGGAACTCGTGCCCGCAAGTCCGATGCCGCCGAGTGGGGAGGGCACCGCGCGGATGGTCGGCCCACCGGTCCTCCCAGGCCCAGATCGCCACCAGGATGGGCCAGGTGCCCCGCCCCTGCGGGGTGAGCACGTACTCGGCCCTGATCGGGTTCTGCTGATAGATCCGGCGGGTGAAGAGTCCCTCGTCGGACAAGAAGGCGAGGCGGGCGGCCAGGCTGGCGGCCGAAACCGGGAGCTGCTCCTGAAACCGGCCGAATCGGGTGGCGCCGGCATGTGCGGCGCGCAACACCTGCAGGGACCACTCGTCGCCGAGTGCTCCGAGGCCGCGAGCGATCGCGTTGGGACCGGTCGCCGTCGGCGTCGCACCCTGCTCGGTGGATGGTTGCACAGCGCTCAGCCTAGCCAGCTTCCGGTGGAATCGGCGCCGTCGGGCCGTTCGACGAGAATCGCGCTGCCCAGGCCGGCGGCCCCGCTGACCGCACCGACACCCCAGCGGCCGTCGCGGCGCTGCAGCTCTTCGACGCAGCCGCCGACCATGATGGCTCCGGTCGCCCCGAAAGCGTGCCCCATGGCCATGGTGCCGCCGTTCGGATTCATCCGGTCGTCGCCCGCGGCCGAATCGATGCCCATGTCCCGCTCGAAGCGCAGGCACAACGCGGCGAAGGCCTCGGCGAACTCGAAGCAGGCCACCTCGGCCGGCGTCACTCCGCTCCGGTCGAGGACCGCCTGCACGGCGTCTTGACCGGCGGTCAGCATCCGCACCGGGTGGCCGGCGGTGGACGAGGCCGCGGCGATCCGCGCGCGGGGACGCAGACCGGCCCGCCGGCCGGCCTCCCAGGTGCCGACGACCAGTAGGGCGGCTCCGTCGGCCATCGCGGGGGCGGTACCCACGGTGTGGAGATGCTCGATGGCGCCCAGCTCGGGGAAGGAACGCAGCGCGAGGGCATCCTGCCCGTCGGCACCGAGGCCGGCGAACGCCGGAGCCAGCGCGGCCAGTGTCGCCGGGCTGGTGGTGGGCCGCACCAGTTCGTCGGTGCCCAGCGGTTCGCCGTCACCCCGCGGGACCGGCACCACTTCCGCGGCGAAACGGCCGGCCGCCCACGCCTCCGCGGCGCGGTGCTGGGAGCGCGCGCCGTAGGCGTCGAGTTGCTCGCGGCTGAAGCCCTCGAGTGCGGCGTTCAGGTCGGCGGCCACTCCCATGTGAATCGATCCGATGCCCTCCACAACGGCCGGGTCGGTCCAGAGTGGTCCGCGGTCGGAGAAGATCGGGACCCGGGACACGCTCTCCACCCCGCCGGCCACCACCAGGTCGGCGTCCCCGGCCTTGACGCGGGCGGCGGCGACGGCGACCGCGTCGATGCCGGAGGCGCAGAAGCGGTTGACCATCAGACCAGGGACCCGCTCGCCCCAGCCGGCCAGCAGCGCCGCGATCCGCGCCGGGTTGCTCCCCTGTTCGTCGAGCTGGGACGCACACCCTAGAACGACGTCGTCCACCTCGGTGACGGGTAGTCCGCGTGCGCGCAGGTCGGTCATCAAATGCACCACCAGGTCGATCGCGGTGTGCGAGTGCAGACCGCCGGCGGCCGAGGCCTTGCCGCGCGGCGTGCGGACGTAATCGAAGATCCAGGCTTCAGGGGTGGGGGACGTGCTCATCGATGCTCCCGGAGTCGCCGGACACCGTCCGGAGTAATTGACAGAGTAACTTCATTAGTTATAGTGACACACATCATCAAACAACCGATGTCCGCGGATCGCAAGGAGCACGAGACGACATGACCTCCATCTGGATGTTGGGCGGCTATCAGACCGACTTCGCACGAAACTGGTTCCGGGAGGGGCACGACTTCGCCGACCTGACCGCCGAAGCGCTCGAGCAGACGTGTGCGGCCGCCGGCGTCGCTCCGGAGACCGTGGAAGTGATCCATGTCGGCAACGCCTTCGGTGAACTCTTCGCCGGGCAGGGGCACCTCGGCGCCATGCCGGCGACGGTGAGTCCGGAACTCTGGGGCACGCCGGCCACGCGCCACGAAGCCGCCTGTGCGTCGGGCGGCACCGCGCTGCTGGCGGCCATGGCCGACCTGCGGGCCGG
Source organism: Gordonia caeni (assembly GCF_039537105.1). Classification (NCBI taxonomy): domain Bacteria; kingdom Bacillati; phylum Actinomycetota; class Actinomycetes; order Mycobacteriales; family Gordoniaceae; genus Gordonia; species Gordonia caeni. Next base: position 121,504 of record NZ_BAAAZW010000002.1, read on the forward strand.
ACACTATGACGTCGCCCTGGTTCTGGGCGTCGAACTGGAGAAGACGGTGCCCGGCGATCGGGCCGCGCAGCATCTCGGCGCGGCCGCCTGGGTCGGGCACGAGGGTGAGCAGGCGAAGTTCATGTGGCCGTTCATGTTCGCCGAGTTGGCCGACGAGTACGACCGCCGCTACGGCATCGACGACGCCCATCTGCGCCGGATCGGCGAGATCAACTTCTCGAACGCGCGGACCAACCCGAACGCCCAGACCCGCGCGTGGACAGATCTGGAGTTCACCGACGACGATGCCCGAAACCCGCTGGTCGAAGGGCGGCTGCGGCGACTGGACTGCAGTCAGATCACCGACGGCGCCGCCGGCGTGATCCTGGTCAGCGACCGCTACCGGCAGACGCACCCGCAGGCCGAGCCGTGGGCGGAGATCACCGGCTGGGGGCACGCGACGGCGGGCCTGTCGCTGGAGAGCAAACTCGGCCGCCGCGACGACTCACCGTATGTGCTGCCCCATCTGCGTAAGACGATCACCGACGCGATGGGGCGGGCGCACGTGCACCTCGACCAGCTCGACGGAGTGGAGATCCACGACTGCTTCACGATGAGCGAGTACCTGACCATCGACCATCTCGGCCTCACCGTCCCGGGACGGTCGTGGGAGGCGATCGAGAACGGCGACATCGAGCGCGGCGGCCGACTGCCCGTCAATCCCAGCGGCGGACTGCTCGGCGGCGGGCATCCCGTCGGCGCCAGTGGGGTCCGGATGCTCCTCGACGCGGCGTCCCAGGTATCAGGTCGGGCCGGCGACATGCAGGTCGACGGGGCGCAGACCTTCGGCACGGTGAACTTCGGCGGCAGCACCGCCACTTGCGTGGCCCTGATCTGCGCCGCTGCGAACGAATGACGACCAACCACCGCGCGGCTCGGCCGCGACACACGAACTGCCTCGACAAGCCGGCGAGACGATTGGAGAAACGATGGTGACCAGCGTAGACGTGGTGGAACGGATGCTGTCCACCCTGCCCGCGGACGACGACCACCCCTACCGCAGCGGGGCCTGGCGTCCCCAGCAGGCGGAGTGGAACGCCGACGATCTGGAAGTGGTGGAGGGGCGGATCCCCGACGACCTGGACGGCGTCTACCTCCGCAACACGGAGAATCCGCTGCACCTGCCCATCCACCAGTATCACCCGTTCGACGGGGACGGCATGGTGCACATGGTCGGTTTCCGGGACGGCAAGGCCTTCTACCGCAACCGTTTCGTCCGCACCGACGGCCTGGCGGCCGAGCAGGAGGCCGGACGTTCGTTGTGGGCCGGGATCGCCGAATCGCCGGCGGTCTCCGACCGCGGCGACGGGGTGGGGGCGCGCGGGTTCCTCAAGGATTCGTCGAGCACCGATGTCACGATCTTTCGCGGTGAAGCGCTGACCAGCTACTACCAGTGCGGCGATCTGTACCGGATGGACCCGATGACCGGGCAGGCTCTCGGCCGCGCCGACTTCAACGGAGGTTTCCCCGCCGAACTCGGCGTCTCCGCACACCCGAAGAACGACGACCGAACCGGGGAACTGCTGTTCTTCAACTACGGCAAGCAGGCGCCGTACCTGCACTACGGCGTGGTGGACGCGAACAACGACGTGGCGCACTACGTGCCGGTGGAACTGCCGGGTCCGCGGCTGCCGCACGACATGGCGTACACCGAGAACTACGTGATCTTCAACGACTTCCCCCTCTTCTGGGACGCAGATCTACTGCGTAGCGGCCACCACGTTCCGCGAATGCACGATCTGCCCTCCCGCTTCGGAATCCTGCCGCGTCGCGGCGACCCGTCGCAGGTGCGCTGGTTCGAGGCGGACCCGACCTACGTCCTGCACTTCGTCAACGCCTTCGAGGACGGCGACGAGATCGTGCTCGACGGCTTCTTCCAGCACGAGCCGGAGCCCGGCTTGGTCGAGGAGGGCAACGTGCCGAAGGCACTGCGCCCGTTCCGCTACCTGGCGCTGAACCGGATGAAGACCCGCTTGCACCGGTGGCGCTTCGATCTGGCGACCGGGGCGGTCCGGGAGGAATCGCTCACCGACACGATCAGCGAGTTCGGGATGATGAACGCCGACTACCTCACCACCGACTACCGCTACGCCTACGCCGCGACCGGAAAACCGGACTGGTTCCTCTTCGACGGCATCGTGCGCCACGACCTGCGCACCGGCGCCGAAGAGCACTACCGCCTGGACGACGGCGTCTTCGCGAGCGAGTCGAGCGTGGCTCCCAAGCTCGGTGCCACCGGTGAGGAGGACGCGTACCTGATCACCATCACCACCGATCTCAACGAGGATGCGTCGTACGGAGTCGTCTTCGACGCGGCGCGCCTCGCCGACGGGCCGGTCTGCCGGGTCCGCCTGCCCGAGCGGGTCTCCTCCGGTACGCACTCGACGTGGGCTCCCGGGGCGGAGATCCGCCGGTGGCGGACCGCGGAACGTGCGGGCGATGCGGTGGAGGTCGGCCGATGACCGATCTGCGCGGGCTCTTGCGCCTGCCGGTCATGGCCGCACCGATGTTCCTGGTCTCCGGACCCGAGCTGGTGATCGCCGCCGCACGGTCGGGCATCATCGGCGCGTTCCCCACGCAGAACTGCCGCACCGCGGACGAACTCGATGCGTGGCTGTCGACTATCAGCGCGGCCCTCGGCGACGGCGACCAGAGCCTGCCGTGGGCGGTCAATCTGGTCACCCACCGCACCAACGTCCGTCTGGCCGACGACCTGGCACTGGTGGCGAAGTATCGGCCGCCGGTGGTGGTCACCGCGCTCGGCTCGCCGAAGCCGGCCCTGGAGACGGTGCACTCCTACGGCGGTGTCGTCATCGCCGACGTGGCCGACCTCACGATGGCGCGCAAGGCCGCGGTGGCCGGGGCCGACGGTCTCGCCTGCATTTCGGCGGGCGCGGGCGGGCACACCGGCGCGCTGTCGCCGTTCGCCTTCACCGCCGCCGTACGGGAGTTCTTCGACGGGCTGCTCGTCATCGGCGGCGGTATCTCCGATGGATACGGCGTGGCCGGAGCCATCGCGGCGGGTGCGGACCTGGTCTACATGGGTACGTCGTTCCTCGCCTCAGAGGAGAGCCGGGCCGTGGCGGACTACAAGCAGATGGTGGTCGATTCCGGGATCGACGACCTCATCGTCAGTGCCGGGATCACCGGCACCCCGGCGTCGTGGCTGCGCCCCAGTCTCCTCGCCCACGGCATCGATCTCGACACCCTCGACGTCCCGCAGGAACGGGACTACCGGGCCGGCGGCGACGCGGTGCGCCGCTGGAAGGACCTGTGGGCGGCGGGCCAGGGGCTCGGGGCGGTCACCGACATCCGCCGCGTGGCCGACATCGTCGACACCCTGGCCGAGCAGTACCAGCAGGCCGCGCACCGTCTCACCACCTCTCGCTCCCTGGAAGGAACCACCCATGCTTGATTTCGCCACCGGCCTGTACCCGCCCGAAAAGATCGCGCGCTTCCGCGCGATGGGCGCCTGGACCGACGAGACGGTCGACCAGATCTTCCGCGATCGGGTGGCCGAGCGTCCCGACGCGGACGCCCTGGTCGATCCGGCCAACAACGAAGCCCTGGTCGGCACGCCTCCGCGGCGATTGACCTGGCGCCGGCTCGACGACGAGGTGACCGCGCTCGCCGCCCGCCTGCTGGAGGCGGGGGTCGGCACCGGTGACGTCATCGGGGTCCAACTGCCCAACGGGGTGGAGTTGGTGGAGGTCTATCTGGCGGCCTGGCGGATCGGCGCCGTCGTCTCGCCGCTGGCGATGCAGTATCGCGAGCACGAGATCGTCGGCATGGGTGCTGCCGCCGGATTCTCGGCGCTGGTCACGGTGCCGGAGTTCGCCGGTCGCGCCGTCGCCGCCGAGACCGCCGCATTCGCGGGGAGGCTGCCCGCACTCCGGACACTGTTGACACTCACTGCCGAACCCGTCGCCGAGCCGACCGACGGCGTGGCGTCGCTGGTGTCGGCCCCGGCCACCGATGCCGACCGCCGGGCGGTCGCCGCACACGGCTACGTCGCCGACCCGAACCATCCGATGACGATCTGCTGGACCTCGGGCACCGAGAGTGCCCCCAAGGGCGTTCCCCGTGCGCACTACGACTGGCTCTCGTTCGCGTGGGCCGGCGTCGACGCGCCCCGCCTGACGGCCGACGACGTCCTCCTCAACCCGTTTCCGATGATCAACATGGCGGCCTTCGTCGGCAAACTGCTGCCGTGGCTGCGGACGGGCGCGCTGCTGGTGCAGCACCATCCGTTCGACGCGCCCACCTTCTTCGGGCAGATCGCGACCGAACGCGTCACCTACACCGTCGCGCCGCCGGCCTTGTTGTTGATGCTGTTGCGCAACGAGGAGTTGCGCAGCCGGATCGACCTGTCGAGTCTGACGCGGGTCGGCTCCGGTTCGGCGCCGCTGCAGCCGGTCACCGTCCGCGGCTGGCAGGAGGAGATGGGGATCGCCGTCATCAACTTCTTCGGATCCAACGAGGGCATCGGCCTCCTGTCGAGCCCGGAGGACTTCCCGGACCCGGCCGATCGTGCGATGTACTTCCCCCGCTACGGCGCCGCCGGGGTGCAGTGGGCTTCGCGGGTGAGCGAGTGGATCAGCATCAAGCTGATCGACCAGGAGACCGGGGACGAGATCACCGAGCCGGGCAAGCCGGGGGAGCTGTACATCGACGGGCCGATGGTGTTCGCCGGATACCTCAACGGCGACGAGTCGGCGAGCCCGTTCGATGCGGGCGGGTACCTGCGGAGCGGGGAGGTCTTCGAGATCGCCGGCGACCGGGATCAGTTCCTGCGCTATGTCGATCGTGCCAAGGACCTGATCGTCCGCGGCGGCATGAACATCGCGCCGGCCGAGGTCGAGGCGATACTCAGCGATCATCCCGCGGTGGCCGAGGTCGCCGTGATCGGACGGCCCTGCGAGGTGATGGGGGAGCGCGTGCACGTGGCGGCTGCGTTGCGCCCGGACACCGCGCTGACCCTCGACGAGGCCGTGGCGTTCCTGCGCGAGCGGCAGATCGCGTCCTACAAGCTTCCGGAGAGCCTGGAGATCCTGCCGGAGTTGCCGCGCAACCCGGTCGGCAAGCTCCTCAAGCGCGACCTGCGCAGTGCGCTGGCGGAAACGGGGTAGTGCGTCAGCGCCAGTGGTAGTCGACGAACGCTAGCGGTAGTTGACGAACTGCAGCGCGATCCCGAAGTCCTCGCCCTTGAGCAGAGAGATCACGGCCTGGAGGTCGTCGCGCTTCTTGGACGAGACCCGCAGCTCGTCGCCCTGAATCTGCGCTTTGACGCCCTTGGGGCCGTCGTCGCGGATCTTCTTGGCGATCTTCTTGGCGTGCTCGGAGTCGATGCCCTGCACGATCTCGCCGGTGATCTTGAAGGTCTTGCCCGAGGACTCCGGTTCGCCGGCGTCGAAGGCCTTGAGGGAGATGTCGCGCCGGATCAGCTTCTCCTTGAACACCTCCAGGGCGGCCAGGGCGCGCTCCTCGGTGTCGGAGGTGAGGACGATCTTCTCCTCGCCCGACCAGTCGATGCGCGTGTTGGTGCCGCGGAAGTCGTAGCGCTGCGACAGTTCCTTGCCGGCCTGATTGAGGGCGTTGTCGACCTCCTGGCGGTCGACCTTGCTCACCACGTCAAACGAAGAATCAGCCATGCGTCCACCCTAGGGCATCGACGAGTGCGTTCGATGTGCGGCGCTGACCAGCCGGTTTGGCCCCCGCCGGGGCCGACGTTGTATCCTTTCACCCGTTGCCTTCACGGCGACACGGCAGATTGCCCGAGCGGCCAAAGGGAGCGGATTGTAAATCCGTCGCGCAAGCTACGTAGGTTCGAATCCTACATCTGCCACAGCGAGAGAGCAGTTCCGGAAAACCGGTGACGACCAGCCGTTTTGGTCAACCGGATAGCGGATGTGTAATCTCGTGAAGGCTTCTCGGCCACACCCGCGGGTGCGGACCGGGAGACGCCCCCTTAGCTCAGTCGGCAGAGCGTTTCCATGGTAAGGAAAAGGTCGACGGTTCGATTCCGTCAGGGGGCTCGCTGGTGCGGGCGGTCTGTGAAGGACCGTGTGTGCTGACAGGGCGGTGTAGCTCAGCTGGTTAGAGCGCACGACTCATAATCGTGAGGTCGGGGGATCGAGTCCCCCCACCGCTACACAATTCGGCTGCTCCCGCGAGCCCGCCCGAAAACCGGGCCCGACGCGGCCGAAGACACAGCAAGACGCGAAAGAAGGCAAGGACATGGCTTCCTCAACCGACGTGCGGCCGAAGATCACCCTGGCCTGCGAGGTGTGCAAGCACCGCAACTACATCACCAAGAAGAACCGCCGCAACGATCCCGATCGTCTCGAGCTGAAGAAGTTCTGCCCGAACTGCGGCAAGCACGAGGCGCACAAGGAATCGCGCTAAGCGTTCCGCGCACTCCGGCGCCTGCGACGGCGCCGGTACTCCGCTTTCGATCGAGCGGGCCGTCTCCCTGTGAGATGGCCCGCTCGATTTGTATCCGTAGCGGGGTGAGAGGAAAATTTGGCAGGTTGTAATGCCAGATCGCCGGAGCGTGTTTCAGCCCCGCCTGCAGATGTGCGGCCGCCCGGCGATGGAGGGAGACACGATGACTGAGCTGCACGACACCATGGCCCCGCCGAGCGTCCCCGAACCTCGCGAGCTCACCCCCGAGCAGATCGCCGAGCACACCGCCTCGGTGGTGGGCTACCACTACACCGTCGACGACTACTACGAGGTCGGCCGCGAAGAGGTCCGCAAGCACGCTCTGGCGGTCCAGGACGCCCACCCGACGCACTGGAACGAGGCGGGCGCCGCCGAGTACGGGCACGACACCCTCGTCGCGCATCCGACCTTCGTGTCGGTGCTCGGTATCGTCGCCCAGCGCAAGCTGTTCGACGAGGTCGTCACCGGCTACGACCTGTGGCAGATCATGCAGACCGACCAGCGGCTGGTCTACCACCAGCCCATGAAGGTTGGCGACCAACTGACCTGCGACGTCTCCCTCGACTCCTTCCGGCACATCACCAGCCCGGAGAGCATCGACCTGATGGTGAGCAAGAACATCATCTGGAACCAGCGCGGTGAGCCGGTGATGACCACGTGGACGTCCCTCGCCGCCCGCCCCGGGCTCAAGGTCTCCGAGGAACTCGAGTCCTCCCTCGACCACGTGATGATGAAGATCGACAAGATCGGCGACCAGGGCAAGACCGTCGTCGGTGACGAGAAACGCGATGAGCGGCCCGATCCCACCGAGCGGCCCGAGGCCTACGGGGCGATCGACTTCGACAGCCTCGCCAAGGGGCAGGAACTGCCGCCCAAGACCTTCCTGCTGACCCGCGGCAACCTCACCAACTACGCCGGCGTGGCCGCGGACCCGAATCCGATCCACTTCTCCGATCACGTGGTGCGTGCCTCCGGCATGGACGACGTCGTCGCCCACGGCATGCAGACCATGGGCCTGGGTGCCACCTACGTCTCCGAGTTCATCGGCGACCCGGCGGCCTTCTGCGAGTACAACGTGCGCTTCACCAGCCCGGTGTACGTCCCCGCCGACGACAGCGCCGCCGTCGATTTCACCGGCAAGGTCAAGTCGCTGGACCCGGAGACCCGCCGCGGCACCATCGCGCTGACCGCCCGACAGGGGGGCCGCAAGATCTTCGGGCGTGCCAACGTCGTCGTGCAGTTCAACTGACCGCGCGGCCCCGCCGGCGAGGCCCGCACCACCGGTTTGGGCTGCCGCCTCGGGTGCTCTACACTGTGACAGTCGAGGGTTTACCTAGACTTGCGCGCTGCCCATAGGGTGGCGCGTTGGTGTTGTTAGGCTCGGACAGGTATCGGCCGGCCGGCCGGTGCAAAGGGGCGTAGCTCAACTGGCAGAGCAGCGGTCTCCAAAACCGCAGGTTGCAGGTTCAAGTCCTGTCGCCCCTGCACCCGACGTCCCGGAACGCCACGCGGACCGGGACCGTCCCCCGCCGGGGGGCGAGGCAGACGAAGGGATCGGTGAACAGGTGGCCAAGCGCGATCGCAAGGCTCCGAAGGACGACGCGGAGCCGATCGGCGACGACGCCGACACCGGTATCGACGTGGACGTCATCGAAGCCGATGAGATGAAGCCGACGGGCAAGCGCCGCGCGCGGGAGCGCCGGACGCCGACCGGGGAGACCCTGCCGGGCAAGACCGGCGTGGTCGACGTCACGGCCGAAGAGGGCGAAGGCTCCGACAGCCGGAACCCGTTCGTCCGTGTGTGGACCTTCCTGCGGCAGGTCGTCACCGAGCTGAAGAAGGTCATCTGGCCTACTCGCCGGGAGATGGTCGTCTACAGCATCGGCGTGCTGATCTTCGTGGCACTGGTCACCGCGATCATCGCGGGCCTGGACATCGGATTCGCGAAGCTGATGCTGTCGGTGTTCGGCTGACGGAACGACGATGGGCGCGAGCCCGTCGTCATACATGCACTATTGGGCAATGAAGGAGCGTGGGCGCGATGAGCACCCCGGAGAATGAGATCGAATCGCCGGAGACCGGCGACGCGACGGTGGAGGCCTCGGCCGAGACCGGCGCCGCTGACCCGGCGCTGATCGATGCAGACGCTCCCGACGCCGCTAACGCCGAAGAGGGCGCCGAGGTCGAGGGTGCTGGGGTCGAGGCCGTCGAGGTCGAGGTCGAAGAAGAGGACCCGATCGAGGCGAAGAAGCGCGAACTGCGTCGCCAGCCCGGCGACTGGTACGTGATCCACTCCTACGCCGGTTACGAGAACAAGGTGAAGGCCAACCTCGAGACCCGCGTGCAGAACCTCGACGTGGGCGACTACATCTTCGAGGTGGTCGTGCCGTCCGAAGAGGTCACCGAGATCAAGAACGGCCAGCCCAAGAAGGTCAACCGCAAGGTGCTGCCGGGTTACATCCTGGTGCGCATGGAGCTCAACGACGAGTCGTGGGGCGCCGTCCGCAACACCCCGGGCGTGACCGGCTTCGTCGGCAACAACGGCCCCACCTCGCTGTCGATCAAGGAAGTGCTGCAGTTCCTGCTGCCGCGCGCCGACGTCCGCAAGGCGGCAGCCGCCAAGGCCGCCGCCGCGGTCGGCGAGAGCGTGGAGGCCGCTGCGGCCGCCGCCTCGAACCTGGTCGAGGTCGACTTCGAGATCGGCGAATCGGTCACCGTCATGGACGGCCCGTTCGCGACCCTCCCGGCGTCGATCAGCGAGGTCAACACCGAGCAGCGCAAGGTCAAGGTGCTGGTGTCGATCTTCGGTCGCGAGACCCCGGTCGAGCTCGGCTTCAACCAGGTGGAGAAGCTCTAGCTTCCCCCGCCGGCGGCCGTTCCGGTCGCCGGGGACAACAGACTTCCGCGTATCCAGCGTGCGCGGATGAGTGAAGAAAAAGGACAAGAGAGATGCCTCCCAAGAAGAAGAAGATCGCCGGGATCATCAAGCTCCAGATCCAGGCGGGCCAGGCCAACCCGGCGCCGCCCGTGGGTCCGGCGCTCGGTCAGCACGGCGTGAACATCATGGAGTTCTGCAAGGCGTACAACGCGGCGACCGAGTCGCAGCGCGGCAATGTCATCCCGGTCGAGATCTTCGTGTACGAAGACCGCTCGTTCGACTTCAAGCTGAAGACTCCGCCGGCAGCCAAGCTGCTCCTGAAGGCCGCAGGCCTGCAGAAGGGCTCGGGCGAGCCGCACATCAACAAGGTCGGCAAGGTCACCATGGACCAGGTCAAGGAAATCGCCAAGACCAAGGCCGAGGACCTGAACGCCAACGACATCGACGCAGCCGCGAAGATCGTCGCCGGTACCGCCCGTTCGATGGGAATCACCGTCGAGGGCTGAGCGATCCCGCTCAACTGTCGACCGGCAGATTTCCGGTGAGGGTGTAACCCCTCGACAAACCCCCGTGGGAGGGCCGCGCTCGGCCCACTAACCACTCACTCCCGATCTGCACTCAGATCGCGACGAAGGAACAGAGCACATGAGCAAGAAGAGCAAGGCCTACCGGGCCGCCGCCGAGAAGATCGACCGCGACGCGCTGTACAGCCCGCTGGAGGCTGTCACCCTCGCGAAGGAGACCGGCTCGAAGAACACCGATTCGACCGTCGAGGTGGCCGTCCGCCTGGGCGTCGACCCCCGCAAGGCCGACCAGATGGTCCGCGGCACCGTCAACCTGCCCAACGGCACCGGTAAGACCGCCCGCGTCATCGTCTTCGCGGCCGGCGACAAGGCCAACGAGGCCCTCGCCGCCGGAGCCGACGAGGTCGGCGCCGAGGACCTGATCGAGAAGATCCAGGGCGGCTGGCTCGACTTCGACGCCGCCATCGCCACCCCGGATCAGATGGCCAAGGTCGGTCGTATCGCGCGTGTCCTCGGACCGCGCGGTCTGATGCCGAACCCGAAGACGGGCACCGTCACCAATGATGTGACCAAGGCCGTCAACGACATCAAGGGCGGCAAGATCAGCTTCCGCGTCGACAAGGCCGCCAACCTGCATTTCGTGATCGGCAAGGCTTCGTTCACCGTCGATCAGCTCGCCGAGAACTACGGCGCCGCGTACGACGAGATCATGCGTGCCAAGCCGTCGGCTGCCAAGGGCCGTTACGTCAAGAAGGTCACCGTCTCGACCAACACGGGCCCGGGCATCCCGGTCGACCCGTCGGTCACGCGCAACTTCACCGAGGCTGCGCAGGCCTGATCGCCACAGCAATCACGACGAGGGGCACCGCCGGAAGGCGGTGCCCCTCGTCGTCTGCGGTTGATCGAGCGGTTCTGCGGTTGATCGAGCGGTTCTGCGGCTGATCGAGCGGTTCGGCGGCTGATCGAGCGCCGTCGAGATCACCCGACCGCCCGAAGAGCGGCTCCCTGACGGTCGCGGGCGGAGAATCTCCCTTTCATCGGCTTCCGACGCCGATCTTCGTGCCGTGCGCGGATGCATCGGCGGGCGCGGGGCGCGGCCAGAGGGTGTAGCCGACGGCCCAGAGCAGGTCCAGGACGAAGACGATCCCGACGACGGACCGGGTGGCCTCCAGGGCCTGCGTCGGCCCGGTCGCGACGGCGGTGAGCAGCCAGATCACACCGCCGCCGATCACGGCCGCGAGGCCGGTGCGGGCCACGTCGGCCCAGCAGGCGACCGTGTACCGGGAGCCGTACAGCTTCACCGGTGCGGGGCCGCCGGCGAAGCGATGCGCGAAGCGGACGTCGGCCCAGGCGATCAGCCGGTGGCCGTAGGCGAGCGAGAACCCGAGATAGATCGCGGCGAGCCCGTGCGCGAAGTCGGCCGCGGCGCCGCGATGGAGGTCGACGCCCGCGGCGATCAGCAGAACCAGGTCGATCGCCGGCGTGAGCGCCAGCAGCGCCAGGCCGAGACGCCGGCGGTGCAATAGATAGCGGGTGGCGAGGCCGGCGACGATGACGACCCAGAAGGCGATCTCGCAGGCGAGGATCAGGGAGACCATGACGGCTCCTTTTGATAGTACGGGTGTGCCAATAAGGAAACTAGCACGGCTGTGCTAGTTTGGCGATGTGCCGAGAAGAATCGACGTCGATCAGCGGCGGGAGGAACTGGCCGCCGCGGTGTGGAATGTGGTCCGCGAACGCGGCGTCGGAGCCCTCTCGGTCCGGACGGTGGCCGCGGAGGCGGGACTGGCCGTGGGGTCCTTGCGACACGTCTTCCCGACGCGCAGTGAGTTGGTCGTCTTCTCCGCGGAGCTGATGATCCGCCGGGCCACCGCGCGGATCGACGCGGTGCCCCGGACCGGCGACCTGGAGCGCGATGCGCTGGCACTGGTGTCGCAGGTGCTGCCGCTCGCGCCGGACAGCCGGGCAGAGCTCGAGGTGAACCTCGCACTGATCGCCGAGGCACCGGCGGTGCCCGAGCTGATCCCGGTCCGCGACCGGGCCACGCGGGAACTCGCCGACTTCTGCCGGTCGATCGCGGCAGTGCTGCTGGCCGAGTCGGCCGGTCGGGGCGGGCCCGAGATCGACGCCGACCGGGCCGGGCGACGATTGCACGCCCTCGTCGACGGGCTATCCCTGCACCTGCTCGCCGATCCGGCGGGCGCGGATCCGGAGTGGGCGCTGGAGATTCTCCGCGACGAGCTCGCCGGACTCAGCGCGCGGTCTTGAGCACCTTGATCGCGAAGCGGGAGGCGACGGTGGAGATCCCCTCGATGGTCATCACGCGTTCGGTGAGGAACTCCTCGTAGGCGCTCTGATCGCTCACCCGGACACGGGCGAAGTAGTCCGGGGAACCGAACATCCGGCGCAGCTCCACCACCTCGTCGTAATCGATCATGGTCGACTCGAAGCACTGCACGCTCGTCTTGTCGAACCGGGTGAGACTCACTTCCAGGAGCACCTCGAACCCGCGTCCGACCGCCGCCGGATCCACCATCGCGCGGTAGCCCCGGATCACGCCCTCGGCCTCGAGCCGCTGGACGCGGCGCAGGCAGGGACCGGGCGTCAGGTGGACTCTGTCGGCGAGGGCCACATTCGACAGCCGCCCGTCCAGCTCCAGCTCGGCGATTATTGCGCGGTCAATGGCATCGAGCTTCATAGATTGCACAATACTGTGGCTGAGCAGGTGATCTCGGCAATCGCGGCGCTGATCGGTTGTGGGATCCTCTTGTCGTGACACCCGTGACCGATTCCGAGCAGATCGCCGAGCGCACCACCCGCTCGGAGATCCTCACCGGGCTGCGCCTGTCGCTTCCGGCCGGACTCGGCATGTTCCCTCTCGGTGTCGCCTTCGGAGTCCTGGTGATCCAGCACGGGCTGCCCTGGTGGGTGGCGCCAGCGCTGTCGTTCCTGGCCTACGCCGGCTCGCTGGAACTGCTGCTGGTCGGCATGCTCGTCGCCGTCACCCCGATCGCCACCATCGCGCTCACCACCTTCCTGGTGAACTTCCGGCATGTCTTCTACGCCTTCTCGTTCCCGCTGCGGACCGTGCGCGGCAAGGTGGCCCGGCTCTACTCGATGTACGCCCTGACCGACGAGTCCTTCGCGGTGACCGCGGCGGCCCCGGGCTCCTGGACGCAGCCGCGGCTGCTGGCGACGCAAGTGGCCTTCCAGGTCTATTGGGTGGGCGGCGGCCTGGCCGGGGTCGCGCTGGGAACGCTGCTGCCCGGTCCGATCGCCGGACTGGAGTTCGCGCTCTGCGCCCTGTTCGTCACCTTGACGCTGGACGCCTGCCGCTCGCGCGCCCAGGTGCCGGCACTGGTGCTGGCCGGGGTTGCCTTTCTGCTCGCACTGGTGCTGACGCCGGGCGCGGTGCTGTTCACCGCGCTGCTGGTGTTCGTCGCGCTGCTCGTCGTGCGGTACGCCCTGAGCCGGGGGACCGGACGGAACCGGGAGAGCACCGATGCCTGACCCGGGGTACCTGCTGGCCGTGCTGGCGACCGTCTTCGTCATCACCTTCGCGCTGCGCGCGCTGCCGTTCGCGGTGCTGCGCCCGCTGCGGCAGTCGCGCTTCGTCGTCACCATGGCGACCTGGCTGCCCGCCGGCATCCTCGCGATCCTGGCCGCCGCCACCTGGCAGTCCACCGTCGCGGCCGACGGGCAGACGGTGGCCGCGCTGATCGCGGTCGTGGTGACCGCGGCGGTCCACCTGACCTGCGGCCGCCGCACGCTGCTGAGCGTCGGACTGGGCACCCTGACATACATCGGATTGCTCAGCGTGCTCTGACCAGGAAGGCTACCGTCAGGGGCATGGAATCTGCGGGACGCAAACTCAGCATCATCGGCGCCGGCGCGGTCGGTACCTCCATCGCCTATGCGGCGCTCATCCGCGGGGTCGCGCGGACCGTGGCGCTGGTGGACGTCAACGCCGACAAGGTGGCGGCCGAAGTCCTCGATCTGTCCCACGGCCTGGAGTTCGTGCCGCGCGCCAAGGTGATCGGTTCGCCGGACCCGGCGGTGTGCGCCGACTCGGACGTGGTGATCTTCACCGCCGGCGCCAAGCAGAAACCCGGACAGACCCGACTGGAACTGGCCGAGGCCACCATCGACCTGACCCGCCGGGCGCTGCCGCCCATCGTCGAAGCGGCGCCGAACGCCCGCTACGTGATGGTGACCAACCCGGTCGACGTGATCACCTACGCCGCCCTCAAGTTCACCGGTCTGCCGCGCTCGCAGCTGTTCGGCTCGGGAACGGTGCTGGACTCCTCGCGGCTGCGGTTCCTGCTCTCCGAGCACTGCCGCGTCGCGGTGCAGAACGTGCACGCCTACATCGCCGGTGAGCACGGCGACTCGGAGATCCCGCTGTGGTCGTCGGCCACCATCGGCGGCGTACCGCTGCTGGACTGGGAGCCGACCACGGGCGGGGAGTTGCTCGACGCCGCCGCGCGCGACGCCATCCGCGCCGAGGTGGTCGGCTCGGCCTACCGGATCATCCAGGGCAAGGGAGCCACCAACTACGCGATCGGCCTGGCCTCGGCCCGCATCGCCGAGGCGGTCCTGGACGACGAGCACCGCGTGCTCCCGGTGTCGTCGCTGATCGAGGACGACTTCCACGGCATCAGTGATGTCTGCCTGTCGCTGCCCACGGTGGTCGACGCCGACGGCGCCGGCGCGCGGCTGCCCATCGCGCTCTCGACCGACGAACTGTCCGGCCTGCGCAGCTCCGCGCAGACGCTCAAGGACATGCAGAACAAGTTCGGCCTGTAGCCCCGCGCGGGTTGTGGACGGGGCGCGACGGCGCTGTGGATCGGCGTGCGCCGATCCCGTGCGCCGTCGCTACCGTGGTGGCATGCGCGACGACAAGCTTCTGACCCGGATCGCCGGCCTGCTGCGGCAGGCCGAGGGCACCGACAACCAGCACGAGGCCGAGGCCTTCCTGGCCGCCGCGCAGCGGCTGGCGACGGCCTCGTCGATCGATCTGGCGGTCGCGCGCGATCACGACCCGGCCCTGCGCAGCCGGTCCACGCCGATCACCCGCCAGGTGATGATCGGCACCGCCGGCAAACGCGGACTGCGCACCTACGTCCAGCTGTTCGTGCAGATCGGCCGCGCCAACGACCTCACCTGCGATGTGGCCTCGAACTCCACCTACGTGATGGCCTACGGTTTCTCCTCCGACCTGGACACGGTGGAGGCGCTGTACGCCTCCCTGGTGGTGCAGATGGTCTCGGCCAGCGACGCCTACCTCAAGTCCGGCGCCTACAAGTCCGAGACCGCCGAGCAGGTGGTGACCCGCGACATCGGGCCGTGGCGCCGACGGGTGGTGGAGACCAAGCCGCTCTCGCCGATCACTGCGCGCCTGAACTTCCAGTCGGCATTCGCCGAGCGGATCGGCGCCCGCCTGCTGGTCGCGCGAGATGAACAGCGCGACAACGCGATCCGCGACGAGCAGGCTGGAAGCGACCCGGCGGCCGGAACCGGGCCGGGGGAGCGGGAATCGTCGTCGACGGCGATCGCCCTGCGGAACAAAGAACTCGAGGTGTCCGACTACTATGCCCAGGAGTCGACGGCGCGCGGGACCTGGCGGCCCAGTCGGGCCACGGCCGGCTACTCGTCGGCGGCGCGGCGGGCAGGCGACCGCGCGGGACGCCGTGCCAAGATCGGTTCCGATCGCGAGTTCGGCTCTCCCCGAGGAGCTTTGGAGTCGTGACCCGCGACGGCAAGCGGTCGAAGTTCTACCAGACCGAGCGGCTGATCTTCCGGTTGATGGAGCGGCCCGGCGGCGGGGCGCACACCGTCGAGCTGGCCGGGACAACGATCACCGTGCCGGCCGAGGCCAAGTTCGGTTCGGTGGACTCGGTGCAGCGCTACGTCGATCAGGTCCTCGGTGCCGAAGCGGTCGCCCGGGCCTTCGATCGGGCCGCGGTGCCGATCTCGGTACGCGATCGCAAGTCCGCTCAGGCCGCACACTACACCGCCGCCACCGCCGAGATCGCGGTCCCGGCCAGCAGCGAGAACCGTTGGGCCATGCGCGAACTGGTGATCCTGCACGAGGTCGCCCATCACCTGGACTCGTCCGGCGGGCCGTCGCACGGTCCGGGGTTCGCGCAGACCCTGATCACGCTCGTCGGGCTGGTGCTGGGGCCGGAGACCGCGCTGGTCTACCGTGTGCTGCTCGGTGAGGCGGGGCTGACCTGAGTCACTCCACCGCCGACAGGGAAGCCATCGGGTGCAGCTGCGAGGTGGTGGGCACCGGATCCACGCCCAGCTCGCCGTCGGCCAGGAAGGTGAGGTAGCTGGGCTTGTTCGGATCCAGGACCAGCTGCTGACGGCGGCCGCGGGCCTTGATCAGGTCCGGCACGATCGTCAGATAGCGGGGCAGGCTCGCGGCGTAGACGTCCACGCGCAGCCGGTGGCCGGGCTTCAGGACCGCGTCGGTGGCGACCAGGTCGACGTCGATGCGCACCGGCTCGTCGGCGGGCACCGGCAGCCGGCGCTCGCGGGAGAGGAAGTGCACCGCGTCGATCAGGGTGCCGCCCTCGGCGTAGGTGGAGCGATCGGTGTCCAGCGCGCGGTTGGAGGCGGTCAGGGCACCGTTGGTCAGCACCGTGGAGGTGCCGTCCGGGGCCACGTCGTTCACGGTGACCGCCCAGATGCCCTCGTGTGCGGTGGTGGAGACGTTCAGCCGCAGATTCATCGGCCCGGACAGTTGCGTCGGTGCGGTGACCGGGTCGCTGGTGAACGACAGCGCGCCCTGCTCCTGGTAGGCGGCTTCGTGACTGAACTTGCGGCCGAAGGCGATCGGCAGGCCGGCGAACACCTGCGCGGCATCCCGGGAGACCATGCCGCGCAGATCGGGCTGCGTCCGCAGCGAGCGGCGGCGCGAGGCGACGGTGGTGCGCAGGCGGCCGTCGTGGCGGGTGTGCGGTGCGGTGCCCGACGGCTCCTCGGCCAGGAACAGGCGCTGCGCCCGCACCTCGGGCCGCGGGAAGTCCGGGCCGCACGACCAGTCGCCGCCCTGCTGCTGCAGGGTCACCGGACCGTAGTCGTCGATGCCGTTGTTGATGCCCTTGAGCCAGCGGTCGAACCAGGCACGCTCGAGGACGTCGAGCTGCGGCGGCTGGTGCTCGCGGCCGTGGTCGCAGCCCGGATCCAGGTGGTAGCCGTCGGCGACGAGCATCTGCTTCCGGCCGGGCTCCATGTCCAGCTGCTGGTAGACGCGGGTGGCGCTGCGGCCGAAGAGGTCGTGCCAACCGCCGACGGTGAAGGTGGCGGCCTCGATGTTCTCGATCTTCGGGGTGCGCTCGGTGAAGTACGGGTGATCGAAGATGCGGTGATCGCGCGCGGTGAGGAAGCCCCACAGCAGCGACGGCAGCTCGGTGGCCGGGCTCTTGATCCGGTCGCGGAACCAGCGGTACTGGTCGCCGCGCAGGCTGTCGGCCAGCACGGTCGCCGGGTTCGGCAGCCACTTGACCGCGTTCACCATGGCCATCCAGATCGGGATGAACGCCGAGGGCATGCCGCCGGTGATGTACATGTCGCGCACCACGTCGGCGCTGCCCTCGACGGCGAAGACGGCCTTGAGGGCGGCCGGGCGCAGGGCGGCGGCCTGCAGGGCGTTGATCGCCGAGTAGCTCCAGCCGGCCATGCCGACGGCGCCGTCGCACCAGGACTGCTCGGCGATCCATTCGATCGTCTCCACCGAGTCCTGCTGCTCACGGGCGCTGAGGATCTCCCACTTGCCGTGCGAGGCGCCGGTGCCGCGCACGTCCACCAGCACCTGCACGTAGCCGGACTGCACCAGGTTGCGGTTGACGCCGAAGACGTCGAACAGGCCGCGATCGAAGGTGCGGGTCAGGCGGGAGACGCCGGCCAGCGGACCGGTCTCGTGCGTCATGGTGCTCGAGGCGGCCTTGACGGCCTTCCCGATCACCGGTCCGTGCAGCACGTGGTCGAAGCCGTCGAGCAGGGCGCGGTTGTACGGGTTCACGTTCAGGATGGCCGGGAACGGCGCCGTGGACGGCTGGCCGAGACGGTTGGCGGGGCGGACCACGGTGGCGCGCAGCCGCACGCCGTCGCTCATGGTGATCGTGACGTCGCGGCTGATGTGCACGCGCGGGTACGGCTTGCGCCCGTTGGTCGCCTGGTACCAGGCGGCGCCTTGGTGACCGCCGTCGGCGTCCCGGTAGGCACCGGGGGCTCCTGCGAAGGCTCCGCGCTGCGCGGAGCCCTGGCCGTCGAGATCGAGTGGCACGCTCACGTGTCTTCCGTCCCTTCTCGCCGCAGCTGCGGCGACTACCCCCGGAATCGATCGGCGGGCCCTGTGATCTGCCCCACTGATCCTTACCACCAATTAAGCATGAACACGTTCCACATTGTCATTCGGGGGTCACCGAACCGGTGTGCTCGGGTGACCTGAGCGTTACCGATGCGGCCGCGGTCATCAGCATGGCACCGGCGATCTGCACCGACAGATCGCGTTCGGGGGTCGACGACGAGCGCACGGCGCCGCCGACGAAGGCGGCCCCCGCCCCGTCCGCGCCGGGCACCGTGGCCTGCGTGGACCAGTCGGGGCCGAAGACGGGCAGGCCGTCGTGCTGGGCGCGGTGCGCCCAGGCGCTGTCGGCGCTGGTGCGCACCAGGGCGCCGGCGCGGGCGCGCAGGCCGTCGGCACCGGGGGTGCCGCGCGGCAGATCGGTCGCGATCAGCGCCAGATAGCGCGCCAGGATGCCGCTGAACAGGCCGCCGTCGCCGCCGCCGTGCCCGGTCAGGACGCCGTCGACCGCGCACCTCTCCTCGACGGCGCCGAGCAGCCGGGTGAGGCGTTCCAGGTGACGCGGCGCACGGGTGAGGCGGTAGCACTCCAGCAACAGGCCCAGGGTGACGCCCTGGCAGTACGCGTAGACGGTGTCCACGTCGCGGCGGCCGCCGTCGGACTCCACCCAGAAGCCGTCGGCGATCAGTCCGCTCGGCAGCAGCAGGGTCCGATCGATCCAGTCCGCCGTCTGCACCGCCCGCTCGACGTGGCCGCGCCGGGCCAGGAAGATCCCGGCCGGGCCGTTGGCCGGGACGTTGAAGAAGTGGTCGGTGGTGCGCCACGGGATGCCGCCGCCCAGGTCGGGTGTCCAGGCGTCGCTCAGCACCCGGGTGAACGTGCGCAGCCCGCCGCGGTGCCGGCTGCGGGGCAGATGGCGATCGGCCCGTTCGAGCGCCAGCGCCAGCCAGGCCATGTCGTCGTAGTACTCGTTGGTCCACCGTCCGATGTTGCGGATACGGATGCCGCGCACCAGGGCCGTCGCTTCGCGGGCCGCCCGGGGGTCGCCCAGGACCGCGGCGTCGACCAGCACGTCCACCAGATGCGCCTGCCACCAGTAGTTCCAGGACGCCTTCAGGCGTGCGGCCGAACCGAACCGGCCCACCGGCGGCCAGGAGCTGACGCCGATCCGAGTGCCGGGCACCACGTGGCCCAGGCGTCGCAGATGGCGTTCGGCGAGCGCATCGACGGCGGCCGCCGCCCGCTGCAGGGCCGCGTCCGGGGAGGCGGGGGGTTGGGGGGACGATTCGACAGCGCCGGTCATGCCCGCTAGCCTAGAGCGCGGTTCACCGCACGTTGTGCCGGTGCATCGAGTTCAACCAGAGACCGTCGGTCGTCGGGAGTGATCCCGATCGAAGGCCCGAGAACATCTCGGCGGCCCACGCAGGATGAACGAGGAGACTTCGCCCGCGGTTCGCCGCGGTGAGAAAATCGCCCCGTGCCTCCTGCACGGGGCGTTCGTGTTCTTCCGGCCGGATGATCGCCGCACCGGCGCGCGCCGGCGGATCTGGGTCGCGACACCCGCGAGGGTGTCAGGAGAAGACACGAGAGGAGGCGAAGTATGGCAAAGCCGGAAAAGGTCGAAGCAGTCGCTGAGATCGTCGAGCACTTCAAGGGTTCCAGCGCCGCGGTCATCACGGAATACCGTGGTCTGTCCGTGCCGCAGATCAGTGAGCTCCGTCGCTCGCTCGGCGACGGTGCCATTTACTCCGTCGCCAAGAACACCCTCGTCAAGCGTGCTGCCGCTGAGGCAGGCGTGGAGGGGCTCGACGAGCTGTTCGTGGGTCCGACCGCCATCGCCTTCATCGAGGGTGAGCCGGTCGTGGCCGCCAAGGCGATCAAGACGTTCGCCAAGGACAACAAGGCTCTGGTCATCAAGGGCGGTTACATGGACGGCCGCGCGCTGTCCATCGCCGAAGTTGAGGCCATCGCCGACCTGGAGACCCGTGAGGTCCTCCTGGCCAAGCTCGCCGGTGCCATGAAGGGCAACTTGGCAAAGGCCGCCGGGCTGTTCAACCAGCCCGCCTCGCAGGTCGCGCGTCTCGCCGCGGCTCTGCAGGAGAAGAAGGAGGGCGAGGCCGCTTAGGTCTCGCCGGTCGCGCACTCGCGCGACCGCATCTCCACCGCGTCCGGGCGACCGGCCGCACCACCGACCCGGCCTGCACCGCAGGCCTCCCGTACAGGGACTTATAGGAAGGACGCCATCATGGCGAAGCTCACCGCTGACGAGCTCATCGAGCAGTTCAAGGAACTGACCCTGCTGGAGCTCAGCGATTTCGTGAAGAAGTTCGAAGAGGTCTTCGAGGTCACCGCGGCCGCTCCGGTCGCCGTCGCCGCTGCCGGTGCCCCGGCTGCCGGTGGCGCCGAGGCCGCTGCCGAGCAGGACGAGTTCGACGTCGTGCTCGACTCGGCCGGCGACAAGAAGATCCAGGTCATCAAGGTCGTCCGCGAGGTCGTCTCGGGCCTGGGCCTGAAGGAGGCCAAGGACCTCGTCGAGAGCGCCCCCAAGGCTCTCCTGGAGAAGGTCAGCAAGGAAGACGCCGAGGCTGCCAAGGCCAAGCTCGAAGAGGCCGGCGCCGCCATCTCGCTCAAGTGAGATGAGTCGCCGCTCGCGGCGACATCGCACCGATCAGGTGTCCGCACGAGGCCCGCAGGGATGTTTCCCTGCGGGCCTCGTCGCTGTCCGGGGGGCTCCGCCGAGGGAGGGAGCCCGGAAAGTGTGCAGGTGAGACGTGCGCAACTCGGCGGACGACAGATGGAGGCCGGTCTCACTTTGGTACATGCCGATTCTTTGGGTATTCTCAGCGCACCGAGAGGTTACCGCTTGGTAAGTTCGGCTCCCGTCGTGATCGTGGGCCCCGTTTCAGTCGGGGTAGGGGACATCGCTTCATTGCGTTAGAGTGACCCCAGCCACTAATGGCGGCACCGAGTGGAGTCAGACTCCACTGGTGGTCGGGAAACCTGAGCGACTGCTTCTCGGTGCTAAGGAAACGTCTGGAGGGACGCTGTGGGAGTTGAGGTCGCTGTCGAGGGCTTGACCAAGTCGTTCGGCTCGCAGAACATCTGGCGCGATGTATCGCTCACGCTGCCGGCCGGTGAGGTCAACGCGCTTCTGGGCCCGTCGGGTACCGGTAAGTCGGTCTTTCTGAAGACCCTGATCGGTCTGCTCCATCCGGAGCAGGGCTCGGTGGTGATCGACGGCACCGACATCACCCAGTGCTCGGCCAAGGAACTCTACGAGATCCGCAAGCTGTTCGGCGTCCTGTTCCAGGACGGCGCCCTCTTCGGTTCGATGACCCTCTACGACAACATCGCCTTCCCGCTTCGTGAGCACACGAAGAAGAAGGAAGACGAGATCCGCCGCATCGTCATGGACAAGGTGGAGCTGGTCGGTCTGGCCGGCGCCGAGGACAAGCTCCCCGGCGAGATCTCCGGCGGTATGCGCAAGCGCGCCGGGCTGGCCCGTGCCCTGGTCCTCGACCCCGAGATCATCCTGTGCGACGAGCCGGACTCCGGTCTGGACCCGGTGCGCACCGCCTACATCTCGCAGCTGCTGATCGACATCAACGCCGAGATCGACGCCACGATCCTGATCGTGACGCACAACATCAACATCGCCCGGACCATCCCGGACAACATCGGCATGCTGTTCCGCAAGGAGCTGGTGATGTACGGCCCGCGCGAGGTGCTCCTGACCTCGGAGCAGCCCGTCGTCAAGCAGTTCCTGTCCGGCGACCGATTCGGTCCGATCGGCATGTCCGAGGAGAAGGACGAGGCCGTCGCCGCGGCCGAGGCCGCCATGCAGGCCGCCGGTATCTCCGGCGGTGGCACCAAGGACGACTTCAGCGAGATCATTCCGCAGGTGCAGCCGAACCCGGACATGCCGGTCCGCCGGGCGGCGATCCGTCACCGGCAGAACGTCCTGAACATCATCAACAGCCTCCCCGCGAACGCGCAGGCCGCCATCCGCGCCTCGATGGCCGAAGAGGACCGCGTCGCCGCGGAGTCGCCGGACACCTCGGCCACCCTGGTCGCGATGTCGAACCACGACTTCAACTATCCCGAAGGCGTGATCCACACGCCCGGCCTGCACACCGACGTCATCGGCACCGAGGCGGGGACCACCACGGTGATCGAACGGCCCACCGAGACCATCACCACGGACTACGAGGCCGCGACCCAGAATTTCGCCGTCGACGATCGCACCGAAGAGATCGCTGTCGTGCGCGAAGACGGGCAGGAGAGCACTAGAGAATGACGAGTGCCACCCAGCGTGGCGTCGCGAGGATCCAGAAGGCCGGCGACGGGGCACTGTCCCAGACCGGCAACATCGTTCAGCTCTTCGTCGACGTTGCACGCCAGCTGTTCGTGCGTCCATTTCAGTGGCGCGAGTTCATCCAGCAGGCCTGGTTCATCGCCAGCGTCACGATTCTGCCGACCGCGCTCATCGCGATCCCGTTCGGCGCGATCGTCTCGCTGCAGACCGGCTCGCTGATCAAACAGCTGGGTGCGGAGTCGTTCACCGGTGCGGCCAGCGTGCTGGTCGTGGTGCAGCAGGGATCGCCACTGGTCACTTCGCTGCTCGTGGCCGGTGCCGCCGGATCGGCGGTCGCCGCCGACCTGGGGTCGCGGACCATCCGTGAAGAGATCGACGCGATGGAAGTCCTCGGCATCAACCCCGTGCAGCGCCTGGTGGTGCCGCGCGTGCTGGCCATGGTGCTGGTCGCCATGCTGCTCAACGGCCTGGTCGCCGTCGTCGGTATCGCCGGCGGCTACTTCTTCAACGTGATCGTGCAGGGTGGTACACCCGGCGCCTACCTCGCCTCGTTCGGCGCGCTCGCGCAGCTCCCGGACCTGTACATCTCCACGTTCAAGGCGGCGATCTTCGGCATCATCGCCGGCGTCATCGCGGCCTACAAGGGACTCAACCCGAAGGGCGGTCCGAAGGGCGTCGGCGAAGCGGTGAACCAGTCCGTCGTCGTGACCTTCCTGCTGCTGTTCTTCGCCAACCTGATCATCACTGCGGTGTTCCTGCAGATCGTCCCGCCGAAGGTAGGTTAGTCGTGACCCGTGGTGTGACGGTTTCCAAGAGCAGGCCCGAATTCCTGCTCTATGAATCCAAGAAGCAGCTGCGCAAGCCGCTGAAGCTGCTCGACGGCGCCGGCGAGCAGATGTCCTTCTACGGGCGCACGCTCGCGTGGATCCCGAAGACACTGGTCCATTACACGCGCGAGGTGCTGCGGATCCTGGCCGAGGTGGCCTTCGGCTCCGGCGGTCTGGCCGTCATCGGCGGCACCGTCGGCGTCATGATCCTGATGTCCGGCTTCACCGGCGTGGTGGTCGGCATGCAGGGCTACGCGGCCCTGAGCCAGATCGGTTCGGAAGCACTCGCCGGCTTCCTGTCGGCCTACGTCAACACGCGCGAGGTGGCACCGCTGGTGGCCGGCCTCGCCCTGAGCGCGACGGTGGGCTGCGGCTTCACCGCTCAGCTCGGCGCCATGCGCATCTCCGAGGAGATCGACGCCCTCGAGGTGATGGCGGTCCCGTCGATCCCGTTCCTGGTGTCGACCCGTGTGATCGCCGGTTTCGTCGCCGTCATCCCGCTGTACGTGCTGGGTCTGTTGGCCGCCTATCTGGCGTCCCGGGTGATCAACACCGCCTTCAACGGGCAATCGACCGGCTCGTACGACCACTATTTCAATCTCTTCCTGCCACCCGCGGACGTCTTATGGTCGTTCGTCAAAGTCCTGGTGTTCGCGTTCGTGATCATCCTGGTCCACTGCTACTACGGCTACTACGCCTCGGGCGGTCCGGCCGGGGTCGGCGTGGCCGTGGGACACGCGGTACGGGCAGCATTGGTGCTGATCGCGGTGATGGACTTCTTCCTGGGCCTGGCGATCTGGGGTACCAGCACGACGATCAGGGTCGGAGGGTAGGAGCCCAGTGGGTGCAACAGTCAAACGCAGATTCCTGGGTCTGCTCTTCTACGTCGTCGTGCTCGGCCTGCTCGCCACGTCGGTGCTGATCTTCCGCGGAACCTTCGAGACCACCACCAAGGTGAACCTGATCACCGCCGACGCCGGCAACGCGCTGACGCCGAAGGCGGACGTCAAGGCGCGCGGCGTGGTGGTCGGTACCGTCGACGCGGTCAACGTCCAGTCCGACGGCCAGGTGGACGTGGCGCTGGCGCTGGATCCGAAGCTGGCGGGCGAACTGCCGGCCAACAGCACCGCCCGCGTGCTGCCCAAGACGCTGTTCGGTGAGCGCTACGTGTCCATCGAGATCCCCAAGCAGGCGCAGGGCGGGACCCTGGCCTCGGGCGGCACCATCTACACCGATCCGAACGGCAACGCCCCCGAGGTGGAGGACCTGTTCGACGCGCTGCTGCCGATCCTGCAGGCCGTGCCGCCGGAGGACCTGAACGCGACCCTGACGTCGATCAACGCGGCGCTGGCCGGTCGCGGCAGCGAACTGAAGGTCACCATCGCTCAGCTGAACGACATCTTCGGCGAGCTGAACGACAACATGCCGGAACTGCAGGGCACCCTCGAGGGTCTGGCCACCTTCTCGGAGACCTACTCCGAGGCGCTGCCGGACGTGATCGACGCGCTCGACAACTTCCGCGTCACCAACCGGACGGTGGTCGACCGCCAGGGCGACCTGCGCACCGTGATCCAGACGCTCGGCGTGGCCGCGGTGGACACCACCGAGTTCCTGAAGACCAACCGCCGTGACCTGGTGAACCTGGCCGTCGACTCGGAGACCGCGCTGGTCCAGCTGGCCCGCCAGTCGCCGACCTTCGGCTGCACGTTCAACAACTTCGCCACGATCATCCCGAAGGTGGGCCCGATCGTCGGCAAGGACACCGAGAACCCCGGTGTGCACGTGAACCTGCAGTTCGTGAACCCGCGCGGCCGGTACCTGCCCAACCAGGACGAGCCGCGCCTGTGGTGGACCGATCCGCCCGCCCGCTGCTACGAGCCGGCCACCAACGGCCGACCGTTCCCGCAGTACCCGGGCGGTAGCGTGCCGGACGGCTCGTACCAGCCGCCGAGCCGCAACGCCGGCCCGACCAAGTGGCCGGACCTGCCGCAGCCGCAGTTCAGCGCGATGCCCGCCGACGCCGGCACCGCGAGCGACTACAAGAACCAGATGAAGATGATCTACGGGGCCGACAGCGGCCAGTATCCCGCCGATGTGCCCACCTGGGTCACGTACATCGGCGCGGGTGCCCTGCAGGGAGCGGAGGTGAACGTCAAGTGAGAGGCATGTGGGCTCCGCTGATCAAGCTGATCGTCTTCGCCATCGTCACGGTGCTCGCGACCAGCGTCCTCGGACTGCTGATCGCCAACGCGGGCGCCTCGGGCAGCAGCAGCTACCGGGCGGTCTTCTCCGACGCCGCGATGCTCAACCCGGGCGACGACGTCCGGATCGCCGGTGTGCGCGTCGGCCAGGTGGAATCGGTGGAGATCGTCGACCGCAACCTCGCCGAGGTCGCGTTCAACGTCAACCGCGACCGGCTGCCCAAGAGCACCCAGATCTACATCCGGTACCGCAACCTGGCCGGTCTGCGCTACGTGGCCCTGGAGAAGGGCCCCGGCGACGCCGCAGAGACGGTGGGCAAGGGGTACACCTTCCAGTACGACCCCGACCGCAAGGTCTCCAGCACCCATCCGGCGGTGAATCTGACCGAACTGTTCAACGGCTTCCGGCCGCTGTTCAAGCA
Source organism: Gordonia caeni (assembly GCF_039537105.1). Lineage (NCBI taxonomy): Bacteria > Bacillati > Actinomycetota > Actinomycetes > Mycobacteriales > Gordoniaceae > Gordonia > Gordonia caeni. The sequence goes on from NZ_BAAAZW010000002.1 coordinate 147,468, forward strand.
GATCACCCCGGACGACATGAACAAGCTGGCCGAGACCGTGATCAGCGTCTTCCAGAACGGTGACGGCGTCGACATGGGCGCCACCATCGGCTCGCTTATCGAGCAGACTGCCGAACTCACCAACACCATCGCCGACAAGGACGAGGTGATCGGCGAGATGATCACCAACCTCACCAAGGTGCTGGACACGGTGAACAAGAACGACGAGCAGTTCACCGAGTTGCTGACCAACACCGAGAAGCTGGTGGTCGGCCTGGCCGCCCAGCGCGGCTCGGTCGGGTCCGCGATCAGCTCGGTCTCCAACCTGACCTCGCTGACCGGTTCGATCCTGAGTCAGACGCGACCGTCCATCCAGTCGTCGCTGTCGGGCCTCAAGCAGGTCTCGGACAAGATCAACGAGCGCGAGGGCGACGTCGAGAAGATCCTGCAGAACCTGCCGGTGAAGCTGGAGAAGCTGGGCCGCTCGGCCACCTTCGGTTCGTGGTTCCAGTTCTACCTGTGCGGTATCGACATCGTCGCCGGCAACGGAAAGTCCACGCTGCTCTCGCAGCCGCTGATCCCGCTGCCCGACATCAACCACGTGCTCTACACGAGCGCCGCCACCCGGTGCTGGGCTGACGGCAAGATCAACGGGGAGGGGTGACCATGGCCGACGAGCAGAACAATCCCTCCGCGGCGCACGACATCGACGTCACCAAGCTGCCGCCGAAGAAGTCCCGGCGGTTCGCCGGCCGGCGCAGCGCACGCAGCATCGGCATCCTGGGCCTGGTGGTGATGGTGATGCTCAGCATCTCCACCTTCTACCTCAAGGATCTGCCGTTGGTGGGCGCGAGCCCCCAGTACACGGTGCAGTTCTCCGAGGCGGCCGGCGTGCAGCCGGGCAACGAGGTCCGTGTGGCCGGCGTCCGCGTCGGTGAGGTGACCGATGTGAGCCTGGACGGCGACCGGGTGCTGATGAAGATGCGGGTGTCGAACACCTGGATCGGCGACCGGACCCAGGCGACCATCCAGATCAAGACGGTGCTGGGGCAGAAGTACATCGCCCTGAACCCGATGGGCAGCGAGATCGCCGATCCGCGCGTGGTGCTCACCGACACGGTGGCGCCGTACGACGTCATCGAGGCCTTCTCCGACGCGACCGATCAGATCGAGAACGTCGACACCGATCAGGTGGCCAAGGCGCTCGGCGAGCTGTCCGACGTGTTCACCGCCTCCGCCGACGACATCGGGCCGTCCCTCGAGGGCATCTCGCGGCTGTCGAAGACCATCGCCAGCCGAGACGCCGAAGTGCGTCGTCTGCTGCGGGCGACCCGGGACTCCACCAAGATCCTGGCCGACCGGAACGAGGAGTTCACCCGGCTGATCGCCGGTGCCGGCGTGCTGCTGGAGGAACTCAACAACCGGCAGAAGGCCATCTCGACGCTGCTGGCCAGCACCGAGAGCCTCAGCCGGGCGCTGACCGGGATCGTGCGCGACAACGAGGCCCAGATCGGCCCGGTGCTCGACTCGCTCAAGGGCGTCACCGACCTGCTGACCGAGCAGAACGGCAACCTGCGCAGCAGCATCCAGAACATGGCGCCGTTCTACCGGCTGTACGCCAACGTGCTGGGCAACGGCCGCTGGTTCGAGTCCGTGGTGACCAACCTGCTGCCGCCGGCGCTCCCGGCGCAGAACACGCACCGGCCCCCGAACATGCAGAAGAACCTCAATAACGGCGGAACGGAGAGTGGCGGCTGATGGCGACTCCGGATACCACTGCCAACGACACCAAGTTCTTCAACGCGAAGAACATCGCGATCACCGCCCTCGTGGTGGTCGTGGCGCTGATCGCCGGCATCATCGGCTGGTGGGCCTGGGGCCTGGTGACCTCCACCAAGGTCAAGGCCACCTTCCCCAGCGCCGTCGGCATCTACGAGGGCAGCAACGTGCGGATCCTCGGCGTGAACGTCGGCAAGGTCACCAAGGTGACCCCGACCGGCGACACCGCCCAGGTGGAGATGCGGGTGGAGAACGGCGTCGAGCTGCCCGCCGACGTGCAGGCCGTACAGATGATCCCGTCCCTGGTGGCCGACCGCTACGTGCAGTTGATCCCGGCGTACTCGGGCGGCCCCACCGCGGGCTCCGACGTCACCCTCGGCCTCGACCGCACCGCGGTGCCGGTCGAGATCGACGCGATCTACGAGAACCTGCAGAAGCTGTCCAAGTCGCTCGGACCGGGCAAGGACGGCGTCAACCAGAAGGGCGCGCTGAGCGACTTCGTCACCGCCGGAGCCGAGGCCCTCGACGGCAACGGCGAGAAGCTGGGCGCGGCGATCACCAACCTGTCCAAGGCGGCCAGCACGCTGTCGAATTCGCGCGGAGACCTCGCCGGGACCATTCAGAACCTGGACGTCTTCGTCGGGGCCCTGAAGGAGAACGACCAGCAGGTCCGGCAGTTCAACAAGCAGATGGCCTCGTTCAACACCTTCCTGGCGTCCGAACGCAACCAGTTGGGCAAGGCGCTGAGCACGTTGTCGTACGCGCTGGGCGACGTGGCCGGCTTCCTCTCCGAGAACGAGGCCAAGCTGGGGCAGGCGATCCGCGATCTGCAGCCGACCGGTCAGGCGCTGCTCGACAACCGCGAAGACCTGCTGGAGATCTTCACGGTGCTGCCGGTGACGATCAGCAACCTGATCAACGCCTACGACGCCGAGGCGGGCGTGGTGGCCATGCGCGTCAACATCCCGGATCTGCAGGATCCGATCGCCGCGCAGTGCAAGTTGCTCGACCTGGGCAAGCTGCTGCCGGGCAATCCGCTGGCGAAGGACTTCTCCAAGAAGATGTCGCCGCTGGTGGACCACTGCCTGGAGCTGGGCGAGCAGATCACCGACGGGGTGCTCGAGCCCATGCTGCCGATCCTCCCGTTCGGCATCATGAGCGGCAACAAGCTGCAGCGGATGCCGACTCCGGGTGCGGTTCCCGGCATTCCCGATCCGGCTCTTCCGGGAGGCAACTGATGTGGTTCGGTAAGTCGGCCCGCCTGAAGGCGGCCGGTGTCGGCGTCGCGATGACCGCGGTGATCGTCGGCGCCTCCGGCTGCGGTCTCAACGTTCAGGAGATGCCGCTGCCCGGTGGCGTGAGCCTGGGTGACAACCCGCGCGAGTACAAGATCGAGTTCGAGAACATCCTCGACCTGGTCCCGCAGTCCGTGGTGAAGATGGACGGCATCCCGGTCGGCCGGGTCACCAAGATCGAGGTTCCGGGCGACTCGTGGAACGCCCTGGTGCACGTGAAGGTGCAGAACACGGTGAACCTGTCCGATCAGGCGAACGCCGCGGTCCAGCAGACCAACCTGCTCGGTGAGAAGTTCGTGGCGCTCAGCGAGCCCGAGGACTCCCAGGGCGATCCGCGCCAGAACTCGAGCGTGCCGATCCCCACCTCGCGGACCAAGACCACCACCGACATCGAGGAGCTTCTGGGGGCGCTGTCGCTGCTGCTGAACGGCGGCGGCATCAACCAGCTCGAGCCGATCATCACCGCGCTCAACGAGTCGATGGGCGGCACCGAGGGCAGCAAGCAGACACGCGAGTTGCTGATCAACGCCGAGAAGCTGATCGACGGCCTCAACGAGCAGCGCGACAACATCGTGAAGGCGGTCGACGGTGTCGCCGCGCTCTCCGAGCGCGCCGCGAACCAGACCCAGCAGATCGAACGCGTCCTGCAGGAACTGCCCGCAGGCATCGCGGTCCTGGAGGAACAGCGGCCGCAGCTGGTGGACCTGCTGACCAAGCTCGACGAGCTCGGCCAGGCCGGTACCGACGTCCTGGGCAAGGCGCACAAGGCCATCATCAACGACCTCAAGGCGCTGAGCCCGATCCTGACGCAGCTGGCCAAGGCATCGGACGACCTGATCACTGCGGCGCCGCTGATGCTGACGCATCCGTTCCCCGACGACATCCTGCCCGCCGTGCACGGCGACTCGACCAACCTGTTCATGACCGTCGACCTGCGGCTGCTGAATCAGCTGGAGGCGCTGGGTGTGGGCCAGGGGACGCCGAAGTACTCGCCGCCGAGCGTCAACCCGCCGAAGGTGAACAAGAACAACCCGTACGTCAACGGCAACGGCCCGCGGTGGGGCTGGCCCACCATCTCGCTGCTGCCGCCCGCGCCGAATTCGCGGCCGGGGCCCAACACCCCGCCGTCGGGTGGCACGTATCCGATGAACCCGACCACCAAGAAGCGGCCCTCGTCGACGTCGACCAAGAAGTCGACGCCGTCGAGCACCAAGAAGCCGGCCTCCTCGACCGGCAACCAGTACGGCGTGAACCCGGCGTCCGACGACATCGGATTCCTCGACGGTCCGATCGCACTGCTGGGAGGCTCCGATGCTCAGTAAGCTCGTCAAGATCCAGCTGGTGGTCTTCGCCGTGGTCGGCGTGCTGGCGATCGTCTACGTCGGTGCCACCTACGCCCGCCTGGACAAGCTGGTCGGCATCGGGCAGTACCCGGTGACCGTGCGGATGGGCGAGACCAGCGGCGGCATCTTCAGCAACGCCCAGGTGACCTACCGGGGCGTCCCAGTGGGCCGCGTCGGCAACATGGAGCTCACCGAGTCTGGCGTCGACGTGGAGTTGCTGATGGACTCGCGCGCGCCGAAGGTGCCCGCCTCGGCCGTGGCCGTGGTGGCCAACCGCTCGGCCATCGGTGAGCAGTTCATCGACCTGCAGCCGCCGAGCGGCAACGGCCCGTACCTCGAGAAGAACTCGGTGATCACCGAGTACGAGCTGCCGCCGAAGCTGCAGGACGTCATGAGCGACACCATCAGCCTCACCGAGTCGGTGCCGGTCGACGACCTCACCACGGTGGTCACCGAGTTGGGCAAGGCCTTCGACGGCCAGGCCGACAACATGAACCGGCTGGTCGACGCGCTGATGAATCTGGCCGAGACCGGGCACGACAACCTCGGCGAGACCATCTCGCTGATCCAGAACTCGAATGTGGTGCTGGGCACGCAGGCCGAGCAGTCCGATCAGATCCTGGCCTGGTCCAAGGGCCTGGAGCTGGTCACCGCACAGCTGGCGTCGTCGGACCCGGACGTGCGCCGGATCCTCACCAACGCGCCCATGACGGCCACGGAGCTGTCGTCGTTCCTGCAGAAGCACGGCGACGACGCGACCACGCTGATCCATCAGCTGGGCGAGACCGTGCACACCATCGAGCCGGCGAGCTTCGCCACCGGGGCCACCTTCGCGATGTTGTCGGCGCTGTCGGCCGGCAGCCATTCGCCCGCCCCGGGGGACGGCCAGATCCACTTCGGCATCGTGCTCGAGACCAACAACCCGCCGTCGTGCACCGTGGGTTACGAGAGCACCGACGCGCTCATCGCCGAGATGAAGCGGCGGAACCCGGACTTCGACATCACCTACGACGATTTCCCGTTCAACAAGGACGCCAACTGCGAGGTGGCCGTGGGCAACCCGACCGGTGTGCGGTCGGCCAATCGTGCGGCGCTGGCGAACCCGGAGATCGCACAGCCGTGGGACAACACCCCCAAGAAGGACCCGGACAAGCTCAACCTGAACCCGCTGGCGATGCAGCTCGCGTGGCTCCAGGGCGTGCACCCGACCAAGTACAAGAGCTGACGGATTCTCCCCCGGGCGAGCTGCCCGGGGGAGAGCCGCGGCAAGGCCGCTGATTGAGGTGAGCGGCCGCGAGTAGATACAGTGGCGCCCAATGAGTTCTGAGCGAGACGACCACAACGGGTCGAGCGACACCCCTGACGGGTCGAGCAACACCCCTGACGAGTCGAGCGACACCCCTCGCGGGTCGAGCGAAGTCGAGACCACCGAGAAGCTCTCGAGGAAGCAGCTGCGCGCCCAGCGCAAAGTTGCCGAGGCCCAGGCGGCATTCGACCGCCCCCGCAAGAAGTCCGGGGACTCCGACAGCGGTGACCGGCACTGGGCGGCCTCGCTCGCCCTGGCCACCGGCGTCGCCGCCCTGGCCGGCGCCGTCGCCTGCCTCGGCTGGTTCGGCTACACCGGCGTCAGCGCGTACGTGGTAGAGAACAGCAAGGCCGCCAAGATCCGCAACCAGTCGATCGACGCCGCCGAGCAGGCGATCCTCAACGTCACCAACATCGACGTCAACGACATCGACGGCTGGGAGAAGCGGCTGCAGTCCTCGCTCACCGGTGAGGCCCTCGAGCAGACCCAGGACGGCACCGTCACCCAGCTGAAGCAGGAGATCGCCGACGGCCAGCGGTCGCAGACCGCGGAGCTGACCGCGGTGATCCGCCGCGCGGCGGCCACCGAGGTGAACGTGGACGAGAACAAGGCCACCGTGCTGGTGTTCTCCACCTCCACCGCCAAGGGGGAGGGCGACGATCCCGGCGAATCGGTGCCGATGGAGTTCCTGGTGACCGTCGTCGAGGCCGACGGCATGCGCAAGGCGGACAAGATCGTCGCGCTCAGCGGCATCCGCTACACCGACGGCACGCAGGAAGGCGGCCGCTGATGAGCGACGACAAGAACCCCGAGCAGCCCGGTACCGATCCCGACGAGCCCGCCGCCGACACGTCCGCCGCCGACGAGTCCGCAGCCGGGGACGCGGCGGCGAGCACCCGCCGGATCGTCGAGACCCCGATCGACCTGTCCGGCGTCGCCGCGGCCACCGAGAAGATCCGCGCCGCCCGCGGTCAGACCTCCCGGGTGCGCCCGCGCGAAGAAGCCGTCGACCTGTCGGGTGTCCGTGCCTCGTCGTCGCCCCCGTCCGCCGCCGTCCCCGCTCCGGTGGGCCGGCACCGCTCCAGTCGGGAGTCGATGTCCCTGGCGATCACGTTCTGGCTGATCGCCGCGATCATCGGCGGCATCGCAGCCCTCTTCGCCTGGCACCCGGGTGTCAGCGGCACCGAGAACCGCGCCTTCGTCAACAGCGGCGAGACCAGTGAAGTGATGTCGCAGCTGTCGGACAAGGCCTGCCGGCCGTTCAGCTACGACTGGCAGAAGCTCCAGGAGTCGGTCGGACACGCCGCCGCGTCGCTGACCGGGACCGCCAAGACCGACTTCGAGAAGACCGCCGAGACCAACCGCAAGATCATCGTGCAGGCCAAGGCCGATTCGGACTGCCACGTCGACACCGTGGGCGTCTCGTCGCTGACCGGCGACCGCGCCGTGCTCCTCGCGACGCTGATCATCAGCGTCAACAGCGACGGCCAGGCCGTGGAGAACGTGACCCCGCGACTGCAGTACACCATGGTCAAGGAGAACGGCGACTGGCTGATCAGCGAAGTCGGCGACGTCGACTGACCTGCGCGGGCACCGCCGAGGTGAATATCTCGGTTTTCCACGCCAATCAGCGCGTTTTGCTTGACGTGACGGCCTCGGCGGTACACGCTGTTCCCAGCGAGAACTCATGGCACCCGCGTCCGGGAGCCGTCTGGGCAGCCACGCCGGGTTCACCGCGCCGGACCGTCGCTCCGACGGGGTTGACACACCCTGCCCGAATTCTGATACAGTAGGACGTTGCGCTGGCTGCACCCTGTCCACTGATCGGAAATACCAACCGAACACACCTGTGTTCGCCTTGGGAAAACCGCAGGTCATCAGGATTGAAGACCACGCAAGCGGCCCCAAGGCCAATGGCTATATGCCACACAGTGAACATTTCGTGTTGGAAGGACGCATCTTGGCACTCGACCGCCAGTCCACCTCAACCACCTCGACCGGCAGCATCCCTGGAGCTCCGCGCCGTGTCTCTTTCGCCAAGATCGACGAGCCGCTGGAAGTTCCGGGTCTCCTGGATCTGCAGTTGGACTCGTTCGAGTGGCTGATCGGTGCGCCCGAGTGGCGCGCGAAGGCGATCGCCCGGGGTGAGGACAACCCGGTCGGCGGACTCGAGGATGTCCTCCGCGAGCTCTCGCCGATCGAGGACTTCTCGTCCTCGATGTCCCTGTCGTTCTCCGAGCCGCACTTCGACGAGGTCAAGGCCTCGATCGACGAGTGCAAGGACAAGGACATGACCTACTCGGCGCCGCTGTTCGTCACGGCCGAGTTCATCAACAACAACACCGGCGAGATCAAGTCGCAGACGGTCTTCATGGGCGAGTTCCCGATGATGACCGACAAGGGCAGCTTCATCATCAACGGTACCGAACGCGTCGTCGTCAGCCAGCTCGTCCGCAGCCCGGGCGTGTACTTCGACAAGGACATCGACAAGACCACCGAGAAGACCCTGCACGCGGTCAAGGTGATCCCGAGCCGCGGTGCCTGGCTCGAGTTCGACATCGACAAGCGCGACACCGTCGGCGTCCGCATCGACCGCAAGCGCCGCCAGCCGGTCACCGTGCTGCTGCAGGCGCTGGGCGTCACCCGCGAAGAGATCGCCGAGCGTTTCGGCTTCTCCGAGATCATGATGTCGACGCTGGAGAAGGACCACACCACCAACCAGGACGAAGCCCTGCTGGAGGTCTACCGCAAGCTGCGTCCGGGCGAGCCGCCGACCAAGGAGTCCGCCGAGAGCCTCCTGGAGAACATGTTCTTCAAGGAGAAGCGCTACGACCTGGCGCGTGTCGGCCGCTACAAGATCAACAAGAAGCTGGGCCTCACCGACAACCCGATGAACGGCGACTCGGTGCTGACCCGCGAGGACATCGTCACCACCGTCGAGTACCTGGTGCGTCTGCACGAGTCCGACCCGAACGCCGCGACCGTGCCGATGATGACCGGCCCCGGCGGCGTCGAGGTGCCCGTCGAGGTCGACGACATCGACCACTTCGGCAACCGTCGCCTGCGCACCGTCGGCGAACTGATCCAGAATCAGATCCGGCTGGGCCTGTCCCGCATGGAGCGCGTCGTCCGCGAGCGGATGACCACTCAGGACGCCGAGGCCATCACCCCGCAGACCCTGATCAACATCCGGCCCGTCGTGGCCGCGATCAAGGAGTTCTTCGGGACCAGTCAGCTGTCGCAGTTCATGGACCAGAACAACCCGCTGTCGGGTCTGACCCACAAGCGCCGCCTGTCGGCGCTGGGCCCGGGTGGTCTGAGCCGTGAGCGCGCCGGCCTCGAGGTCCGCGACGTGCACCCCTCGCACTACGGCCGCATGTGCCCCATCGAGACCCCGGAAGGCCCGAACATCGGCCTGATCGGTTCGCTCTCGGTGTACGCGCGGGTGAACCCGTTCGGCTTCATCGAGACCCCGTACCGCAAGGTGGTCGACGGTGTCGTGACCGACGAGATCAAGTACATGACCGCCGACGAGGAGGACCGTTACCTGATCGGTCAGGCCAACACCTCCTACGACGCCGACGGCACCATCACCGACGACCGCGTCCTGGTGCGTATCAAGGGCGCCGAGGTGGAGTTCGTCCCGGCCTCACAGGTGGAGTACCTCGACGTCTCGCCGCGCCAGATGGTGTCGGTCGCGACCGCGATGATTCCGTTCCTGGAGCACGACGACGCCAACCGCGCCCTGATGGGTGCCAACATGCAGCGTCAGGCGGTGCCGCTGGTCCGCAGCGAGTCCCCGCTGGTCGGCACCGGCATGGAACTGCGTGCCGCCGTCGACGCCGGCGACGTGATCGTCAACGCCGATTCCGGCGTGGTGGAGGAGGTCTCGGCCGACTTCATCACCGTGATGGCCGACGACGGCAGCCGCCAGAGCTACCGTCTGCGCAAGTTCGAGCGTTCCAACCACGGCACCTGCGCCAACCAGGTCCCGATCGTGGACGAGGGACAGCGGGTGGAGGCCGGTCAGGTCCTGGCCGACGGCCCCTGCACCGACTCCGGTGAGATGGCCCTGGGCAAGAACCTGCTCGTGGCGATCATGCCGTGGGAGGGCCACAACTACGAGGACGCCATCATCCTGAGCCAGCGGCTCGTGGAGGAGGACACCCTCACCTCGATTCACATCGAGGAGTACGAGATCGATGCCCGCGACACCAAGCTGGGCGCCGAGGAGATCACCCGGGACATCCCGAACGTCTCCGACGAGGTGCTCGCCGATCTCGACGAGCGCGGCATCGTCCGTATCGGCGCCGAGGTCCGCGACGGCGACGTCCTGGTCGGCAAGGTGACGCCCAAGGGCGAGACCGAGCTGACCCCGGAGGAGCGTCTGCTCCGCGCGATCTTCGGTGAGAAGGCCCGCGAGGTCCGCGACACCTCCCTGAAGGTGCCGCACGGTGAGACCGGCAAGGTGATCGGCGTCCGCGTGTTCTCGCGCGACGACGACGACGATCTGGCCCCCGGTGTCAACGAGCTGGTGCGCGTCTACGTCGCGCAGAAGCGCAAGATCCAGGACGGCGACAAGCTGGCCGGCCGCCACGGCAACAAGGGCGTCATCGGCAAGATCCTCCCGCAGGAGGACATGCCGTTCCTGCCCGACGGCACCCCGGTCGACATCATCCTGAACACCCACGGTGTGCCGCGTCGTATGAACATCGGCCAGATCCTCGAAACCCACCTGGGGTGGGTCGCGAAGGCCGGCTGGAACATCGACGTCGCCGCGGGCGTGCCGGATTGGGCCGAGCGCCTGCCGGAGGAGCTGTACTCGGTGGAGCCCGACACCAACACCGCCACCCCGGTGTTCGACGGTGCCCGCGACGAGGAGCTCGCCGGTCTGCTGGCGTCGACCCTGCCGAACCGCGACGGTGAGGTCATGGTCAACGCCGACGGCAAGGCCGTGCTGTTCGACGGCCGCTCCGGTGAGCCGTTCCCGTACCCGGTGGCCGTGGGCTACATGTACATCATCAAGCTGCACCACCTGGTCGACGACAAGATCCACGCGCGTTCGACCGGCCCGTACTCGATGATCACCCAGCAGCCGCTCGGTGGTAAGGCGCAGTTCGGTGGTCAGCGATTCGGTGAGATGGAGTGCTGGGCAATGCAGGCCTACGGCGCGGCGTACACGCTGCAGGAGCTCCTGACCATCAAGTCGGACGACGTCGTCGGCCGCGTGAAGGTCTACGAAGCCATCGTCAAGGGCGAGAACATTCCGGAACCGGGTATCCCGGAGTCGTTCAAGGTGCTCCTCAAGGAGCTCCAGTCCCTGTGCCTGAACGTGGAGGTGCTGTCGTCCGACGGTGCCGCCATCGAGATGGCCGACACCGATGACGAGGACCTCGAGCGCGCCGCGGCGAACCTGGGTATCAATCTGTCGCGCAACGAGAGCGCGACGATCGACGACCTCGCCAACTGACGACCACATCCTTAGTTAGACAGCAGAGCTACTGAAAGGCGACAAGTGCTCGACGTCAACTTTTTCGACGAACTGAAGATCGGCCTGGCCACGGCCGATGACATCCACAACTGGTCGTACGGCGAGGTCAAGAAGCCGGAGACCATCAACTACCGCACCCTGAAGCCGGAGAAGGACGGACTCTTCTGCGAGAAGATCTTCGGACCGACTCGCGACTGGGAGTGCTACTGCGGCAAGTACAAGCGCGTGCGCTTCAAGGGCATCATCTGCGAGCGCTGCGGTGTCGAGGTGACCAAGGCCAAGGTGCGCCGTGAGCGCATGGGCCACATCGAGCTGGCTGCTCCGGTCACCCACATCTGGTACTTCAAGGGTGTGCCCAGCCGGCTGGGCTACCTGCTCGACCTGGCGCCGAAGGATCTCGAGAAGATCATCTACTTCGCCGCCTGGGTGATCACCTCGGTGGACGACGAGCTGCGGCACGCCGAGCTCTCGACCCGTGAGGCCGAGATCGTGGTGGAGCGCAAGGCCATCATGGACGACCTCGAGGTGGCCCTGGCCGAGCGCCAGAGCAAGCTCGAGGCCGACCTGGCCGAGCTCGAGGCCGAGGGCGCCAAGGCCGATGCCAAGCGGAAGGTGCGCGACGGCGCTGAGCGCGAGCTCAAGCGGATGCGCGATCACGCCGGCCGCGAGGTGGAGGCCCTGGACGAGATCTGGGACAAGTTCACCAAGCTGACCCCCGGCGAGCTGATCGTCGACGAGAAGCTGTACCGCGAACTGGAAGACCGCTTCGGCGAGTACTTCAGCGGCTCCATGGGTGCCGAGGCGATCAAGAAGCTCCTCGAGAACTTCGACATCGACGCCGAGGCCGAGTCGCTGCGCGAGACCATCCGCAGCGGCAAGGGCCAGAAGAAGCTGCGTGCGCTCAAGCGCCTGAAGGTGGTGGCGGCGTTCCAGCAGTCCGGGAACAGCCCGCGCGCCATGGTGCTCGACGCCGTGCCGGTGATCCCGCCGGAGCTGCGTCCGATGGTTCAGCTCGACGGTGGCCGTTTCGCCACCAGCGACCTGAACGATCTGTACCGCCGCGTCATCAACCGCAACAACCGCCTCAAGCGACTGATCGACCTCGGTGCGCCCGAGATCATCGTCAACAACGAGAAGCGGATGCTGCAGGAGTCGGTGGACGCGCTCTTCGACAACGGCCGTCGTGGACGTCCGGTCAACGGCCCGGGCAACCGGCCGCTGAAGTCGCTGAGCGATCTGCTGAAGGGCAAGCAGGGCCGGTTCCGCCAGAACCTGCTGGGCAAGCGCGTCGACTACTCGGGCCGTAGCGTCATCGTCGTCGGCCCGCAGCTGCAGCTGCACCAGTGCGGTCTGCCCAAGCTGATGGCGCTGGAGCTGTTCAAGCCGTTCGTGATGAAGCGTCTGGTCGACCTGAACCAGGCCCAGAACATCAAGTCGGCCAAGCGCATGGTGGAGCGTCAGCGTCCGCAGGTGTGGGACGTCCTCGAAGAGGTCATCGCCGAGCACCCGGTGCTGCTGAACCGTGCACCCACGCTGCACCGTCTGGGCATCCAGGCCTTCGAGCCGCAGCTGGTGGAGGGCAAGGCCATTCAGCTCCACCCGCTGGTGTGTGAGGCCTTCAACGCCGACTTCGACGGTGACCAGATGGCCGTGCACCTGCCGCTGAGCGCGGAGGCGCAGGCCGAGGCCCGCATCCTGATGCTGTCCTCGAACAACATCCTGTCGCCGGCCTCGGGTCGCCCGCTGGCCATGCCCCGCCTGGACATGGTGACCGGTCTGTACTACCTGACCACCGAGAAGGACGACGCCATCGGCGCCTACCGTCCGGCGGAGAAGGATGACATCGAGCGCGGCGTCTACTCGAGCCCGGCCGAGGCCATCATGGCCGTCGACCGCGGTGCGCTGAGCGTGCAGGCCCCGATCAAGGTGCGTCTGACCGACCTGCGTCCGCCGGCCGACATCGAAGAGGCCGAGTTCGACGGCAAGTGGCGCAAGGGCCAGGCCTGGGAGCTGCACACCACCCTGGGTCGGGTGCTGTTCAACGAGCTGCTGCCGCCGGACTACCCGTTCGTCAACGATCAGATGCCGAAGAAGCGTCAGGCTGTGATCATCAACGATCTGGCCGAGCGCTACCCGATGATCGTCGTCGCGCAGACCGTCGACAAGCTCAAGGACGTGGGCTTCTACTGGGCGACCCGTTCGGGCGTCACGGTGGCCATGTCCGACGTGCTGGTGCCGCCGGCCAAGAAGGAGATCCTCGACCGCTACGAGGGCCAGGCTGACAAGCTGGAGCGCAAGTACCAGCACGGCGGTCTCACCAAGGAGGAGCGTCGCGACGCTCTGGTCGAGCTCTGGAAGGAAGCCACCGAGGAAGTCGGTAAGGCGCTGGAGGAGTACTACCCGGACGACAACCCGATCACGATGATCCCGAAGTCGGGGGCCACGGGCAATATGACCCAGGTCCGCAACCTGTCGGGCATGAAGGGTCTGGTGACCAACCCGAAGGGTGAGTTCATCCCGCGTCCGATCAAGTCCTCGTTCCGTGAGGGCCTGACCGTCGCCGAGTACTTCATCAACACGCACGGCGCCCGCAAGGGTCTGGCCGACACCGCGCTGCGTACCGCCGACTCGGGTTACCTGACCCGTCGTCTGGTGGACGTCAGCCAGGACGTCATCGTGCGCGAGACGGACTGCGGCGTCGACCGCGGCATCGTCGTGCAGATCGCCGCATGGCACGAGAACCCGGTCACCGGGGAGCGCGAGCTGGTCCGCGATCAGCACGTGGAGACCTCGGCCTACGCCCGCACCCTGGCCGCCGACGCGGTCGACGCCGACGGCAACGTCGTCGTCGAGCGCGGTCACGACCTGGGCGATCCGGCGATCGAGAAGCTGCTCGGCGCCGGCATCACCGAGGTCAAGGTCCGTTCGGTCCTCACCTGCGGCACCGGCACCGGCGTCTGCGCCATGTGCTACGGCCGCTCGATGGCCACCGGCAAGCTGGTCGACATCGGCGAGGCCGTGGGCATCATCGCCGCGCAGTCGATCGGTGAGCCCGGCACGCAGCTGACCATGCGTACGTTCCACCAGGGCGGTGTCGGCGACGACATCACCGGTGGTCTGCCCCGCGTCACCGAGCTCTTCGAGGCCCGCGTGCCCAAGGGCAAGGCCCCCATCGCCGAGGTGTCCGGCCGCATCCGCCTGGAAGAGGGCGAGCGCTTCTACAAGATCACGATCGTCCCGGACGACGGATCCGAGGAGCAGGTCTACGACAAGCTGTCCAAGCGTCAGCGTCTCGCCCCGGTCGTCCAGCCGGACGGCAGCGAGCGCCCGCTGGCCGACGGCGACCACGTCGAGGTGGGCGAGCAGCTCATGGTCGGCCCGGCCGACCCGCACGAGGTGCTCCGCGTGATGGGCCCGCGTCAGGTTCAGGTCCACCTGGTCAACGAGGTGCAGGAGGTCTACCGCCGTCAGGGTGTGTCGATCCACGACAAGCACATCGAGACCATCGTGCGCCAGATGCTGCGTCGCGTGACCATCATCGACTCCGGTGCCACCGAGTTCCTGCCCGGTTCGCTCACCGAGCGCGCCGAGTTCGAGGCGGCCAACCGTCAGGTGGTCACCGAGGGCGGCGAGCCGGCTTCGGGTCGTCCGGTGCTCATGGGTATCACCAAGGCCTCGCTGGCCACCGACTCGTGGCTGTCGGCGGCGTCGTTCCAGGAGACCACGCGTGTCCTGACCGATGCGGCCATCAACAGCCGCAGCGACAAGCTGGTGGGCCTCAAGGAGAACGTGATCATCGGTAAGCTCATCCCGGCCGGTACGGGCATCAACCGTTACCGGAACATCCAGGTGGAGCCGACCGAGGAGGCCCGCGCGGCCGCCTATGCTCTCCCGACGTACGACGACACCTACTACAGCCCGGACGGCACCTTCGGTGCCCCCTCCGGTGCCGCGGTGCCGCTGGACGATTTCGACTACGGCGGCGACTACCGCTAGTCCGAGCCGACCCGGAACCCCCGCTTCCTTCGCTGGAAGCGGGGGTTCCGCGCATCCGCCGCCCAATCCGCTCGGTGAACCCCTCGCGCCGCCTGAGCCGCTCAGCGAACGAAGTGAGCGAGCGTGTCGAAGGCATGGCCCCCGTGATCGCGACTCCACTCGATCGGCGAGGCCCGGTGCTGGCGCTACTCAGTCGTCTGGGACCCCCGCTTCCCTTCTGGAGGCGGGGGTATCGCGCATCCGGGTGCTCTTCGCGAGCGGCCCGTGACGAGGTAGCCGATCCACGAGATCACCACGATCACGGCGACGGCGGCCTGAACCGCCACCAGGTTGTCCTGCGGGTAGACGACGCCGGTGAGGTAGTGGTCGATGAATCCGGTCGAAGGTAGTGTCTGGTCGCCGGCGTGTTCACGGCCCCAGTTCTCGGCGTGGGTGAGTGGGCAGTCGTACCCGATGACTACGCTGCCGACACCCCACACCGCGACGGCCAGGTGCAGCCAGATGGTCCGCCGCCACCGCCAGGCGAGGAATCCGCCCACCACCAGGTAGGCGAGGAACGCGAAGTGCAGCCCCATCGCGACGTCGGCGACCAGCCGGTATCCCATACCTGCCTCCTGCCCTCCACCCTACGAGCCCGACTACAAACCCAGCGCCCGACTACAGACGCAGCAGTCGCGAATGCTGGGTTTGTAGCCCAACGCTGGGTCTGTAGCTGAGTGCTGGGCCTGTACCCACCCAATGCCCGACACGCCGGGACGCCCGGCAGGGAACCGGCCGCTGACTGCGCGCGTCCAATACGCATGTGGACGTACGACGATCACGGCTTGCTCCGGAGGAAGGCGGTGCTGAGCGCCGGGGTCCCCGCCCGGACGTTCGACGCGGCGGTCCGGGCGGGCGAACTGGTCTCGGTGGGGCGGGGAACCTACGTCGACGCCGCCCAGCTCAAAGGTCAGCCAGAGCATCAGCGGAGCGGGCTGAAGTATCGCTACCGGTGCATCGCCGTGGCGGCCTCCGGCAGTCGCCTGCTGAGTCACGAGTCGGCGGCGGCGCTGCACGGGCTCGCGGTTTTGCATCCGCATCGCAGAGCCGTTCATCTGACCGGTGACGACGACACGGGATACGCGAAGAATCGCCTGGTCGTGGTGCATGCGGGGCCCGTCGCGGCAGACGACGTCGTGGTGATCGACGGTGTGCGAGTCACCGGTCTGGCCCGCACAGCGGTCGATGTCGCGCTCACCACCGACTTCCCTCGAGCGCTCGCCGTCCTGGATTCGGCGCTGCGTCAGGGGATCGACGCAGACGACCTCCGACAACGTCTCAAAGCTCCCCGCAAGGGGGTCGGTACTGCGAGGCGGGCACTAGAGCATGCCGACGCAGGCGCCGCCAACCCGGGTGAATCGTGGTGCCGGGCCCAGATGATCGACGCGAGGTTCCCCGTGCCGGTGCTGCAGCGGGTCTACCGCCTGAACAACGGACGCACGGCCGAGGTGGACTTCGACATCGACGGCAAAGTGGTGCTGGAGTTCGACGGTCTGGTCAAGTACGGCGGCACCTACCTCGGAACGGGGCAGACGCCGTCGGCTGTGCTCATCGCGGAGAAGCTCCGGGAGGACGGCTTGCGGGAACTCGGGCTCGACGTCGTCCGTGCTGTGTGGGCCGATCTGCAGGAGCAGACGATGCTACCGAGGCTGGCGCGTCACCTGGCGGCGCGAGGCGTGCGGGTTCCGCCGCGCTGGGTGCAGGCTCCCCCATAAACCCAGCGCTCGGTCGCAATCCCAGCGTTCGGCCGCAATCCCAGCGTTCGGCCGCAAACCCAGCGTTCGCGAGTGCTGGGGATGTAGCCGAGTGCTGGGTCTGTCTCCAACAGCAGAGAGTCACCCCTGCACGACGACGATCAGCGACTGCCCAGGAACCGCGCCATCGTGCGTTCAGCCAGCGCGGTGATGGTCAGCGCCGGATTCACCAGACCCACCGCTCCGGGGGCGAAGGAGCCGTCCACTACGTACAGGTTGTCGTACCCGTGGACGGCCCCGTCGTACCTGGCCGCGCGGTTCATCACCACGCCGCCGAGCCCGTGGTACGTGCTCGACGACCCGAACCCGACCGCCCGCGAGTACACCGGGATGCCGCTGGCCGGGCGCCCGTGCCGGACCTCGGCCTTCTGCCAGAAGTGCTGGGCGAAGGCCGCGCCGCGCCGGTCGAGCAGGTTGCCCTCCGGGAACGGGTAGTTGATCTCCGCGGTGCCGGTGGCGTGGTTGTAGTCGATGCTGCCGCGTTCGTCGGAGTGCACCTGGATCAGGTTGGTGGTCGCGGTCTTGCCCAGCGGCGATGGCAGCGGCGTCGAATGGTAGACGATCGACGCCGGCCCGCCGGGCAGGTCGTCCTCGTACAGCCGGCCGAAACCGGGGCCGCCCTGCTGGGCGCCGTAGTCGTCGAGCAGGCCGGTGCGTGCGGTGAGGAAGTCGCCGTTGGCGCCGAAGCCGTCGCCGATCTTCGGGGACAGCTTCGGCAACCTGCCTTTGGCGCGGGCCTCGATCAGCATGCGGGTGGTGTGGAACGACCCCGCCGCCATGAACAGGTAGTCGGCTTCGAGGGTGACCACCTTGCGGGTGCGGTGCTGGTCGTCGATCAGACGGGCCCGCACCACGAAGCCGGGGCGCCGCGACCGGGGCCGGATCTCGAACACCTCGTGCATCGGCTTGATCTGCACGTTGCCGGTCTTCTCGGCGGCCGGCAGGTAGTTGCGGTCGACGGAGTTCTTGGCGCCGCTGTTGACGCCGAAACCCAGCTCGCCGGCGATGATCGAGGCACGACGGCGACCGGCCAGTTCGGCGCGGACGACGTCCCAGTCGATGGCGTACTCGAACGACACCGGCTCGCTGCCGTACCGGCGGACGGTCTCGCGCCAGGTCCGGGTGCCGATGTAACGCGGGTGGGCCATGATGTCGGCGGGCAGCTTCGACGCACCCAGCATCTTCTGGGCGCGCGGATAGTAGGTGGCGGCCAGTTCGTCGAAGTTCGCGCCGCCCGGGAAGACGTGCTCGAAGTCCTTCTTGCGGGGGACCGGGGTGAACGACCCGAAGGCCAGCGAGCCTCCGCCGACCCCGGCGCCGTACACCGAATCGATGCCGTTGCCCTTGATGCGGTCGAGGATCCCGGGATAGCGGGCCACAGGGATGCCGACCGACGAGGTGACGCCGACAGTGTCGCTGAACCATGCGGCCCGGCCATCGGGTGCGGTGAAGGTGGCGAAGGTGTTGCCGTCGGAGCGGATGAGCCAGCGGCGTCCGCGTTCGAGCACGGTGGTGCGGATCCCCGCCTCGCCGAGCCGCAGAGCGGCCACAGCGCCGCCGAAGCCGCTGCCGATCACGATGGCGGTGGGACCGTCGTCCGGCGGGCGTGCGGCCGCGTCGCCGGTGGCCCGGCCGACGGCGGCGAACGCTGCTGCGCCCGCGGCACCGGCCAGCAGCGCGCGACGCGTGATCGGGTTGGCCGGTGAACTACCTGGTCGGCTGAAAGTCACGGCTTAGCCTAACGGTTAGCTAAGGGAATCCTAAGTGATAACCGTCACATCATACCCAATTCGCTGAAATCGGACTACCTGACGCCGATCGCCCGGGCGATCATCGGCCACGACAGCCGCATGTCCGCCGAGAACAGGCCCCAGCTGTGGGTGCCGTCGGGGCGGTGGTTGAAGCGGTGGTTGATGCCCAGCGCGTTGAGCCGGTTCGACATGTTGGATGTGCAACTCAAGGCGATCGCCTCGATCACGTTGCCGCCGAACATGCCGCCGAGGGTCTCCCGCGGTCCGCCGTCGATCGGTCCCGGGAGGCCGGAGCCTGCCGACAGGAAGATGGTCTTGCCGCGAAGCTTTCCGGCGTTGACGACGGGGTCGTGTTTGATCCAGTCGGGGTTGTCGTAGAAGCCCCACATGTTGAACGGGTTGGCGCCGCCGCGCAGCGGGATCACGGTGTTCGACAGCCGCCCGAGCGGATCGGTGGTGCCGGGGCAGCCGCTGTAGGCGGCGACGGCGCGGAACCGGTCGGGTGCCTGGATGGCGAGGTCGAGCGCCGGTCCCGCGGACATCGAGACGCCGCTGAGGGCGTTGGCACCGCTGGTGCGGAAGGTACGGTCGATCGCGTCGGGGAGTTCGCGGGTGTAGAACGTCTGCCACTTGTTGACGCCGAGCATCGGGTCGGAGTGCTGCCAGTTGGTCATCATCGAGAAGCGCCCGCCCATGGGCAGAACCACGTTCACCTGCTTGCCGGCGAAGAACTCCTTCACGCCGCCGTTGTTGTACCAGCTGATGCCGTCCTCGGCGCCACCGGCACCGGGCAGCATGTAGAAGCTGGGCAGTCCGGCGGGCTTGCCGACGGGGTGCAGCACGTGGCTGTCGATCACCCGGTCCATCGCCGGCGAGTACACGGAGATCAGGGAGATCCGGGGGGAGATCTCGCGGACGCCCACTACCCGGGCGGCGGCGTCGCCCGCCGCCGGCGAGACCACGAGCCCGATCGCGGCGACCACGGCGGCCAGGGCCACGGTGA
This sequence comes from Gordonia caeni, assembly GCF_039537105.1. Lineage (NCBI taxonomy): Bacteria > Bacillati > Actinomycetota > Actinomycetes > Mycobacteriales > Gordoniaceae > Gordonia > Gordonia caeni. Next base: position 167,204 of record NZ_BAAAZW010000002.1, read on the forward strand.
GAAGTCGTCGTGAGTGCGCAATTCTTCTCATAACGCCCCGACGCTAGGGCCGGGGTGTCTGCTGGGGAACCCCCGACCCGCCCGCCGAGACGGAACCGTTGCGCAACCGCCGCTTCCCCGCTTCCCCGTCCCCATCGCCCGTCCGTCGCCTGAGCCGCTCCGTCTCATCCCGTTGCCTGAGCCCGCTGCGTCTCATCCCGCTGCCTGAGCCGCTCCGTCTCATCCCGCTGCCTGAGCCGCTGCGTCTCATCCCGTTGCCTGAGCCGCTCCCGAACGAAGTGAGGGGGCGAGTCGAAGGCTTAAAAGCAATCGAAGGCTAGACAGTCGAAGCCAACGAGTCCAAGGCGCACCTCCCGCACGACATCTACCCTTGACCACGTGACCTCCGCCGAGCGTTTCGCATGGCTCCTGCACCTGGATCTCGACCAGTTCCAGGTCGCAGTGGAACGACGACGCCGGCCCGACCTCGACCGCAGGCAGGTGATCGTCGGCGGCGACGGCGATCCGTCGAAGCCGCGCCAGGTGGTCACCTGCGCGTCGTACGAGACCCGCGACCTCGGAGTGCGCGCCGGCATGCCGTTGCCCGCCGCCCACAAGAAGGCCCCGGACGCCGTCTACCTCCCGCTCGACATGGAGCTCTACGAGGACGCGTCCGCGCAGGTGTGGAACGTCGTGCGCGGACTGGGACATCCGGTCGAGGTGTGGGGCTGGGACGAGGGCTACGTCGGTTTCGGCGACCGCGACGCTCCGCCGGCAGAAGACGAGGTGGTCGCCCTGGCCGACCGCCTCCGTGCGACGGTCCGCGCCGAGACCGGTCTGGCGAGCTGCGTCGGCATCTCAGACAACAAGCAGCGCGCCAAGATCGCGGCGGGTTTCGCCAAGAAGGCGGCCCGGGCCGGCGAGGATGACGATCGCCGCCGCTTCGTCCTCGCCGACCAGAACTGGTACACGCTGATGGGGGACCGGTCGGCAGATGCGCTGTGGAGCGTGGGGTCACGCACGGCGAAGAAGCTCGCCGAGCACGGGATCGACACCGTCGCGCAGCTGGCGGCCGCCCCGCTCGACGATCTGATCGCACTGTTCGGTCCGCACAAGGGCAACTGGCTCTACGTCCTCGCACGCGGCGGCGGCGACGATTCCATCTCGCTGGTGGAGCCGCCGGCCAAGTCGCACTCCAAGTCGCGCACCTATCCCAGCGATCTGACCGAGCGAGGGCAACTGCACGACGCTGCCCGCGACCTGCTCCGCGAGGTGCTGGCGCAGGTGGTCGACGAGGGCCGCATGCCCGTCCGCGTCGGCGTCACCGTGCGGACGGCCACCTTCTTCACGCGCACCAAGCTGCGCAAGCTGGCCGAGCCGTCCATCGACTACGACGTCATCGCCGCGTCGGTCGACGAGCTCCTGGAGGCGTTCCCCCTCGACCGTCCGGTGCGTTTGCTGGCGGTCCGCCTCGAGCTCGCTCCGCCCGACTGACCGAGCCTCGCCTCGTCGATCGATCTCTATCCCGCCGTCGATCGGGCCCCACCTTCATCCCTGATCGAGGCCTACTCCCGCCGCTGATCGAGCCCGGCTTCCGCCGCTGATCGAGCCCGGCTTCCGCCGCTGATCGAGCCCAGCTTCCGCCGCTGATCGAGCGCAGTCGAGATCCCACCCCGTCGTGCCTACCACGCAAACCAGACAAATAAGCGCTTGTTCGCTTTCGTGCCGTCTTTTGGCGCAGTTTGTCGTCTGAACCTGTGACACCGATAAGAGTGACCACCATTCAGGGGACATGCAGCATTTGACACGAAGGAGTGGCAGATCGTGGTTACTACCCCCATAACCCGAGCCGAACGCCGCCGCTTGGCGAGCGCTCACGCTCGGAGAGACAAGACCTCGCCGTCCCGCCGATGGCGAACCAGCGCGCTGGCGCTGGGCGCTGCCGCAGTCCTGGGATTCGGCGTGATCGGCGGGACGGGAGTCGCGCTGGCCGAAGACCCGCCGGCCATGGAGATGACCCCGGAGATGATCCTGGGCATGCTCGACAACGAGATGCTCACCGGCTTCGTCGAGATGTGCCGCACCGGTGCGCTGGCTAACGGCAATCCCGACGCGGGCCAGAGCACCGCCTGGAATCCCGAAGACACCCAGCAGGGCCAGCTCCCGCCGGGGGCGATCGCGACCTGTACCGACTCGACCGGTCACGGTCTCGCGCTCGTCCTTCCGGATACTTTCGAGATCGGTGACACGGCTCAGAACATGTGGATGGATCTCGGCCCCAACCAGTCGATCCCGATTGTCGGCACGTTCGTGATGGGCGAGCGGAACCTCTTCAACATCATGGGTGGTCTGCTGTTCGATGCACCGCCGGTACTGGGCTTCGTGAACGTCAAGGACTACGCACGCGACAACTACGGGGTCGCTATCGATCCGCGCATGTTCGACACCTTCACCACCTACCAGGATGTCGTGGACGCGGCCAATCTCCCCGTCGAACTGACGACTCGTGCGGAGTGCCAAGACCACACCGGGCGCATCACCGGTACCCCTCAATTCCTCGTTGGTTGTGCCATCCGAGGAGGTAGTCAGATCCCCGCTGGAACCGACAAGAATGCGCTGCGCCGCAATCAAGCCCTGACCGTCGCCGAGTACCTCGCCGGCCCAGACGTGAGCTACCCCCGTAATGCGGGGCCGGTTCAGCTGCCTGTAACCCTCCCGAAGGCGAAGGGTCAGTCCACCATCAAGGGGGACGGCATCAATGTCGCGCTGTCCATGCGGAACGGCCGCGCGTTCGCTGAGACCGGTAACGACCTCGCTGTCGCTCTCGCCGGAGCCGACAAGGGGCAGCTGTCGACCGCGTACGCGAAGTATGCGATCGCCATCGCCGCGAACATGGATACCGATGACATCCGCTTCACCTGGTTCGGCCAGGAGGTTGACTTCAGCAAGCTGCTTGCCGCGGGTCTGCTGGATTCGGAGATGGCTGCCGAAGCCGGCGCCGATGAGATGGGCCCGATGCTCGACATGGTCGGCGGCCTCAACGGCACCATCCCAGGAATCAAGGAGGTCTTCTGCCTCGGTCTGGATGCGAAGGCCACCGCAGAGGGCCTGGGAAGCTGCACCAACTTCCTCGGCACCTTCGACACCTACAAGGATCTGCGCCCGCTGACCAACGGCAGCCAGAATCCTGTGGGGGACAGCGTCAACCGTCAGGAGCAGTACGGTCTCACCGACATCAGTTCGCTGATCTTCGGCAACGACGCGCTGCTGAAGGACTTCCTGCCGATGCTCTCCGGCGGCGAGGGCATGGACATGGGCGCCCTGCTGAGCAACCCGACCATCGTCAAGATGCTCGGCGCGCTCACCTCCGAAGAGGATCGGATCAAGCTCACCAAGGACTTCATCCGCTACACCAAGAACGTCGAGACCACCTTCGCCAAGGAAGCGGTGATGGTCGACAGCGGCGAGACCGACGACGACGGCAATCCGATCATGGTGGAGAAGAAGGAGCAGGTCACCGACGCTGACGGCAACCTCTTGTGGGAGGACACCGCCGGCAAGCGCTACACGCAGGCCGACATCGACGCCGACGACGATCTCGACGTCGTCGACCTGAGTCCGGTGATGGCCACCGTCATGAAGAACAAGACCACCCCGCGGATGGTGGGTGCGGTCGAGGACGCGTGGGAGACCTACACCGACACCAACGATCCGGTGATGGTCGACGACGAGGACGAGAACGGTGATCCGATCTACCTCGACGCCGACGGCAACGTGGTCGACGCCGATACCGAAGGGGCCGTCAAGAAGCAGGTCCAGCAGGTCGACGCCGACGGCAACCCGGTGTTCAAGGAGAAGACGCGGCACTTCACGCGGCCGGTGATGGTGGAGTCCACCGACGCCGACGGCAATGTCATCACCGAGGACTTCAAGGACGCCGACGGCAACGTCGTCTGGGTGGACGAGAACGGTGCCGTCGTCGAGGCGGGCACCGAAGGGGCGGTCAAGAAGCAGACCCCGGTGCTGGTTCAGAAGATGGAGCAGGCCAAGGATTCCAAGGGCAACCCGCTGTGGGATCCGGTGGTGGAGCGCTCGACCACCGCGCACTGGCTCACCAGTGACTACGGCCTGCGCGAGCCGCTCGTGATCGAGTGGCTGGGGCACCAGGTGGTGTTCTTCCCGGCCGTCGAGGTCAACGGCACCTACCGTCCAAACCTGATGGGACTGCCGCAGATCAGCCGGATCGCGCAAGACGCGCAGACGGGACTGCTGCCGAAGATCTCGCTGGTGCAGTGGGACAACGCCTTCGGTCTGGGTACGTGGACCTTCGACAAGCCGTGGGACCTGTTCGGCACCGCGAAGAACTACGCCGACAGCATCACCCTGCACAAGGATCTGAAGCAGATCGACGATCTGCTCGGCATCACCGACGGGATCAAGGATTCGCTCGGCCTCGGCAAGAGCCCGGCGCCGGTCGACCCGGACGTGACTGATCCCGACGTGACCGATCCGGGTGAGGGTGAAGGCGCCGAGCCCGGCGACGGCGAGGGCGTCGACCAGCTCGACTCCCTCACGACGCTCGACGAAGCACCGGAGTCGACTCCGTCGGCGCCGAGCACCACTCCCGCGGCACCGGAGACGGAGTCCTCACCGGCACCGGAACCGGAGCTCGGCGTGACCCCGAGTGCACCGGCCACCCCGGAGGCCCCGACCTCCGATCCGGCCCCGTCCGGCCCGGCGGCATCGGATCCGGCCCCGGAGCCGGCCGGTGAGCCGGAGCTCGCCGGCGTCGGCGCAGGCTCCTCGGACGACGCAGGTCTTTCGCTGGAGTGATCTGAAGGAGTACGACGAAGAACCGGCTGCCCGCCTCCGCGGGCAGCCGGTTCTTTCGTACCCGGGTCGTGCGTTGCGAATCCCTCCGGAGGTTGAGGGGTCTTAGCGGTCGAGCGAATCCCGGTGTTGGAGCGGGCCCCGGCGGTCGAGCGGCCCCCGGCGGTCGAGCGGACCCCGGCGGTCGAGCGGACCCCCGGCGGTCGAGCGAAGTCGAGACCCCGACCTTGGCTGAACGCGTGCCGCCGAAGACTCCTAAGAGTCGGTGACATCGACGAATGTTCAGTGCACTTCGGCGCGGGCGTGCAGTAATTGATCTCCCGCGGATGTTCCATTCTCAGTGCCACCCAAAGCTGGGACTCCATTCACGGAAGGTCCCGAAACTGGTGCCATGCATTCGGTGGAATCTCCGTCATGCATTCGTGCGAATGCCGCGAGTTCGGCCTTCTATCCCCTTAATGAAGTCTGAGAGGCATCTTATTGTGACCTGACTCTGGCTTGGCGTGAGTCAGGTGTACGTACGTTAAGGAGCTACTTCAGATGTCAATACCAAAGAAGCACCGCGCACGGCTCATCGCCGCTGCCGCTGGGCTCAGTGTTGTCTTCTACGGAGGACAAGGGCTGGCGCAGGCGGACCCGGTGGAAGGTTTTACCAGTACTCCGCCGTCGACCTCTGAATCCGAGTTGCCCGCAGAACCCTCCGTAAGCTCTGGATCGGAGGGGGCCGACGCTGGTGGATCCGGTTCTGAGGCCCCGTCGAGTGACAGCTCGACCGATGATGGCTCGACCACCTCAGTCACAACCGAACCAGAGGGCTCCGCGTCGACCGCCGGCAACGGGATGTCGGACTCCAACCCCACTGTGGTCGAAACAGATGACGTGACCAGTGACGCGCCGACATCGACCAGCCCCGCCGGCAAGTCGGGCCTCAAGGACGCAGCCGAGCACGACGCGGACACCAAGAGCGATTCGACGAACAAGAGCGGGATCACGAGTGCGCCGATTGAAGGCCTTGAAGACCTGATCACGCTCGAAACCGTCACCGCGACGACCGAAGCGCTCGATGAATCGGAGGACGTCGTCGAGACGACTCTGGCGCTGGTGCCCACGGAGGTCCAGGAATCGACCCTGGGAACCGCCGCCAAGAACTTCGGTCTGGGACTGCTTGCGCTTCTCGGTGTCCCGAGCGATCTGGGAGGGGCGGGGACCACCGGCGGTGCGAACCCGTTGTCGTGGGCGCTGCTGTGGTTCGCTCGTCGTGAGTCGCTCGCTCCGCTGAGCTCGAACGCTGCGACATTCGGATTCCCGGACTTCATGAGCCTGTTCACCAACTCGAGTCCGACGTACAACCCGAACGTGCCTGACGGGGAATGGAACGAGGACGGCACCGTCTACTCCGGCACGGTCGAGTTCGTCGATGCCGACGGTGACGTGCTGGAGTACTTTGTGACGCAGCAGCCGAACAACGGCACCGTCGCGATCGATCCGGCTACCGGGGCATTCACCTTCACGCCGAACGACGACTACACCGACGGTGACGACGTCGTCTTCCAGGTGAAGGCCCGCGACGACGCCGGCTTCCACATCCACGGCTTCGACAGTCTGATCGCCCTGTTCACGGGTGACTCGCCGCACTCGACGCACCAGACGGTGTCGGTGACCCCGGGCGACCGTGCGACCGAGCCGGTGAACAATGCGCCGGTCGTTGATCCGTCCGGGGTGGTTGTGGGTGCTCCGGGGGAGTGGAATCTGGTCGGTGGCAGTGTCGGTGGTGCGTTCTCTGATCCTGATGGTGATGACCTGACCTATGCGGTCATCGGTGAGGGTTGGGAGGTTGATCCTGCGGGGATCGATCATCCTGATCTGGCGGGTGTGCCGGTGTGGGTCAACGGCAACGGCAGCAAGGTCGCGATCAATTCTGCTGGTGATTTCCTGTATGTGCCCGGTAGTGGTGGTGGCGCGTTCGATTCGTTCGTGGTGACTGCGTCTGATCCGTCGGGTGCGTCGGCGTCGGTGACGGTCGATCCCGGAGCCGGCATTCCGCCGGTGAACAATGCGCCGGTCGTTGATCCGTCCGGGGTGGTTGTGGGTGCTCCGGGGGAGTGGAATCTGGTGG
>NZ_BAAAZW010000002.1:174224-508287 GCF_039537105.1 Gordonia caeni
TATGCCCCGGGGACTGATGGTCAGTACACGCCGTTCGTGGTGACTGCGACTGATCCTGAGGGTGCGTCGGCGTCGGTGACGGTCGATCCCGGTGCCGGGATTGTGGCGCCGGTCAATCAGGCTCCGGTTGTCGATGAGTCCAAGGTGGCCGTGGGTGCTCCTGATGCCGAGCACGGTTTGGTGGCTGGCAATGTCACGGATGTGTTCACCGATCCAGAGGGCGGTGATCTGACGTATTCGATCGGTAGTGAGTGGACTGATTCGGGTGAGACGTTCTTCGGGGTGCCGGTGTTTGAGAATGCTGCGACCGGGGAGAAGCTGGCGTTCCGCGGTACCGACGGGATTTTCGTCTATGCCCCGGGGACTGATGGTCAGTACACGCCGTTCGTGGTGACTGCGACTGATCCTGAGGGTGCGTCGGCGTCGGTGACGGTCGATCCCGGTGCCGGGATTGTGCCGACTATCAACTATGAAGTAGATCCGACGATCGAGGGAAACACCCTCACTCTCGTCAGCACGGATGGGGGCGCCCCCATTTCGGTGTCGCTCCCGGGAGACTACGACGATTCGGGATCGTTCTCGGGTCACTTCGGGGAAGACGATAGGTACTACTACGTCACCACCACGGTGTCCGGCGCGAGCGCATTTCATGCCGCCAACTTCTTGTCCGATCAGGACGTTGAGACCCCTGCTGCGGGCACTTGGGTGACGGTTGTCGATCTCCACACTGGCGAGGTCGACCACGTTCATCTGAACGCTCAGCATGGTGACGAGCCCAGAGTTCTCACCTCTCGGAACGGCCAGCACTTTGCGGTGGCCGGAATCCATCCGGGAGGGAGTCAGGCATGGATGGACGGATCGGTCGTCGAGCTCCCTGCAGGCACGAGGGGGGTAAACGCCATTGGTGACAGCGGAAATCTGTACGGGCTTGCGGAGGGTGAACCGGTCACCGGAGTCACCTACGACGGCGATGATCGTCTCATCACTGTAAGCAGCACGCCCTACGCATTCTCGATCGCGGGCCCGGACTCGGACGTCGAGAGGGTGTACGAGGGGGAACTGGCTGGGGTGCTGAGAATCGACCCTGACAGCAACATGACCTATGATTGGCTCGATTACGTGATGCCGGTGGTGATCGGCGATAGCTCTGACGGTCGTGTACTGATTCTTCAGCATCTCAGTGTGTCGGCCGGAAGCGACTCGATAGAGGCGATGAATTCCCGCATTACGCGCATCGTCGTCGGCGCTGATGGCAGTCAGGTGCCGGGGACTGACATCGAACTGTATGACGGGCCGTCTGCCGGCGGCCTTTACGCAGCTGACGAGACCACCTCGATCGCTGCCGCGGTGTTGTCGACTGAGACAGATGGGAACGACGGGATCACCACTTCCACGGTTCGTGTCGTGGACCTGATGTCCGGTGAATACGCCGACTACATCGTCACCGGAGAGGTGACGTCGCTGTCGTTCGACGAGCCCGGGTACGTCACTGCTCATCGTGCGGACAACTCGTCGCAGAATCTGCCGATTCCGACGGCGCCGGAGGTCAACGCCTAACTGACGGCCTCCAGGTAGAAAAAGGTGGGGCGGCTTCGGCCGCCCCACCTTTTTGTGTCACGTCATTCTTCCCCCTCAGCCCAGGCAGCAGCACCCCGAGTTCAGCGTGGGACGCGCAAGTCGGTCAGTTTGGCGTCGGGGTCGACGTCCACGCCGATCCGGTCCCACGGCACCCCGATGGACAGCACCGCGTAGGCGGAGGTGGGGAAGCCGGTGATCTCGGCAGCGCCGTCGAGGGTGAGTGCGGTGCCCGGGAGACCGGGGAAGTGGCCGACCACCAGCACCGTCGATGCGTCGGCGGGGGCATGCGTCCGGATCGCTTCGAGGATGTCCTCGGGCGAGTTTTCGTAGATGTCGTCGGTGAACACGGTCGGGGCGCCGATTCCTGTGCGCTCGAGCGTCTCCCGGGTGCGCTGCGCCGTCGAGCAGATCACGGCGTCGATGTCGAGGCCATGATCTGCGATCCATTGGCCGGCGAGGGCGGCTTGGCGGCGTCCGCGGTCGGCGAGGGGGCGGTCGTGGTCTGCGGCTCCGGCGGGGTACCCGGACTTGCCGTGCCGCAGCAGCACCAGGGTCCGCGGCGCGGTGCTCACGCCGAGCGGGCCTGGCGGACGGAGGTGCCCTGCAGTTCGGCGTTCATCTCGCGCAGCACCCGAGCGGTGTCCCGCCAGGCGGAGGCCTCCTGCATGAAGAAGTCGAAGCGTTCGCTTGTGGCACCGTCGCGGGCTTCCTCAGCGAGTTCGCGCAGCTCGAGGTACTCGTCGTAGCACTGAGTCACGAGGCTGTTGATGCGTTCACCGGCGCAGGCCTGTGCGATCGCGTCGGCCGAGAGCGTCATGAGGCTTTCGAGCTGAGTCCGATACTCCATGCTTTAACGGTAGAGCGTGCCGCCGACAAACCGGGGGAGGCGCACGTGAGTGGTGTCCAGCCCCGGGTGGTGACTTCCCCTGAACCGACTTTGCCGGTTGGCCCCAAATCTGGTGACGGTTTAACAGGTGAATTCGTCGCTCTCGTCGGCCCGACAGCACAAAAATCCTGAGCTGTTCCTGAGAGAAGGTATTGAATGTGACGTACCTCTCACCCGGGTTGAGGCCGGATCAACACCCAGGAGTGACCTCACATGTCGATTCCCAAGAAGCATCGTGCTCGGCTGATCGCTGCGGCTGCTGGTTTCAGCGTCGTGTTCTACGGCGGTCATGGAGTCGCCCAGGCCGAACCGGACGAGCCGACCACATCGATCGTGGACGAGGGTGCCGGTAGCGCCGATCAGGAGAGCGCCGGGGGTACCGGTCTGTCCGGCGATGCGGATGGAACGTCTGATCCGTCGGGCGGCAGCGACGACAGTGCAGTCGGCGCTGACGACGAGGGCGGTGCGGCCGGTGGTTCGGATCCCGGCCAGGCCGGTGTGGGTGGCGATAGCTTTGCCGGGGTCGATGCTGAGGACGAGGACGATCCGTCCGAGCAGAGCGCCGGCGGTGGGCTCGGGACGGTGTTGCCGGATCTGACTGACGGTTCGGGGTCTGCCGGTGAGGGCGGTTCCAGCGGGTCGGGGTCGGGTGAGTCTGCGTTGGATGAGTTGTCGGGTTTGATCGGTGAGTTGACGGCGCCGCCTGCGGGGATTATCACGGCGGATTCTCCGGGTGTGACCTCGACGTCGATCACGCCTGATGGCGGCGAGGCTGTGGACACGTTGGGTGTGGTGCAGACGGTGGGCCTTGCTGAGGAGCCGTCGGGGATTGCCGGGATTTTGCAGGCGATTTTGGGTGGTGCCGGGGGTGAGGGCCTGGTGTTGTTCAATCAGTCTGCGGTGGTGGCGGCGGTGTTGGATCCGCGGCGTCGGTTGGGTGGGCAGTTGTTCGGTGTGCCGGAGGATTTGCGGACGGCGGCGACTCCGGCGGTGGCTGAGCTCAATGCTGGTGATCCGTTGCAGGTGTTGTCGTTGGTGTCGGGTGGTCAGGGGCTGCCGTATATCTTCCAGCAGTTCATTTACGACCCGGTCAACGATATTGGGCAGGCGTGGATCTATTACGCGGCGCCGATCAATCAGGTGATCAACTTCCCGTTCCAGCTGGCACTCGGCCGTGACCTGATCGGCAACGGTGTGAACGGCTACGCCGGTGGTAATACGTCGTTGATCGGGCAGTTCCTGCCCGCCGAGTTGATCGGTGATGCCGGTGACGGCGGCTTCTTGTTCGGTAACGGCGGTGTGGGCGCGGCGGGGCAGGCTGGCGGTATGGCTGGGATGTTCGGTACCGGTGGCGCGGGCGGTGCTGGTGGTGGCGCGGGTGGTACCGGTGGCTGGTTGATGGGTGTGGGTGGTCAGGGTGCGGATGGCACGGCCACCGGCGGTGGTGGTCGTGGCGGTGATGCGGCGGGCTGGATCTTCGGTATCGGCGGTCAGGGCGGTGATGGTTCGGCAGGCGGTGACGGCGGAACCGGTGGTGACACCACGGGTCTGTTCGGGCTCGGGAGCCTGATCGGCGCAGGCGGTAATGGCGGCACCGGTGCGGCCGGCGTCAACGGGGCTGATGGAGCGACGGTGACCGGAGACGGCGTTGACGGCCACGACGGCCTGGACGGCACTGCCGGAGGTGCGGGCGGTGCCGGCGGCAACGGCGGGTGGCTGTTCGGCATCGGCGGCACCGGCGGAGCAGGCGGCCAGGGCGGCTCCGGTGGCGACGGCAGCGACGGCGCCGCCGGTGTGACTCCGGGGCAGGTCGGCGGCAGCGGCGGTTCCGGCGGCACAGGCGGCGATGCCGGTGTCGGCGGTAGCGGCGGGTCCGGCAGTCTTCTTGGCCGATCGGGTAGTGCGGGCTCCAGTTCGAACGCCGGATACGGCGGTAACGGTGGCGCCGGCGGTGCTGGCGCGAACGGTCTTGATGGTGCGATCGCGGGTGCCGACGGCAGTGACGGTGCCGCAGGCGGAACCGGCGGCGACGCAGGCATTGGCGGCCTGAACGCCGACGGCTCGGCCAGCAACTACGACGGAATCGCCGGCGACGGTGGTGCCGGCGGCCACGGCGGCCACGGTCGCGACGGTCTTGACGGTTGGGCTTACGGCGAGAACGGTGGCGCGGGCGGTGACGGCGGTAACGGTGCCGCCGGCGGTGCAGCTGGTGTCGGTGCCGGTGGCACTGACGGCACTGACGGCCGCGGCGGCAACGGTGGTGCCGGTGGTGCCGGTGCTGACGGCCGAAATGGTGACCACGGGTATCCCGCGGGGGTCGCAGGCGAAGACGGCGGTGCCGGCGGCAACGGTGGCGACGGTGGCAACGCCGGTGTGGGCGGTGGCACGGCGGGCGCGGACGGCTCGGCTGGTTCCGGTGGCGCCGGCGGTGTCGGCGGCAACGGTGGCGACGGTGCTGCCGGGTGGGCCTACGGCGAAGACGGTGGTGCTGGCGGTAATGGCGGCACCGGTGGTGCCGGTGGTGTGGCTGGTGTCGGTGCCGGTGGCACTGATGGCGTTGATGGCCGCGGCGGCAACGGTGGATCGGGTGGTGCCGGTGCTGACGGCCGAAATGGTGACCACGGGTATCCCGCGGGTGCCGCAGGCGAAGACGGCGGTGCCGGCGGCAACGGTGGCGACGGTGGCAACGCCGGTGTGGGCGGTGGCACGGAGGGCGCGGACGGCACGGCTGGTTCCGGTGGCGCCGGTGGTGTCGGCGGCAATGGCGGCGACGGTGCTGCCGGGTGGGCTTACGGCGAAGATGGCGGTGCTGGCGGTAATGGCGGCACCGGTGGGGTCGGTGGTCTGGCTGGTGTCGGTGCCGGTGGCACCGATGGTGCTGACGGCGACGGCGGCAACGGTGGATCCGGTGGCGCGGGCGCGGACGGCGCCGATGGCGTTGACGGCTGGGCCTGGGGCGAAGCCGGTGCCGCCGGCGGCGACGGCGGCAGCGGCGGCGCGGGTGGTAACGCCGGCTTGGCCGGTGGAGCGTCGGGTAACGCCGGTAATGCCGGCTACGGCGGAGACGGTGGTCGCGGCGGTGACGGCGGCGACGGCGCCATCGGTGGCAGCAACGTCGATGGTGGTACCGGCGGCGCCGGTGGTAGCGGTGGCAACGCGGGTGCCGGCGGCCTGAACGGCGATGGAACTCCTAGCGATCTCAACGGCACCGCGGGCGCGGGCGGTAACGGCGGAGTCGGCGGAGCGGGTGCGGCCGGCGTTGCCGGAACCCCGACGTCGATCGACGGTGGTGCCGGCGGCGACGGTGGTACCGGCGGTGCTGCCGGGGTCGGCGGGCTGAACGTCGACGGATCCAGCGGTGCCAACGGTCTTGGTGGCGATGGCGGTAGCGGTGGTGCCGGCGGCGTTGGCTACAGCGGTGGCGGCACGACTGTCGCTGGGAGCGGTGGCACAGGAGGTACCGGTGGCAACGGCGGCGCCGGGGTTGGAGGAGTTGGCGGCGGCAACGGCGGGGCCGGCGGTGTTGGCGGCGCCGGCGGTGACGGTGGCGGCGTGAGCGACTGGGTGGTGCCCCAGTCCGGTGGAACCGGTGGAACCGGGGGAACCGGTGGGTACGGCACCGACGGCGGTGCGCACGGTGCGGGTGGCTCTGGTGGGAGCGGTGGTGACGGATACGAATTCGAGGTTCTGAATGGCACTGTGTCCGGCGACTCCGGAGTGGTCGGTGGCCAGGGTGGCGCCGGTGGCTCCGGTAGTGCAGGTACCGCCGCCGCGCCCGGGCTCGGTGGCGGTGGCGGCGGTGGCGGTGGCGGCGCCGCACTCATTGTCGGGAGCGGCGGTGCGGTCGACGGAACTGCGACCGGTGGGGCCGGTGGCCAGGGTGGTGATGCCTCAGACACCGAAACAGGCGGGCATGGAGGTACCGGCGGTGGCGCAGGGATCATCGTGGGAGTGGGGAGCACGGTCAACGGAGACGCAACCGGTGGTGCGGGTGGAGATTCGACCGGCACCGGCACCGGCGGCAACGGCGGCGGCGCCGGATTGGCGGCGGTCAATGGCGGCACAGTCACGACGGCCGGTGCTGCCGGCGGCGACGGCGGTGAGGGAAGCGCTGGCGGTGTAGGTGGCAACGGCGGCGTCGCTGAAGTAATTGCCGATGGTGCGGGCGCGAGTGCTGACGGCACCGCGACAGGTGGCGCGGGCGGTGACGCCGTTGGTGCGGGAAGTGCCGGCGGGGCCGGTGGTGATGCGTGGCTGCAGACATCGGGTGCAAACTCCAGCGCGGCCGGCACTGCGACCGGTGGCGACGGTGGTGACGGTTCCAACGGTGGTACCGGTGGCGATGGTGGCTACGGCCTGGTGATGGCTGTCAATGCTGATTCGTCGTCGTCGGGGACGGCCACCGGTGGCGATGGTGGTGACGCGGATGCTGCTGGCGCCACGGGAGGCGACGGCGGTACGGCCCAGGTCACTGGATTGAACGGCGTGACGACGGGTGGTTCGGCTACCGGAGGTGACGGCGGAAACGGGCTCGGAGGTGACGGTGGCGCCGGCGGTCAGGGCTGGGTCGGCGTGTACGACTACGGCACCCCATCGGGCAGCACCGTCGACGATGCCTCCGCGCAGGGTGGCAATGGCGGTCACGGTGGTCTGAACGACGGTCCTACGCGCGGCGGTGACGGCGGTGCCGGCGGACAGGCGCTGATCGGCGCTGACGGTGGTGGTTCCGCATCGGGGACTGCTCTCGGTGGGGCCGGTGGCGTCGGCGGCAACGCGTCGGGGAGCGATGCAGGTGGCGACGGTGGCAAAGGTGGCAATGGCGAGATCTTTGCTTCCGGTCAGGGGGTTGCCGGAACGACGGCAGGTGGCTCGGCCACCGGTGGCGACGGCGGAGATGCGGTCGGCACCGGCACCGGAGGTGACGGTGCCCGGGGTCGCGTCCTCAGCCAGGCCGGAGGCAGCGCGACCGCTACCGGCGCCGGAGCTGTCGGCGGTGACGGCGGCCGGGGCGAGGATGGCGGTACCGGTGGGGCGGGTGCCGAAGGCCAGGTTCACGCGGGCGGGGTCGGCAGTGAAGCCGCGGGTACCGCGGCCGGCGGCGCGGGAGGTGATGCCACAGGTTCAGGAAGTATCGGCGGCTCCGGCGGTCGTGGTGACGTCGATGCGTCCGCAGCGGGAAGTAGCGCGACCGGCGCTGCCCAGGGTGGCACCGGCGGAGCAGGAACCAACGGCGGCCAGGGCGGAGTCGGCGGCTTCGGCGAGGTCTGGGCCAGCGGCGTCAACAGCACGGCCACGAGCGGTGTCGACGACGATGGCGAGATAGTGCCGTCGGTCGGCGGCGATGGTGGCAACGCCGATGGTGCAGGGAGCGTCGGCGGCAACGGCGGCGCTGGCCGCGTCTGGAGTAGCAGCGAGACCGCGTCGGCGACGGGCGTGGGAACCGGCGGAAACGGCGGTAATGCGACCAACGGTGGCACCGGCGGCAACGGCGCCAACGGCGGTGTGTTCACCTTTGCCGCCGACAGTGCAGCCACCGGTGTCGGTTTCGGCGGCAATGGCGGCAGCGCGAACGGTGCGGCCAGTGTCGGCGGCAACGGCTCAGGTGGATCGGTCCAGGTGGGCTACAGCGGGGGCGGCGCCAACGGTGTGGCCGACGGTGTAGCGGTCGGTGGAGACGGAGGGGACGCGCTCAGTGCCGGAAGCCGGGGTGGAGCCGGCGGGCTAGGCTCGATTCTCGTCGGTGGCGATGCCTATGCCGGTAGCAGTGGTCCGATTCCGACGACCCATGGGCAGGCATCAGGAGAAGCCCGGGGTGGCCGCGGTGGCGACGGAAACAACGGTGGTACGGGTGGTGCCGGGTCGACAGGCCAGATCTATGCCGGTGGCACTTATACAACGGCGACCGGAAAAGCGACCGGCGGCAACGGAGGTCTGGGCGACGGAGACGGGCAAGTCGGCGGTCGCGGCAACAGTGGTGTCGTGGCGACGAACAGACTGTCCTCACCGGGCAGTTCGGCTGATGGCACGGCCACCGGCGGAAAAGGCGGTGTCAACGGTGCCACGGCGGATCCGAGCCTCGGGGAGGGCCTTGGCGGTCAGGGGTCGGTGAACGTCGGTCCTGGCGGAGGGAACATCTACGGTGGCATAGCCACCGGCAGTGATGCTGCCGGGGCGATCAACGGGCAGCAGGGCACGGTCCAGGCCACCGGAGGTACCGTCACGGATAGTTCTGCGATCGCCGGAACCAGCACTGACACTGCGGTGGGCGGTGGTGCAAGAGTGGAGGCAAAGACCGGTGGCACGGTCACCGACAGCCATGCACAAGGTGGAGGCGCCGGTGAAGGCGTGAACGGCGGTACCGGCGGCGCCGGGGGAAGCGCGTCGATCACCGCGTCTGCGGGTGTCGACATCGACGACTCCTCTGCGAGAGGCGGTACCGGTGGCACGGGTACCGGGAGTGGCGCCACCGGCGGAGTCGGCGGCAACGCCTCGCTCACATCGTCGGGCACCGCGATTGGCGGCAATGGCGGCAATGCCTTGGTTCAGGGTTCCGGCGGTGGTCTGGCCGATGACGCGACTGCCACCGGTGGTGCCGGTGGCGCGGGTATCAGCGGCACCGGCGGTAACGGCGGCAACGCTCAGGCCGTCGCCAGCCAACCCGGCAGCGAGGTGAAGGGCGCCGCAACCGGCGGCGCCGGCGGAACGGGAGTCAACGGCGGCCGGGGCGGTAACGGAGGGTTCAGTGAACTGCAGGCCAGTGGGGTTTCCAGCGTGGCGGACGGAACTGCGACCGGCGGTACCGGCGGCATCGCCACCGGTGTCGGCAGCGTCGGTGGTAACGCCGGTGCCGGCCTGATCCGCGCGTACCAGGAAGGTGCTGAAGCAGCGGGCATCGGGCAGGGCGGCCACGGCGGCGCTGCCACCGACGGAGGACGAGGTGGCAATGGCGCCGAGGGCGGGCTCTTTGCCCAGATGAAGGGCAGCACAGCAACGGGTACCGGAATCGGCGGCAACGGCGGCACCGCAGACGGTGCCGGCAGCGTCGGCGGCAACGGCAACGGTGCGGCAGTGCAAGTCGGGTATCAGGGTGGTGGGATCAATGGAACGGCTTCCGGAACCGCGACCGGCGGCAGCGGAGGGTCAGCGACCTCCGGCGGCACGGGCGGCGACGGCGGATACGGAGTAATCCTCGTCGGAACGAACGACGCTGCTGTCGACATCAACGACGGAGGAGAAGCCGGCGGAATCGCCACTGGCGGCAACGGCGGCTCTGGCAGTAATGGCGGCAGGGGCGGCAACGGAGGTCTCGGTCAGGTCTACAGCGCAGGCAGCGACTCGCTCGCACAGGGGGAAGGGCTGGGTGGCGACGGCGGTACCGGTGACGGGCTGGATGCTGGCGGGGCGGCCGTGAAGGGTGGCAATGGTTCTGCCGGCACGGTTCATGCCTGGGGTAAGAACAGCACGGCGGTGGGAGAAGCGCTCGGCGGCAACGGTGGAGCAGGTCAGGGTGGTGTCAACGGTAATGCCGGCGGCGAAGCCAAGATCCGAGCCCATCAGGACAACGATGTGATCGACGACGTCTTCGCCTCGGCCAGTAATGGCGCAACCGGTGCCAGTGGACGTTCCTCGACGATCTATACCAATGGTGGGCAGATCCGCGACAGTGAAGCGATCGCGGGAGAAAGCACGGCCACCAAGGTAGGCGGTAGTGGGAAGATCGAAGCCAACAACGGAGCCGTCGTGTCCGAGGCGATCGTCATAGGCGGATCTGCCGGTGCAGGGCTGAACGCCGGGAATGGTGGTAACGCCAGTCTGACGGCAGACGGAGCAGGCACCGACGTCGAGGGCGTTCGGCTCGAGGGCGGTAACGGTGGTGCCGGCGACGGTGTCGGTTCCACAGCCGGCAATGGCGGTGCGTCGACGCTGAACGCCATGTCGGGGGCGTCCGTCAGCGAAGCGACGGTCCGCGGCGGAGCCGGCGGTGCAAGCAATGCCGGCGGTAAGGGTGCTAATGGCGGCGCCGCCACCCTGACCGCAGATGGTGCAGGTGCGGTAGTCGCCGACGTCACCGCGGACGGCGGATCCGGAGGTTCGGGCACCGGTGTCCATCCCACCTCGAGTGCATTCTCGCAGGGTGGGGTCGGAGGTGCTGCCGCCCTCAATGCCACCGGGCCGGGTGCCAGCATCGTGAGCACCGGTGCAGCCGGCGGCGCGGGTGGAAACGGGGTCGCCACGGCCGCTTCCCATGGAAGGGGTGGCAACGGTGGCGCCGCGACGGTCAGTTCGACGGGGGTGTCCACTCCGGTGGACGTATCGGACGCCACCGGCGGAGCCGGAGGAACCGGCACCGGCAACGGCAATACCACCGGGGCGATGGGTGGACAGTCAGTGACGGTGAACGGGCCTGCCAGCGGCGAGCACCCGGTGGGGCTGAACGGAATCAACAGGCCCTGACCGATCGGGTAACAGCAACCCGGCGAGGCAATAGCCAAGCGCGAGTGCGCGTGGGGCAGTCGTGACAAGCGACTGCCCCACGCGCATTTGCAACGCTGCAGGTGTCGCGGAGCGCCTGGAATGTCCGGAAAACCTCAGAACTGAATAAGAGACGCCTAGGGTGTGACTTACATCTCATCCGCCTGGGGTGGGGTTGCGTGTCCACGCTAGGGGTGTTTTGAGATGTCGACACCGCGTAAGCATCGTGCCCGCCTGATCGCAGCGGCTGCGGGTTTCAGTGTCGTGTTCTACGGCGGTCATGGGGTGGCGCAGGCCGAGCCGGACGGTACGACCACGTCGATTGTGGACGACAGTTCCAGTGGTGCCGGGGAGGCCGGTGGCGGTGACACCGGTGTGCCTGCGGATCTGGGTGGTGGCTCTGACGAGGCGGGTGCCGGTGACGGCAGCGCCGCGGGCGATGGTCCTGGCGTCGGCACTTCCGATTTCAGCGGCGACTCGGATACCGATGGTGGCGCCGCGTCTGATGGTTCGGGTGCCGACCAGGCCGGTGCGGGCGACAACGCTGTCATGGGGGTCGATGGCCAGGACGAGGAGCCGTCCGCTTCGGCGGTCGGGGGTGACGTGGAGTCGGTTCTGCCGGCTCTACCGGGCGATCTGGCCGACGACTCGGAGTCTGCCGGCGGGGGCGGGGCTGGCGCGGCGGGACCGGGTGAGTCTGCGTTAGATGAGTTGTCCGGTCTGATCGGTGAGTTGACGGCGCCGCCTGCGGGGATTATCACGGCGGATTCTCCGGGTGTGACCTCGACGTCGATCACGCCTGATGGCGGCGAGGCTGTGGACACGTTGGGTGTGGTGCAGACGGTGGGCCTTGCTGAGGAGCCGTCGGGTATCGCCGGGATTTTGCAGGCGATTCTGGGTGGCGCCGGGGGCGAGGGGCTGGTGTTGTTCAATCAGGCGGCGGTGGTGGCGGCGGTGCTCGATCCGCGGCGTCGTCTGGGTGGGCAGTTGTTCGGTGCTCCGGAAGATCTGCGTACAGCGGCGGCCCCGGCGGTGGCTGAGCTCAATACCGGTGACCCATTGCAGGTGCTGACCCTGGTGTCCGGTGGTCAGGGGCTGCCGTACATCTTCCAGCAGTTCATCTACGACCCGATCAACGACATCGGGCAGGCGTGGATCTATTACGCGGCGCCGATCAATCAGGTGATCAATATCCCGTTCCGGCTGGCGTTGGGACGGGATCTGATCGGCAATGGTGAGCACGAATACACCAGCGGGAATACGTCGTTGATCGGGCAGTTCTTGCCGGCGGCCTTGATCGGCGATGCCGGTGACGGTGGTTTGTTGTTCGGCAATGGCGGCAGGGGGGCTGCGGGTCAGGCCGGTGGTATGGCCGGGATGTTCGGCACCGGTGGTGACGGGGGCGCCGGTGGCGGTGCGGGTGGTACCGGCGGCTGGTTGATGGGCATCGGGGGTCAGGGTGCGGATGGCACTGACACGGAGGGTGGCGGTCGCGGCGGCGATGCGGCGGGCTGGATCTTCGGTATCGGTGGTCAGGGCGGTAGCGGTTCGGCGGGCGGTGACGGTGGTCGCGGTGGTGACACCACGGGTCTGTTCGGGCTCGGGAGCCTGATCGGCGCCGGCGGGACCGGTGGTGCGGGTATGGCCGGTGTCGACGGGGCTGATGGAGCGACGGTGAACGGAGACGGCGTCAATGGGCTGGCCGGGCAGAACGGAACCGCTGGTGGGCGCGGTGGTGCCGGTGGCAACGGCGGCTTGCTGTTCGGCGTCGGCGGTAACGGAGGTGCCGGCGGTCAAGGTGGTGCCGGTGGTCGTGGCAGTGACGGCAGCGACGGAATCGCTCCCGGTGCCGACGGCGGCAATGGCGGTGCCGGTGGTATGGGAGGTGCCTCGGGGATCGGCGGCGATGCGGGTGCAGGCGGGCTGTTCGGTGGCGCGGGCACAGCCGGTGCGAGCTGGAACTCCGGTGCCGGCGGTGATGGCGGCGCCGGTGGCCGGGGAGCGGCCGGCGCCACGGGAACGCTGGGGTCGCCGACCGGCAGTCAAGGAGGCACCGGCGGTTCCGGCGGTGCGGCGGGTGCCGGTGGACTGAACGCCGGCGGCGACCGCGGACCGAACGGGACCGGCGGAACGGGCGGCGCGGGTGGAGCCGGCGGAGTCGGATTCAGTGGCGGTGTGACGCCGACTGCCGGCAATGGCGGAAGGGGCGGTGACGGCGGGAACGGCGGTGCCGGAATCAACGGCGTCGACGGTGGTGTCGGCGGAACAGGTGGCGCCGGGGGAGGAGGCGGTGATGGCCTGGTGGACAACTACTTGAATTCGCAGGCCGGTGGCGCGGGGGGTGTCGGTGGCGCCGGGGGCTTCGGTATCGACGGGGGTGCACATGGGGACGGCGGCGACGGAGGCGGCGGTGGTGCCGGCAGCGTGGGGGAGGGGCCGGGAGTAGATGACGCTGTGGCCTTAGGTGGCCGGGGCGGGATCGGTGGATCTGGAGGCGGTGCTACTACAGCCGGGCCTGGCCATGGCGGCGGTGGTGGCGGCGGCGGTGGTGGCGCGTCGATCGCCGGAGTTGCTTCCGGGACGGTGGCGGGGACCGTGACCGGCGGTGCGGGCGGAATCGGTGGTGACGGCTCAGATACAGCGGTCGGCGGCCAGGGAGGCACTGGCGGTCGCGCATCCTCCGTCGCTATCGGTAGTGCCGCGCAAACCTCCGGTTCTGTGACCGGGGGTCGGGGTGGTGACGCTGTCGGTACCGGCAATGGTGGCGACGGTGGCGCAGCCGGACTCGTAGCTTCCACTAACTTCCCGGGTGACTTCACCGTGTCGGCCACGGGAGACGGACTGGTCGGGGGTGCCGGTGGCACCGGGACAGACGGTGGTGCCGGTGGGGACGGCGGCTCAGTGAGTGTTAATGGGTTTGTCGAGACGTCCGCCGCCGCGATCGGTGGTGCAGGCGGTGACGCCGTGGGAAGCGGCAGCGTCGGGGGCGATGGCGGAAATGGCACACTCTGGATCTCCAGTTCGGCCAGTACGGGCGGCAAGTTGGCTGACATCGTCCTTCATGGCGGTGCCGGCGGTGGGGGGCTCAACGGTGGCGCAGGTGGCAATGGCGGAGACGCTTCGATCTCCGCGTCTGCCGGCAACCAGATACAGGACAAGACCGCGACCGGTGGGCGCGGTGGTGACGGCGACGGTGCCGGCGCTACCGGTGGTGACGGCGGGGACGCCGAAGCTACCGCGGCCGGGAGCGCGACCGGCGGGGATGGTGGCAATGCCTCGGTGCTGGTCACCGACGGGGCACAAGCTGACGGCTCGACTGCAGCCGGTGGTGCCGGTGGTCAGGGAACGAGTGGGGCCGGTGGAAACGGTGGTGATGCAACTCTGGTGGCCGACGGCACAGGTACCGAAGTGAGTCAGTCACTTGTGCGGGGTGGGGCCGGAGGCACCGGCTATGGTGTCGACTCCGCCGGGGGCGACGGAGGCTCTGCAAGCCTCGCGGCCACGGCGGGGATCGCGGTCGACCGCGCGGATATCTGGGGCGGTCGAGGCGGCGCAGGTAATGGTGGCGGCCAGGGCGGCGATGGCGGTGACGGAGCCCTCGTCGCCGAAGGCGCAGGTGCCGTGGTGGACAGTGTCAATGCCGGCGGAGGTGTCGGTGGAGCGGCCGACGGCACCGGTTCTCGCGGAGGTGACGGTGCGGACGCGACCGTCCAGGCGATCGACGGTGCGCGTGTGACGGGGAGTGTGACGCAGGTGTTCGCGGGTGACGGTGGTTCTGCCGACGCCGGCGGAACCGGCGGAAACGGGGGTGCCGCGAACCTTCTCCTCGCTGGGGCGACTGCAGACACGACTGCCCTCGTCGGGGGCCAGGGCGGGACGGCCGCCGGTACCGATTCCCGCGGCGGCATCGGCGGCGAGGTGACTGTCCAGGCAACGGACGGGGCATTCGTCGAGCGAGGGTTCTCAACCGGGGGTGACGGGGGATCGGGCAGTTCCGGTGGTCGAGGTGGAGGCGGTGGTGCCGCCACCGTGAACGTCTCGGGAGCTGAGTCGACTGCTGCGACCGCCGACGCACGCGGGGGTGACGGCGGAGCCGGGATCGGGGCCGGAACAGAAACGTATTCGGCCGGAGGATCCGGTGGAGTCGCGGTGATCGATGTGAACGGACCGGGAGCACAAGCTGCGCAGGTACTGGCTCGCGGTGGTGGAGGTGGCGATGGCGTCGCCGTATCTGACGTTCACGGAGCGGGCGGTGACGGTGGTGCAGCGACGGTGACGTCCACCGGCCCGGAATCTTCGGTCCTGCTGTCGGACGCGACTGGGGGCCGCGGCGGCATTGGAACAGGCTCTGGTGACGCCATTCCAGAAATGCATGGCGAGGCAGCGACACTGCTCGGCCCCGCGCTCGCTGAAGATGTACTCGGAGAGGACGGGGAGAACCGTCCCTAAAGGGAGGTGCAGGACCGGCGCCGCGCTGTTCACGGTTCGGCGCACGATGACCACAACCCTCGTCGGGCGCGTCCGGCGTACCTAGGGTCCTGAACATGACGACCTCAGAACTGATCGACATCCCCGCCGCGACCGCCGACACCCCGCTCAACGCGATCGCCGCGGCCACCGCGGACGCCGTGGGCAAGAACCCGACGAACGCCGTCGCCGTGTTCGCCGCGGACGGTCTCGCGACCGACGGTGTCGCGTCGGAGATCTCGGCCCGAAAGTTCAGTGTGACCGTCGACGAGCCGGCCACGCTCGGCGGTGCCGACACCGCGCCGAACCCGGTGGAGTACTACCTGGTGGGACTGCTGTCGTGCCAGGTGGTCACCTACCGGTTCTGGGCGCAGCGGCTGGGCATCGTCGTGGACTCGATCAAACTTCACGCTGAAGGCGATCTCGACGTCCGCGGCTTCTTCGGGCTCGACGACGAGGTGCGCCCGGGTTTCACACAGGTGCGCGTGGTGGTGGACGTTCAGGGGCCGGAGACCGCCGACCGCTACGTCGAGTTGCAGCGGGTGGTCGAAGCGCACTGCCCGGTCCTGGATCTCACGGTGAATCCGACGCCGGTGACCAGTGAACTGCGGATCAATCAGGACTGACCTGAACCGTCAGTAGATGGTGACGCCTGCGGACTGCGCGTGCAGCGCGCGGATCTCGTCCAGGAGTTCGGGTGCGGGACCAGCGACGATCAGACTCGGCGCCACCGCATTGATCGGCAACGGGGCCACGGGGGCGTCCGGCAACTCCCACTCGCGGCACCACTGCAGCAGGTGGATCGAGCTGGCGGCGTAGACGATGCGACCCAGCCCCACCCAGGCGTGCGCGGCCGCGCACATCGGGCAGTGTTCGTTGGAGGTGTAGACCATGGCCGCCAGCCGTTGCTCGGGTGTCAGGTTCTCGGCCGCCCAGCGGGCGATCGCGAACTCCGGGTGGCGGGTGTTGTCTCCGCCGGAGACGTGGTTGAAGTCCTCGAACAGGGTGTCGCCGTCGAGCACCAGCAGTGAGCCGAACGGTTCGTCGCCCACCTCCACCGCATGCCGGGCCAGAGTCACGCACCGTCGCAGATACGGGAGATCTTCGGGCGCGGGGTCACGGAGGATCACGAGTCGACCGTATCGCGGTGGCGGCGGCGGTGGTCTCGACTTCGCTCGACCGGCACGACACGCTCGACCGGCACGACACGCTCGACCGGCACGACACGCTCGACCGGCACGACATCGCTCAACCGGATGAGGAGAGGCGGGTAGGGCAGCGGCGGCCGGGTGCGGCCGATAGCCTGAAGAGGATGCATACCTGGGTACCGGCACTCCTTGCCGTGGCAGCGGCAGCGCTGATCGCGACGGGCACCGTGCTGCGCCAGCGGGCCTCCGGGCAGACCGGAGCCATCACCAAGGGATGGTGGCTGGGCGCGGCGGTCGCGATCATCGGATTCAGCTTTCAGGCGTGGGCCCTGGGCCTCGGTTCCATTCTGCTGGTGCAGCCGCTCGTGGTGCTGGCGGTGCTGTTCGCGTTGCCGCTGGAAGCGAAGATCGACAAGCGCAGACCCACGCGTTCGGACTGGGGCTGGGGCGGTGTCCTGGTCGGCTCCGTGGTGCTGTTCCTGGTGATCGCCCGCCCGGTGCCCAGTGACCGTCGTGCGGCACCGGTCCTGATGGCCATCACCGTCACCGTGCTGATCATCGCGCTCATCGCGCTGGTGGTATTCGCCGAACGCTGCCGCAACGCGCACTACCGGTCCCTGCTCTACGGCATCGCCGCCGGTGCCCTGTTCGGTGTGGCCGCGCTGCTCATCAAATCCGTGGCGCTGCACTTCATCGACGATCCGATGAAGTTCATGCAGCACCCCGACATCTACCTGCTGGCCATCGTGCTGGTACTGGCGGTGGTCGCGCAGCAGAGATCCTTCGGCGCGGGCGACATCCAGACGTCGTTCCCGGCCATGAACGTCATCGAACCGGCCGTCTCGATGGGGCTGGCGGTGATCCTGCTCGGGGAGAACCTGCGCGTCGGGATCGGCACCTCGATCTTCCTCGCACTGATCCTTCTGCTGGCCGCGATCGCGGTCGTGAAGCTGGCCCAGCACTCCGCCATTCGCGGAGATGCGAAACCGCGCGACGAGGTCGATCGTCGCGCGGCAGCGTCGCCTCTACAGGCCGGGTAGGTCAGCCTTCGGCGATGACGCTCTTGACGCCGGCAGCCCACTCGGTGGCGGCGGCGGTCGGCTTGATCGTCGACGACGCATCGTGCCGGTGGTGCTCGCCCACCTGCGTGGCGCCCAGCTTGGCCAGCATCTCCGCCATGATCTCGCCGCCGCGGTTGAAGGTGTCGTCGTAGACGCTGTCGCCCATGCCGAAGACGGCGAAGCGCATGCCCGACAGATCCGGCTTCACATCGTCGAGTTCGTCGGCGAACGGCAGTGCGCCCGACGGCAGCTCGCCCTCGCCGTAGGTGGAGCAGACGACCACCAGGAAGTCCTCGGGATCGAGGTCCTCGGCCGCGAACTCGCTCATGTCGTAGATCGACGGATCGAAGTCAGACGCCAGCACGTCGGCGATCGCATCGGCCACGAGCTCCGCGGTGCCGGTCTCTGTGCCGTAAAGAATGACTGCAGCCATGATCGGTGACTCTCCTACCTCGTGGAATGACGAAAATACGGTAGCGTAACCGTTTCGGTTAAGTCGAATCTCCAACAGGGACTTTGTCCCCATAACGCCTGGTAGCGGACGCCCTGAGATGTTGCGCACCCAGGCGAAACGGTGGAGCGTTAGCCGCTAGGCGTGTGATGCACGTCTCGGGGTGCCGGGAGGCGGGATCACGCTTTGACCACGGTTTCGTCAGGTGATTGACGAGATCGCATCGCTGTGGTGCGCTTGCTTGCGCCCACCGAGTGGGGGGCGTTCTTTCGAAGTAGAGGAGGCCCTCCGTGGACTGGGCAAATATGTGGAACGTGCTCTGGTACACCATCGTGATCTTCGCGTTCATCGCGTACCTGATCGTGCTGTTCATGGTCCTGACCGACCTGTTCCGCGATCACACGCTGTCGGTGTGGTGGAAGGTCGTGTGGATCATCTTCCTGGTGATATTCCCGTACCTCACCGCGTTCGCGTACATCGTCTTCCGGGGGCGCGGCATGGCAGAGCGCTCGCAGGCCGCGCAGGTCGCCGCCAACCAGCAGGCGCGCGAGTACATCCGCGAAGCCGCCGGGACGGCGACAGCGGCCGATCAAATCGCGACCGCCAAGTCGCTGCTCGACGCCGGCACCATCACGCAGACCGAGTTCGAGGCGATCAAGGCCAAGGCTCTCGCCTGATCTGTCGTTTCGACGGCCGGGACGCCCGGCGACTCCGTGCGAGTCGCCGGGCGTTCTGCATCTCCGGAGGGCACCGCGCGTCCCTCCTGTCGGTGACGCCGCCCGTCTACAGTGAACGTCAGCGTAGAAGGAAGGGCGACTCATGGCGACGCGCGTCGACAGCTGGATCTGGGGTGTTCGGCTGACCAAGACGCGATCGGCTGCCGGGGCCGCCTGCCGCGGCGGACACGTGCAGGTCAACGGCGTCACCGCGAAGCCGGCGACCACCGTCGGCATCGGCGACGAGGTGCGCGTGCGGATCCACGGGCGCGAACGGATCTTCGAGGTGGTCAAGCTCATCAGCAAACGGACCTCCGCCCCGGCGGCCGCCGAGTGCTACATCGACCGCAGCCCGCCCCCGCCGCCGCGCGAGGTGCTGGCGAGCATTCCGCGCCGCGACCCCGGGGCGGGGCGACCCACCAAACGGGAACGCCGGCAGATCGACCGCCTCCGCGGCGGGACCATGTTGGTCCTGGCGACGGCCGCCGCGCTGGTCCTCGGCGCGTGCGGCGACGGTGCCGACGACCAGGCGGACACCACTGCCACACCGAAGGCCGGGACGGGGCCGTCGTTCGAGCGGTGCGGCGGCCTCACGCTCGAGGACGTCGCCTCGGCCACCACGTTCCAGGGGCTGCAGCTGTTCATCGACAACCCGTCTGTCTGCGAATGGCGGGCCGGTTCCCAGCGCGCCGGGCCGGTGGTGTCGTTCAACTGGTACCGCGGCTCGCCCATCGGCCGCGAACGCGGACACGAGCAGCTGACCCGGGAGAACCCCACCGAAGACATCGAGATCTCCGGATACCCGGGATTCATCGCCAAGCACGAACCCATCTGCGAGGTCGGTGTGCAGTTCGAGAACGACTTCATCGAGATCTCCATCGCCGATCGGCAGACCCTGGGTGCGCAGACCGTGTCCATGACCACCCTCTGCAACGCGGCCAAGGACCTGGCCGCCGCGTCGATCGAGCGTGCCTCGTGAGTCGGGCGGTGCGCCGGCGCGCGGCGGCGGCCGCGGCGGCGGTGGCGGTGCTCCTCGGTGCGACGGCCTGCACCATGACCACCGACGGCACCGCCAAACGAGTGGGCGCCGAAGGCGGGCAGACGGGCAACGTCGACACCAGCCAGTTCGAGGGGCTGCTCACCGAATGCCAGATCCTGACCGAACGCCAGATCGCCGAGGCCGTCGGCGGCACGTTCGCCGACCGCGCCTTCAACGGCGCCATCTGCCGCTGGGTGGTCGGCGGCGGGACGATCATCGACGTCACGCTCGCCTGGTACGAGTGGGGCGACTTCAACCTGGAGAAGCGGACGGCCCAGCGCCTCGGCTTCACCACCGAGAACATTCAGGTGCACAGCCTGGCCGCGTTCACCCAGCGCGATCCGGCGCGGCCGGGCGTGTGCGGCGTGACGGGCAAGTCACCGGGCCGCGGCACCATCACGTGGTGGGTGGAGCCGCACTCGGCGCCGCCCGGCGACCCGTGCCAGGGCGCGATCAAGCTGATGGAGATGGTGCTCGACCGCGCCGGCTGACCTCGTGCGGGCCGGCTGCGGCGAGGCCGGCGGGTGCCGGCGTCAGGGGATCGGGAACACCGAGACCGTCGCCGCGGCCACCAGGTCGTCATCGGACGGAATCATCATCCACACGAACAGGCAGTCGTCGATGCGCTTGCGGCGCAGGGTGATCGGCATGCCCGGGGTGATGGGGCGCAGGTACTCGATCACCAGCCGGTGCGGGCCGTCGATCAGATCCTGGTGGTCGACCAGCTCGTCCTCGATGGCCTCCAGGTAGGCGGCGTTGTTCAGGTGCTTGAACGGATCGAAGTCGGTCGAGCGCAGGATGTGCTCGCGGTCGGGAAGCTCCACCTCTTCGGGGGCCGGTGCCTGCTCGGGATTCATCGACCGCCAGCGCAGCCGGTGCTCGTCGTTCATCTGCGAGAGCATGTCGAACGCAAGATCGGTGATGCGCGAGGGCATCCCCTGCTCGTTGACGTTGATCCAGAACGCTTCGGTCTCGATGTGACCGTTGGGGCGGGGCTCGGGGTTGAAGCGGTTGGTCTTGCCGTCGGCGGTCAGCCGGACGCGCATATTGGTCCAGCGGGTCGACAGCGCCCCGCACCAGCGTTCGGCGTGGAAGTCCGACGGCCAGGTGATCGGCTCGAGGACGTCGATCACGGTCCGCCGCACGATCCAGAACGGATCGGAGTCCCGGAAGTCGGTCGCTTCGATGTTGTCGTTGGCGACGTCCTGCAGGTACCGGGCGAGGGCATCGAGCCGCACGCGCATCTCCTGGTCGACGTCGCCGGTGCGCACCCGGTAGTCCCCTTCGAAGAACCGCGCACCCTCCTTGCGGTCGCCGAGCGGTGAGTACTCGGGCGGCGCCGATGAGGTCGGCTTGCTCGGGGGCATTGGTGGACCTTTCCCTGGGTGGCCGGAAAACCGTTGGTTACGATACTCTCAGGTAGAAAACTAGAACACGTTCTTACACAGTTGGAGTCGAGGAACCGGTCATGGCCCATGTGATCACCAGGCCCTGTTGTAACGATGCCAGTTGCGTCGAGGTATGTCCGGTGAACTGCATTCACCCGACGCCCGACGAACCCGAGTTCCTCACGGCCGAGATGCTGTACATCGATCCGGAGACCTGCATCGACTGCGGCGCCTGTATCGATGAATGTCCCGTCAGCGCGATCCTCCCGGACGATCAGCTCGAACTCAAAGACGAGCCGTATCTGCAGATCAACGCCGACTACTACAAGGACCACGACGTCGACGGCGGCTTCGTCAGTCCGCCGAAGCAACCCAAACTGCCCGCCGACAAGACGCTGGACGTGGCCATCGTCGGCGCCGGTCCGGCCGCTTTCTACGCCGCAGGCGAGCTGGCCAAGCGCGGGCAGATCCGCGTCCACATGTTCGACCGGCTCCCCACCCCCTACGGGCTGGTGCGCGCCGGCGTCGCCCCCGACCACGCCAAGACGAAGGGGGTGGAGGGCACCTTCGCGAGCACCGAGCGCAAGGCGAACTTCACCTATCACCTCAACGTCGACGTCGGCACCCACATCACGCACGACGAGCTGTCGTCGCGGTACGGCGCCATCCTCTACGCGGTGGGCGCCCCGCACGACCGGCGGCTCAACATCCCCGGTGAGGAACTGGCCGGCTCGTTCGCGGCCACCGAGTTCGTCGCCTGGTACAACGGCCACCCCGCCTACACCGACCACACCTTCGACCTGAGCGGCGAGCGTGCGGTGGTGATCGGCAACGGCAACGTCGCCCTCGACGTGGCCCGCATCCTCCTCGAGGACGACGACGTGCTGGGGACCACCGACATCGCCGACCACGCCCTGGCGGCGCTGAGGGAGTCGTCGATCCGCGAGGTGGTGGTACTGGGTCGGCGCGGCATCGAGCACGCCGCCTTCACCAACTCCGAGTTCCTGTCGCTGGGCGACCTGGACGGCATCGACGTCGTCATCGAACCGGAGGAACTCGCCCTGTCCGAGGCGGCGCAGAGCGCGCTCGACGACGACACCCTCGACTCCACCGTCGCCACCAAGATCCGGCTTGCGCGGGAGTTCTCCGAACGCCCGCGCACCGAGGGCAACAAGCGGATCGTCTTCCGTTTCCTGGCCTCGCCGCTGGAGATGGAGGGCGACGGCGCCGTGCAGCGCGTGCACTGCATGCGCAACGAGTACGCCCCCAGCGGTGCGGCCAGCCCCACCTCGGAGACCTTCGAGGTGGACGCGTCGGTGGTGGTGCGGTCGGTGGGCTACCGCGGTCAGCCGATCCCCGGCTTGCCGTTCGACCGCGACCGCAACGTGGTCCCCAACACCGACGCCCGCGTCACCGACGGCCCCGACGGCCCGGTGCTGCCGGGCCTGTACGTGGCCGGATGGATCCGGCGCGGCCCCACCGGCGGCATCGGACGCAACCGGCTGTGCGGCGAGCAGGCCGCGGCCGCGATCATCGCAGACTTCGCAGGCGACGCTCTGGCCGAACCGGAGCTGTCCGCCGACGACGTCGCCGACCTGGTGACCTCGCGCGGTGCCGAGCGCGTCGGCCTGGACGGGTGGAAGCGGATCGATGCCGAGGAGCGAGCCGCAGGGAAGGCAACGGGCCGCCGTAGAGTGAAGCTCGTGACTGTCGACGAACTCGTAGCAACAGCGCGGCGCACCGAGCCCGACGAGGCCGTTGGATGACCCCGGAACCGCCACTGCGGATCGCGCTTCTGTCGTACCGCAGCAAACCCCATTGCGGGGGCCAGGGCGTCTACGTCCGGCATCTCTCGCGCGAACTCGCGCTCCTAGGCCACACCGTCGAGGTGTTCTCCGGGCAGCCGTACCCGGAGCTCGACCAGGCCGCCCTCGACGCCGGTGTGACGCTCACCGAGGTGCCCAGCCTGGACCTCTACGGCGAGCCCGATCCGTTCCGCACGCCGCGGCCGGGGGAGTACCGCGACTGGCTCGACGTCCTGGAAGTGTCCATGATGTGGACCGCCGCTTTCGGGGAGCCGCTCACTTTCAGCCTGCGCGCGGCGCGGCTGCTGAAGGACCGGCGCGACGATTTCGACGTGGTGCACGACAACCAGTGCCTCGGTTACGGCCTGCTGTCGGTGAAGCGGCAGGGCTACCCGATGGTGGCCACCATCCATCACCCGATCACCCGGGACCGGTCGCTGGCCGTGCGAGCGGCCAAGGGCCTCAAGAAGATCACCGCCTGGCGGTGGCATTCGTTCCTGGCCATGCAGGGGCGGGTCGCGCGCCGGATCCCGTCGCTGCTGACGGTGTCCAAGACCAGCGAGGACGACATCCGCGACGCCTTCGGTGTCCGCGAGGGCCGGCTGGCGACCATCCCGCTCGGTGTGGACGTCGACCTGTTCGCCCCGCGCGGGGAACGGATCCCCGGCTCCATCGTGTGCGTCGCCAGCGCCGATGCGCCACTGAAGGGCGTGGCCTACCTGCTGGAGGCTTTCGCCAAGGTGGCCGCGGACCATCCCGTGACGCTGACGCTGGTCTCCAAGCTCGACCCCAACGGGCCGTCGGCCCGGCTGATCGAGAAGCTGTCCATCGGCGACAAGGTCTCCGTGGTCTCCGGGATCGACGACGACCAGCTCGCCGCTCTGCTGGCCAGCGCCGAGATCGCTTGTGTCCCTTCGCTGTACGAGGGCTTCTCGCTGCCTGCTGTGGAAGCGATGAGCTGCGGGACCCCGCTGGTCGCCTCCCGGGCGGGGGCCATCCCCGAGGTGGTCGGCGACGCCGCCCTGCTCGTGGAGCCGCGGGATGCCGAGGGACTTGCCGCTGCGATCCGTTCCCTGCTCGACGACCCCGACCGCGCCGCCCGGCTGGGCGATGCGGGCCGTCGCCGCGTGACCGAGAACTACAGCTGGGCTGCGGTGGCCGCCGCGACCGTCGAGCGCTACCGTGCCGCCATCGCCCAGCAGTCTCCGTCCCTCTCGCCCGTTGAGCCGGGCGGGGAAGCGACCAGTTCGCTCGTTGAGCCGGGCGGGGAAGCGACCAGTTCGCTCGTTGAGCCGGGCGACGAAGGAGCCCGTGTCGAAACGAATGCGGACACGACCCCCCGCGACGACCACAAGGAGAATGCCGCATGCTGACCGTGGACTTCGATCGCCTCGGCGTGGGACCGGGCGTGCGCGCCATCGACATCGGCGCCGGACAGGGACGTCACTCATACGAGATGCTGCGCCGCGGCGCCGAGGTGACCGCCTTCGATCAGAGCGAAAAGGACATGGCAGACGTCGCCGAGATGTTCGGCGCGCTGCAGGTGGCCGGCGAGGCCCCTGAGTACGCCGTCGGCACCACGGAAGTCGGTGACGCGCTTCGCCTTCCGTACGACGACGAGAGCTTCGACGTCGTACTGATGTCGGAGATCCTCGAGCACATCCCGAACGACGAGGCCGCGATCGCCGAGATGGTGCGGATCCTGAAGCCGGGCGGGCTGGCCGCGGTGACGGTGCCCCGCTACTGGCCGGAGAAGATCTGCTGGGCGCTCTCGGACGAGTACCACGAGGTGGAGGGCGGACACGTCCGGATCTACCGTGCCTCCGATCTCGCCGGGAAGCTCGAGGCCGCTGGCCTCGAGGTGACCGGCTCCGATCACGCGCACGCGCTGCACTCCCCGTTCTGGTGGCTCAAGTGCGCGGTCGGCGTCGAGAACGAGAAGAACCCCCTGGTCCGCGGCTACCACAAGATGCTGGTGTGGGACATGATGAGCCAGCCGTGGGTCACCCGGGTGGGCGAACAGCTACTCAATCCTGTCGTCGGCAAGTCCGTCGCGCTGTACCTGCAGAAGCCCGCGGGATGACTGCGTCCCCGGCTGAGCGGACCTCCCCTGTGGGCGAGCGCGGTCGGGAGGCCGTCCGCTATCCGCACGTTCCCGGTGTGCTGGCATCCGTCCAGATCCATGCGACCGGTGCGGCGATCGCACGCATGCAGGAGCAGTCCGGCGCGCTGCCGTGGTTCCCCGGTGGTCAGACCGACCCGTGGGACCACATCGAATCGGCGATGGCGCTCAGCGCCACCGGCTTTCACGCCGAAGCCGAGGCCGCCTACGAATGGTCCTGGCGCACGCAGCGCGAGGACGGGTCGTGGCCGATCAAGACGGTCGTCGGCACCGTCGCCGACCGTGGCATCGACTCCAACTTCTGCGCCTACATCGCCGTCGGCGTGTGGCACCACTTCCTGATCACCGGCGACGGCGCCTTCCTGGAACGCATGTGGCCGACGGTGTGGTCGGCGATCAACCTGGTCTGCAAGTTCCAGCGCGCCGACGGTGCCTTCCGCTGGGGAGCCGACCACGTCACGCACGACATGTTCGACGAGGCCCTGGTGACCGGCAACGCCAGCATCCACCAGGCGCTCGATTGCGCCGTGCGGATCGCCGATGAGATCGGCCGTCCCGAACCCGACTGGGAGACCGCGCTCGCCGACCTCGCGGAGGCCTTCCGGTCGCGCCCCGAGGTCTTCGAGCCGCCGAGCGACCACTCGATGGACTGGTACTACCCGGTCCTGGGCGGTGCGATCCGTGGCCGCCGGGGCGAGGAGATGATCGCCGAACGCTGGGACGAGTTCGTCGTCGACGGTCTCGGCATCCGCTGCGTCGACCACCGTCCGTGGGTGACTGGTGCCGAAACCAGCGAGCTGGCCCTGGCTCTGGAAGCCCTGGGCGACACCGAGGCCGCCATCGGACTGATCGCCTCCATCCAGCACCTGCGCGACCCGGACGGGTCCTACTGGACCGGCCTGGTCTACGACGACGGCAAGCGCTGGCCGGTGGAGAAGAGCTGCTGGACCTCCGCTGCGGTGGTGCTGGCCGCCGACGCCATCAGCCGAGCCACTCCCGGCAACGGCATCTTCCGCGACGTCCGCTCACCGTAGGGGTCGAGTGCCCCTCGCCGGTCGAGTCGCCTCTCGCCGGTCGAGCGAAGTCGAGACCACTCTGAACTGCGATTACGTGCTTCACAAAGCGCTCCTAAGCCGCTGACGCAACATTGTCGGAGGACCGGCGTATCTTCATGAGTACGAACACATGTTCGACCGCATGAGTGGCATCGATCGTCAGGATCGAGCTCGACCGGCGGCGTGAGTGTTCGTACCGCACGACCCGGGGGATACGGGATATGCACGTACAGGAACTGGTCGGTTTCGCCGACAGTCTCTCCGACAATCTGACCGCGCCGCCGCCCGGCGCAGCGGGCACTTCCGGCGGTGGGGCGAGTGCTCGCTGGTCGAGTGCGGTCGAATCCACCACCGACGTCACCCGCCTCATCGGCGCGGCTCGGCCGGTCGACGACGACCGCCACGTACTCGCGCTGATCGCGGCGTTCATCCGGCTGCGCAACGTGGCCGACCACGGCATCGCCGCCGCGGTGGCGATGGCCGAGCAGACAGGGATCCCGACTCGCAAGCATGTGCGCAACGGCGGCACGCTGCTCAAGGAGATGGGGATGGCGCCGTCGGCCGCCTACCGCTCCGCGCGCATCGGCCGGGCCGCCGACGAGGTCCCTGAGGTCACTCGCGGGATGTGCGACGGTGCGGTCTCCGCGGAGTTCGGTGACGCCGTGTGCCGCGGCCTCGCGCTGGTCGGCAAGCGCGTCGACCTGACCGACGGCCAGGCCGCGCAGATCATCCGCTCGCTGATGGTGCAGTCCACGCCGAAAGAGGTGGGCCATCGGGCCCGCGCCTGGGCGATCAGCCTGGCGCCCGAGGGCTCCGCAGACCGCGAGGTGCCGGTCGCCGAAGACGTCGAACTCAACGAGATGACGCTCAACCAGAACGACGAGGGCCGCATCAGTGTGACCCTCGAGCTCGACGTGGTGAGCGGTGAGGAGCTCAGTGCCGCGATCGATCCGCTGACCAGGCCGGTTCCCGAACCCGACGGCTCCAACGATCGCCGGTCGGCCGCACGCCGCCGCGCCGATGCCCTCGCGCAGGTCGTCCGGTCGTATCTGGCCGGCAGTGGGCGCCCCGAGTCCGGTGGGGTGCTCCCGCACGTGACGCTGGTGGTTCCGGTCGGGATCACCCGGAACGGCCGCGTGCTCGCAGACGGCGATGATTCGGTGGTGACGATCCCGGTCGCCGACCTGGACCGGCCGGTCGAGAAGGTTCCGGCGCTCGGCTTCACCGGCCCGGTCAGCGCGCGCACCGCCGAGCTCGTGATGTGCGAGGCGTCGGTGGCCGCCGCGCTGCTCGACGGGGAAGGCGTGCCGCTCAACGTCAGTCGGGAGGAGCGTCTGTTCACCCCGGGCATCCGCAAGGCGCTGATGCTGCGCGACGGCGGCTGCGCCTTCCCCGGGTGCGGGGCGCCGCCGTCGCACTGCGATGCCCACCACGTGGACCACTGGTCCCACGGCGGCGTGACCAGCCTCGCCAACGGCGTGCTCCTCTGTCGCCGGCACCACACCCTCGTGCACCTCGGCGAATGGGTGGTCTACCTGGGGCGCGACGGACACCCGTGGTTCCTGCCGCCGGTCGACGCGCAGGCCCCGAGCAGCCGCCGGGAACCCTTGCGCTCGCACGGTCGGCGCACGCTGAACAACCTGCCCCGCGCGGCCTGAGCCGGTGCGGCTGCGCGGTCCGCAGCCGCCGAGGGTCGTCCACCGAGAACGTCAATGTCGTTGTTCGTCAAGCCTTTCCGCTGACTGACAGCCGAACCCACTAGAACCGATTGACCAGTGCCGGAGCAGTCTTCCGGTGCGATGCGTTGTTTGAGAATTGAATACCTTCCCGCGGCCCGGCCGCGCCCTGCACGCCCGACACGGGGTCGGCCGCGTGTGGTCCGAGGACGCCTGTCGGGCGTCCGGCGCGATCGGCCGGGCCGTGGGGTCCGCCCGGATTCGTCCACCAACTAGACACCTGTCCAGGAAAGTGTCTACTATGCGATGCGAGTCACTTTCATCGCCAACCGGGAGGTTCCGTGGACTTCGGGATCGTGCAGTTCACCAGCGACCGGGGCCTCAAGCCCCAGGTCCTCGCTCCACTGATCGAGCAGGCGGGCTTCGCGTCGTACTTCGTTCCCGAACACGGGCACATCCCCACCAAGCGGGAGGCGGCGCATCCCGGGACGGGGGATTCGTCCCTGCCCGACGACCGCTACCTGCGCACCCTGGATCCGTGGACCACGCTCGCCGCCGCCGCCGCGGTGACCGAACGGATCCGTCTCGCGACGGCCGTGGCGCTGCCGGTGCAGTCCGACCCGATCACGCTGGCCAAGACCATCGCCACGCTCGATCACATCTCCAACGGCCGGGTGAGCCTCGGCGTCGGCTTCGGCTGGAACCTCGACGAGCTCGCCGATCACGGCGTGCCGCCGGGGCGTCGTCGCACGATGCTTCGCGAGTACCTCGAGGCCATGCGCGAACTGTGGACGCAGGACGAGGCGGAGTACCACGGCGAGTTCGTCGAGTTCGGTCCCAGCTGGGCGTGGCCCAAGCCTCCGCAGTCCACCGTCCCGGTACTGGTCGGCGCGGCGGGCAACGAGAAGAACTTCAAGTGGATCACCCGCAGTGCCGACGGCTGGATCACCACGCCGCGCGAGGAGGACATCGAAGGTTCGGTGACTCTCCTGCAACGCATCTGGCGCGACGGTGGGCGCGACGGCGACCCGCAGATCGTCGTCCTGGACTTCAAGCCGATCCCCGAGCGCCTCGAAGCGTGGCGGGAGTTGGGGGTCACCACCGTCCTGTACGGGCTGCCCGACGACACCGTCGAGCGCGCCGGCGGCTACCTGGAGAAGCTGGCCGGCAAACTGCAGTTGCAGGCATGAGCACCCCGCCCACCGCAGCGATCATCGGCGCGGGCATCAGCGGGCTGACCACCGGCAAGATGTTCGCCGACTACGGCGTGCCCTACACCTGCTTCGAGACCTCCGACCGCGTCGGCGGCAACTGGGCGTTCGGCAATCCGAACGGGCACTCGTCGGCGTACCGCTCGCTGCACATCGACACCTCGCGGCACCAGCTGAGCTTCCGCGATTTCCCGATGCCCGACCACTATCCCGACTTCCCGCACCACACCCAGATCAAGCAGTACCTCGACGACTACACCGACGCCTTCGATCTGCGCGAGGCCATCGAGTTCACCAACGGTGTGGAGCAGGCGCACCGCCTCGACGGCGGCGGCTGGGAGTTGACGACGACGCGCGGCGAGCGCCGCCGATTCGATCTGCTGGTGGTGGCCAACGGGCATCACTGGGACCCGCGATGGCCGGACTTCCCCGGCGAGTTCAGCGGCACCGAGATCCACTCGCACCAGTACATCGATCCGCGCGATCCGATCGACTTCGCGGGCAAGTCGATCCTGATCGTCGGACTCGGCAACAGTGCCGCCGACATCGCCGTCGAACTGTCGTCCAAAGCGCTCGACACCCGGGTGACGCTGTCGACCCGGTCGAGCGCGTGGATCGTGCCCAAGTACTTCGCCGGGCAGCCTGCCGACAAGTTCTACAAGACCTCGCCGCACATCCCGTTCGCCTGGCAGCGCAAGTTCGCGCAGGTGATGCAGCCGGTCACCGCAGGCCGTCCCGAGCAGTACGGCCTGCCGACCCCGAATCACAAATTCTTCGAAGCGCATCCCACGCAGTCGGTGGAGCTGCCGTTGCGGCTGGGGTCGGGTGACGTGGTGGCCAAGGGCGACATCGACCGGCTCGACGGCGACACCGTCCACTTCGCCGACGGCACCAGCGACCAGTTCGACGTGATAGTCTACGCCACCGGCTACAACATCACCTTCCCGTTCTTCGACGAAGACCTGATCAGCGCTCCGGACAACCGGATCGACCTGTACAAGCGGATCTTCTATCCGGGCCTGGACGATGTGGTCTTCGCCGGGTTCGCGCAGGCGACGCCGACGCTGTTCCCGTTCGTGGAGGCACAGGCACGCGTGATCGGCGCCTACGCGGTGGGGCAGTATCGGCCGCCGTCGGTCGACACCATGCGGCGGGTGATCGAGGAGGACATGGAGTTCTACACCGGGCACATGCTGCACCGGCCGCGGCACACGCAGCAGCTCGACTACTTTCTGTACGAGCACGATCTGCGTACCAAGGAACTGCCCGCCGGACGTCGCCGCGCGGCACACGCCGGTGGGCGCACCTGGGTGGGGGCCGACCGATGACGCGGCAGGACGTCGACTTCGTCTCGGCAGGGACCCGATGCGCGGGCTGGTTCTTCCCGCCCACGCCCGAGTCGACCTTTGCCAACGACGCCGGCGACGTGCCCGTCGTGGTGATGGCGCACGGCTTCTGTGGCACCAAGGATTCCGGTCTGGAACCGTTCGCCGAGCAGATGGCCGAGGCCGGTCTTGCGGTGTTCGCCTTCGACTTCCGCGGTTTCGGGGAGTCGCGCGGCGAGCCGCGCCAGCGGGTGTCGATGTCCGGTCAGGTGGAGGATTATCACGCGGCGATCACCGCCGCCGTGGCGCAGCCGGGTGTGGATTCGTCGGCCGTCGTCCTCTGGGGTGTGTCCCTGTCCGGCGGACACGTGCTGACCGTGGCGGCCGAGCGCGACGACATCGCGGCGGTGATTTCGATGGCCCCGCTGGTCAGCGGGCTCGCCGCCGGTGTGCACCATTACCCGAGCGTGGGAGCGGTCGCGATGGCGCGGTCGACGGGACGTGCCGTGCGCAGCGCGGTGGGCACCAAGCTCGGCGGCCGGCCGGTACTGATGCCGGTGGTGGGACCGCCGGGCTCACGTGCAGCGCTCACCTCCGACGGCTATCTGGAGAGCTATCTGGCGATCGCCGGACCGTCGTGGCGCAACGAGGTGGACGCGTCCATCGGGCTGGAGCTCGGTGCGTATCGGGCCGACCGTCACGCGGACCGGATCCAGGCGCCGGTGCTGATGCAGATCTGCGACGTCGACCGCGGCGCGCCACCGCACGCCGCCGCCAAGGCGGGCTTCGCCGCCCGCGCCGAGGTCCGCCACTATCCGTGCGACCACTTCGACGTCTTCTCCGGCTTCGACTGGTTCACTCCGGCGGTCACCCACCAGTTGCAGTTCCTGACTCGCCACCTCCGCTGACCCCGGCCGCGCTTGTCGAGCGCTCCGGCTCGCTGGTCGGGCGCACCCTGCTCGCTGGTCGGGCGCACCCTGCTCGCTGGTCGAGCGAAGTCGAGACCACCCACCGAACCTGTGCACAACCGCCCCCGACACCCCGCGACTGTGCAGGATCCTCTCGACCCGACCATCGGCCCGCGGAATGCTCACGGCATGACCGCCTACATGTACATCCTTAAGTGCGCTGACGGCAGCTACTACGTGGGGAGTACCCGAAACCTCGAAGCCCGCGTACGACAGCACGCCATCGGTGCCGGCGCCGAATACACTCGCCGGCGCCTGCCGATCGAGCTGGCTTTCAGCGCCGAGTTCGAAAACGTCGCGGAAGCCCACGGAATGGAGAAGCGAGTGCAGGGGTGGTCGCGGGCGAAGCGTGAGGCGCTCATCCGCGGTGACTTCGCGGCGCTTCACGAGCACGCGCGCCGTCGGAACTCGACTGCCTCCGACCGTCGGAGGTGAATGGTCTCGACTTCGCTCGACCAGCGGATGCAGGGCGCTCGACCAGCGGATGCAGGACGCTCGTGTCAGCTGCTGTGGGGGTCGTGCAGTCGGCGCAGGATACGCAGGGAGCCGGCGGCTCCTTGCTCGCTGAACCTGCCGGAATCCAGTGCCTGCCGATAGATCTCGTACGGCGGCCGGCCGCCGTCGGCGGGGTCGGGGAAGACGTCGTGGATCAGCAGGGCGCCGCCGGGGCGGACCCAGCCCGACCAGCCGTCGTAGTCGTTCTGCGCGGCCTCCATGCTGTGCCCACCGTCGATGAAGACGAAGTCGACCGGGCGGCCCCAGAAACGGGCCGCCAGCGTCGACGGCGCCAGCACGCCCACGACGGTCTGCTCCAGTCCCGCGTCGAACATGGTCCGGCGGAATCGGGCGGATGTGTCCAGGGTGCCGGTGTGCGGGTCGACCAGGGAAGTGTCGTGGTACTCCCAGCCCGGCTGGTGCTCTTCGGAGCCGCGATGGTGGTCGACGGTCGCCAGCACGGCGCCCTCGGACTCGGCGGCGTCGCCCAGAAACACCGTGGACTTGCCGCAGTAGGTGCCGATCTCGACGCCGATGCCCACCGAATCAGGTTCGGAGAGCAGATCTTTCGCCACCTCGTGGAGGGCGAGGGCCTCGTCGAGGGGCATGAAGCCCGGGGCCTCTTCGGCGACGGCGAGTCGTTCGCGAGACGGACCGGAAGTGGCCGTGGCCGGGGGATTGATCATGGTGCCGATCCTATCTCCGCCCCGTCCCGGTCGGACGTAGGGTTGGGGCATGAAGGCACAGGTGTTGATCGCAGAAAACGGCCCTTCGGGTCTCGAGCTCCAGGAAGTCGCGGACCCGGTGCCCGCGCCCGGCCAGGTGGTGGTCGACGTCAAATCGTGCGGCGTCTGCTTCCCCGACCTGCTGATGAGCCAGGGGCTCTACCAGATGCGCGCGCCGCTGCCGTATACGCCGGGCACGGAGGTGGCCGGCGTGGTGCGCACCGCCCCCGACGACTCCGGCTACCGCCCCGGTGACCGCGTTCTGGTGACGTCCTTCCTCGGCGGCTTCGCCGAGCAGGTGGTCGCCGTTCCCGAGATGTTGTTCCCGATCCCCGAGGGCATCAGCTTCGACGAGGGTGCCGCGATGGGCATCAACTTCCAGACCGCCCTGTTCGCCCTGAAGATGCGCGCGCAGACCGCGCCCGGGGAGGTGGTGGCTGTTCTCGGTGCCGCCGGCGGCATCGGCGTCGCCTCGATCCTGGTCGCCAAGGCGATGGGGGCCAAGGTGATCGCCGTGGTGCACCGCACCGGGGCCGAGGAGATGCTGCGCGAGCTCGGCGCGGACGAGGTGGTCCAGCTGACCGACGGCTGGAAAGACCGTGTCCTGGAGGTCTCCGACGGCGGCGTCGACGTCCTGATCGACCCGGTCGGCGGCGAGGTCTTCGACGACGCGCTGCGCACCGTCGCCCCCGACGGACGCTTCGTGGTGATCGGCTTCGCGGCCGGCGGCATCCCGACGGTCAAACTCAACCGTGTGCTGTTCCGCAACATCTCGATCGTCGGCGCCGCCTGGGGCGAGTACATCCGCAAGCACCCGCAGGTCCCGGCTCTGCTGCACGACGAGCTCGTCGAGATGATCGAGGCGGGCATGCGTCCGCCGGTGAACGTCACATACTCCCTGGCAGAGCTGCCGCAGGCGCTCACCGATCTCGCCGAAGGGCGGGTGCGCGGCAAGGCGGTCGTCAAGATCGCGGACTGACTTCCGCGTCCAATGTGACCGATCTTTCCGTTTCATGATCTAGGTCACTAGAACTGGTTACAGTTTGCGGTACCTCATCGACTGAAGGGACCGCATTGTGAATGCATCCATCGACCTCAAACGGGCCG
The DNA here is from genome assembly GCF_039537105.1 of Gordonia caeni. Classification (NCBI taxonomy): domain Bacteria; kingdom Bacillati; phylum Actinomycetota; class Actinomycetes; order Mycobacteriales; family Gordoniaceae; genus Gordonia; species Gordonia caeni. Next base: position 207,920 of record NZ_BAAAZW010000002.1, read on the forward strand.
TTCGGTCCACCGTGGCCATCGGCGCTGCCGCCGCTCTGGTCTTCGGTGGACTGACGGCGTGTTCGTCGGACGACGACGAGTCCTCGTCCGCCGGTCCGACCACCACGCTCGCCGACGATCCAGCCACCGGCGACACCATCAAGATCGGCTTCATCGCCCCCGAGGGCGGCCAGGTGTCCCTGCCGAGCGTCCGTGAGGGCGGCGAAGCCGCAGCCAAGTACGTGAATGAGAACGGTGGCGGCATCGGCGGCCACAAGATCGAGCTGGTGGTCTGCAAGCAGCACGAAGAACCCGCCACCGCCACCAAGTGCGCCAACGAAATGGTCGAGAACCAGGTCGCCGCCGTGGTGACCCCGCTCGGCGCACAGGGGGCCGTGATGCTCCCGATCATCGCCGGCGCGGGAATCCCCTACATCGCGCAGGCGCCGGTCTCGCAGGCAGAGATGGTGAACCCGGATGCGTTCATGATCTCCGGCGGCATCGTCGCGGTCCTCGCTGCCGAAGCCGCCACCGCGGCCAAGGACGGCTTGAAGAAGGTCACCGTCCTGATCGGTGACTCGGGCGACGCGGCCGCGTCGGTCAAGGCCCTGGGCGAGCCGATGTTCGCGCAGGCCGGTGTCGAGCTCAAGGTGGTCACCATCCCGGCCGCCACCGCCGACCCGACTCCGCAGATCGCCGCCGGTCTGGCCGACAACCCGGACGCCGTGACCATCCTCGGCGACACCCGCCAGTGCATCCAGGGCATCAAGGCCCTCGAGAGTGCGGCTCCGGACGTGCAGAAGTACCTGATCGCCAGCTGCCTGGATCAGCCGGTCGTCGAGGCCGTGGGCAAGGAGGCGCTGTCCGGCGCCAAGGCCTTCACCACCGTCAACCTGACCTCCGATGACGAGTCGGTGACCCTGTACCGCAGCGTCATGGCGCAGTACGCCCCCGACACCGACCCGCAGGGCCTGGGCTACCTGGGCTACCAGGTCGTCATGTCGGTCGCCGAGGTCGGCGGTTCGCTGCCCGAAGGCGGCGTCGGTCCCGACCAGATGAAGACCGCGCTGCGGACGGCCACCGATGTGCCGGTGCCTGCCGCCCCGGGCCTCACCTTCACCTGCAACGGCCAGGCGATGCCGCAGCTGCCGTCGCTGTGCAGCAAGGCGATGCTGGTCAGCACCGTCGACGATGATCTGAAGTTCACCGACACCGAAGTCGTCAACAACTGATCACACCCTCTGAACGTTCGCCGGGTCGCTGGTGCGGCCCGGCGAACGTTCCCCGGTAGGTCCGCATCGGCACCACTGAACGGCATCTGGACACATGACTGATCATTTGGCCTTCCTCACCCTCGGCCTGGGTAACGGCGCGGTCTTCGCCGCGCTCGGGCTGGCGCTGGTGATGACCTACAAGAGCTCCGGCGTGGTCAACTTCGCCACCGGAGCCATCGCCCTCTACGCGGCCTACACCTACGCCTACCTGCGGCAGGGCGAGTTCCTGAACCCGGTTCCCGGATTCCCGGCCACCATCGACCTGGGCGGGAAGTGGCCGGTGCTGCCGGCGCTGATCGTCGCGGTGCTGGTGGCCGCCCTGCTCGGTGTGGTGCTCTATCTGATCGTCTTCCGGCCGCTGCGCGCGGCGCCCGCACTGGCCAAGGCCGTCGCGGCCATCGGTGTGATGCTGGTGCTGCAGGCGCTGCTGGCCCTGCGGATCGGCGCCGACTCCCCGACGGTGGGCCGGATCTTCCCCAGCGAGACCATCCGCATCGGCGACGTCTCGGTGCCCACCGCCCACTTCTGGCTCGCCGCCGTGATCGTCGGCCTGGCCGTTCTGGCCGCACTGGTCCTGCGCTACACCCGCTTCGGCATCGCCACCGAGGCCGCCGCCGAATCCGAGAAGGGCGCACTGGTCACCGGCCTGTCCCCGGACCGCATCGCCGTCGCCAACTGGGCGCTGTCGTCGGCGACGGCCGGTATCGGCGGTGTGCTGATCGCGCCGATGGTGCCGCTGAACCCGGTCGCCTACACCATGTTCATCGTGCCGGCGCTGGCCGCGGCGCTGGTGGGCAACTTCTCCAGCATCGGCCTGACGGTGGCCGCCGGTCTGCTGATCGGCATGCTCCAGTCGGAGACCACCAAACTGCAGGTCACCTACGAATGGTTCCCCGACGCGGGCGTCGCCGAAGCGGTGCCGCTGCTGCTGATCATCATCTTCCTGCTGGTGCGCGGGCAGCGGCTACCCGGCCGCGGCGCCCTCACCCGCCAGGACCTGGGTCGTTCCCCGCGCCCGAACCACCTGCTGATCGCCACCGTGATCGGTGTCGCCGTCGCCGTCGCTGCACTCTTCGGCACCTCCGGGAGCATGCGCCTGGCCGTGGTGATGAGCCTGATCTACGGCGTCATCGCGCTCTCCCAGGTGGTCGTCACCGGCTACGCCGGCCAGGTCTCGCTGGCGCAGCTCTCTCTCGCCGGTGCCGCGGCCTACTCGCTGTCGCGGTTCTCCACCAGCCTGGACCTGCCGTTCCCGCTGGCGCCCCTGCTGGCCGCCCTGGCGGCGATGGCGATCGGCGTGGTGGTGGGGCTGCCGGCCCTGCGGGTGCGCGGTCTGCCGCTGATGGTCGCGACCCTGGCGCTCGCGGTCTTCCTGGAGGCCTTCTGGTTCCGCAACCCCAGCCTCAACGGCGGTCTGCAGGGCGCGCCCGTCGCCGAGCCGACGCTGTTCGGGCTCGACCTGGGCATCGGCCGCGGCGAAGGCTATCCGCGCATCGCCTTCGGCCTGCTCTGCCTGACTGTGCTGGTGCTGTGCGCGCTCGGCGTCGCCTGGCTGCGGCGCAGCCGGCTGGGCGCGTCGATGCTGGCGGTCCGCGCCAACGAGCGCTCGGCCGCCGCCTCGGGGATCAACGTCGGCGCCACCAAGCTGCTGGCCTTCGCCATCGCGTCGTTCCTGGCCGGTCTCGGCGGCGCGCTGCTGGCGTACCAGCAGACCCTCGCCACCGCCGACACCTACCGCGTCTTCTCCGGCATCGCCCTGTTCGCGGTGTTCTACATCGCCGGTGTCACCTCGGTGTCCGGGGCGCTGCTGGCCGGTGTGCTCGCGCCCGGCGCGGTGCTGTCGTACGTGCTCGACATCGGCGACTACTACCTGCTGATCAGCGGCATCCTGCTGGTGGTCACCGTGGTCGCCAACCCGGACGGCATCATCGGCCAGGTCCAGCGGCTGCCGCGCCCGGCGTTCCTGCGCCGCCCGGCGAAAGCCGGTGCCGCCGAGGACGTTCCGGTCCGCGGTACGCCGGGCGAACCGGCGTCGAGCGAACGCGCGCCGGTCGATGCCTCGGCCGCCCCGGCGCTCACCGTCGACGGCGTCTCGGTGCGCTACGGGCCGGTGGTGGCCGTCGACGACGTCAGCTTCGACCTGCGGCCCGGCGAGATCGTCGGCCTCATCGGCCCCAACGGCGCCGGCAAGACGACCCTGGTCGACGCCATCAGCGGTTTCGCGCCGTCCACCGGCACCATCTCCCTCACCGGCGCCGGACTGGGCGGGCTTCCGCCGCACCGGCGCTCCCGGGCGGGCCTGGGCCGCACCTTCCAGGACATCGAACTGTACGACGAGCTGACCGTCGCCGAGAACGTGACCGTCGGTGTGCGGCGCGACGACCGCAACGCCCCCGCCACCGTCCACCGGGTCCTCGGGCTGCTGGAGATCGGGCACCTGGCGACCGTCGAAGCCGCCGACCTGTCCCAGGGGCAACGGCAGCTGGTGTCGGTGGCGCGCGTGCTCGCGGGCGAACCGCGCGTGGCGCTGCTCGACGAACCGGCCGCCGGCCTCGACTCGGCGGAGAGCCGGTGGCTGGGCGAGCGCCTCGGCGCGGCACGCAGCGGCGGCACCACCATGCTGCTGATCGACCACGACATGGATCTAGTGCTGTCGGTGTGCGACCGGGTGATCGTGCTCGACCTCGGCCGGCTGATCGCCGCCGGGACCCCGGACGAGATCCGCGCGAACGCCGAGGTGATCGCCGCCTATCTCGGTACCCCGGTGACCACTGAAGACGACGGCACCAGAGACGACGGCACCAGAAGCAACGGCACCAGCGAGGAGGTTCAGGCATGAGCGTGCTGGAGGCACTGGCCCTCGACGCCGGCTACCGCAAGGACAGTCCGGTGGTCCGCGGCATCGACCTGGCGGTGGAGCGCGGTGAGATCGTCGCGCTGCTCGGCCCCAACGGCGCCGGGAAGACGACACTGCTGGAGACCTTCGCCGGACTGCTGCCGCGGCTCGACGGTCAGGTGACCGTGGACGACGTCCCCGTCCGTTCCGGCGATCCGCGTGCCGCGGTACGTGCCGGAATGGTGCTGGTGCCCGACGACCGCTCCCTGTTCCGCGGCCTGAGTTGCGAGAAGAACCTCCGCCTGGCGGTGCGTTCGCATCGCCGCTCGGACGTGCGGGCGCGACTGGATCAGGCCCTGGAGTGGTTCCCGGCGCTGGCCAAGCGGATGAAGGTGGACGCCGGACAGGTCTCCGGCGGCGAACAGCAGATGCTGGCGATCTCCCGAGCGCTGCTGCAGCAGCCGAAGGTGCTGCTGATCGACGAGCTCAGCATGGGGCTGGCGCCGGTGATCGTGGAGTCGATCCTGCCGGTGCTGCGCAGCGTCGCGCAGGAGCAGGGCACCGCGATGATCCTGGTGGAACAGCACGTGCGCCTGGCGCTCGAGGCGGCCGACCGTGCCGTGGTCCTGGTGCACGGCAGCATCGCCTTCGAATGCCCGGCCGCCGAGCTCGCTGGAGATCTGCCGCGCCTGGAGCGCGCCTACCTCGGCGAGTCGGCGACCGCCTGACCGGCGAGCGGTTCAGTCGCGCGTTGCCTTGCGGTGCTTCTTGATCACGTCGCCGAACATCATGGTCATCTTGCTGCCCAGCGGCCAGCCGACGTAGTAGCAGAGGAACAGCCCGATCTCGTCGAGTTCCTCGGGCGTCAGCTCGCCGTTGCCCAGGGCGGCGCCGGCCTGCATCTCGGCGATGTCCACGTGACCGCCCGCGGCCAGCGCACCGAGCAGGATCAGCCGGCGGTCGCGGTGGGTGAGCCCCTCGCGGGACCACACCTCGCCGAAGACCTGATCGGCGGTGTGCGCGAAGAAGTCACCGGGCCCGTCGGCCATCTCCCAGCCGTAGACCTCCGACATCATTGCCAGGCCTTTGCGGCGCTGCTCGTTCATGCTTCTCCTCCGTGGTTGTCGGGTTGCTGGTTCCGGTGGGGGACGCCGAGGCCCGCGGCCAGATCGCGCAGGGCCAGTTCGGCCAGCGGCAGGTCGACGCCGAGCTCGCCGCCGAGCGCCAGCGCCAGCCCCAGATCCTTCTCGCCCAGCCCGCGGACGTGGGTGAAGATGTCGTGCCAGAAGTCGTCCGGGTCGATCGGGGCCGTGCTCTCGCGCAGCATGATCGCCCCCGCCCCGCCGGTAATGGCATCGGTGTGCCGGACCACCCGGCCGAGCTTGGCCAGATCGATCCCGGCGGCCTCGGCCAGCCGGGCGGCTTCGGTGGTCGCGGTGAACGAGATGAAGTGAAGCAGGTTGCGCGCCAGCTTCATCCGCGTGCCGGCGCCCACCTGGTCGCCGGCGTGCACCAGCATGTCGCCGGCGAGGGAGAACGGCTCCTTGATCTGCTCGTAGGCGGCGCGCGGACCCCCGACCATGATGGCGAGCCGGCCCTGCTGGGCACCGGCTGCACCGCCGGAGATCGGCGCGTCGAGCACCGTGACACCGCAGTCGGCGCCCGCGGCCGCCAGATCGGCGGCCGTCTCCGGGGAGATGGTGGAGTGCACGGTGATGATGGTGCCCGTCGCGGCCGCCGGCAGCAGCCCGTCGATCACGGTGCGGACCTGGTCGTCGTTCACCACGCAGATGCCGATGACGTCGGCCGCACCGGCGAGGGCCGCGAGATCGGTTGCGGCCGTGGCGCCCTGCTCCACCAGCGACGCCACCGCCTCGGCGTCGAGGTCGAAGACGGTGAGGCCGCCGGGCCAGGCGGCCAGCCGCCCGGCCATGGGAGCGCCGATGTTGCCCAGCCCCACGTAGCCGAGCCGGACCGGGGCGCCGGTGCCGTCCGCGGTCATGAACGGATGACCTGTCCGCCGTCGACGTTGAAGATCTGGCCGGTGATCCAGTCGGCCTCCGGCGACAGCAGGAACAGGCACATGCCGACCAGATCCTCCGGCGTCCCGAATCGTTTGAGCGGCAGACCGTTCACGATGTCCTGCACCATCTCCTTGGGGGTGGTGGTGCGGGTGGCCTCGGTGTCGATGGGGCCGGGGGCGATCGCGTTGACCCGGATGCCCTGGCCGCCGAGCTCGACGGCCAGCTGCTGGGTGAGCCCGTTGATGCCGACCTTCGCCAGCCCGTAGAAGCCGCTGTAGAGCCATGCCGCCGTGGACGACTGGTTGACGATCGCGCTGCCGGAGCTCATGTGCGGGTAGATCGCGCGGGTCACGTTGAGGGCGCCGTCCAGGTTCACGCTCATGAACTTCTTGTAGTAGTCCCACGGCACGGTGATCAGGAAGTCCAGCTGCATGCCGCCGTAGATGGCGGCGTTGTTCACCAGATAGTCCACCGAGCCGTACTTCTCGGTCACGGCGGTGGCCAACGCCTGCGCGGACTCGGGATCGGCGACGTCGGTGTGGACGTACAGACCGCCGATCGACTCGGCGACGGCGGCGCCGGCCTCGTCGTTCACATCGGCGATCACCACATTCGCGCCTTCGGCGGCGAGGGCGCGGGCATAGGCCTCGCCGATGCCGCCGGCGGCACCGGTGACGATCGCAGTCTTGTCGGAGAAACGTTGCATGGGAATGCCTTTCGGTAGGGGGGGGCAACTGGGGGACGGGAAGGTCAGGCGGGCCGTGCGACGGCCTTGGTCTCCAGGTATTCGGCGAAACCGGCGACGCCCATCTCGCGGCCGATACCGGACTGCTTGTAGCCGCCGAACGGGACGTCGGCGGCGTACCAGATGCCGCCGTTGACGCCCATGGTTCCGGTGCGCACACCGTTGACCACGTGGTCGAGCCGCTCCGGATCGGTACCCCACACCTGCCCGGACAGGCCGTAGGGGGAGTCGTTGGCGATCGCGATCGCGTCGTCGTCGCCGTCGTGCGGAAGGATTACCAGCACCGGACCGAAGATCTCCTCCTGCGCCACCCGCGCGGAGTTGTCTAGCCCGGAGATCAGAGTGGGGGAGACGAAGTAGCCGCGCTCGAGGCCCTCGGGCCGGCCGCCGCCGGTCTCGATGGTGCCGCCCTCCTCGACGGCGATGCGCAGGTACTCCTCGACGCGCTCGCGCTGGCGGGCCGAGATCAGCGGTCCGCACACGGTGCCCGGCTTCGTCGGATCGCCTGCGGCCAGGCCGGCCAGCGCGTCGCGGGTGAGGGCGGTGGCCTCGGCCAGCTTCTCCCGCGGAACCACCAGCCGGGTGGTGATGGCGCAGCCCTGACCGGCGTGCGTGACGACGTTGAAGGCGGCCATCGAGCAGGCGGTGGCCAGGTCGGCGTCGTCGAGGACCAGGAAGGCCGACTTGCCGCCCAGTTCCAGGAAGACCTTGGTGAGCGTCTGCGCGGCCGTGGACATCACCGCGCGGCCGGTGGCGGTGGAGCCGGTGAACGAGACCAGGTCCACGCGCGGGTCGGCGGTCAGCTGCTCACCGAGCCGGTGGTCCGTGGAGGTGACGATGTTGATCACGCCGGCGGGGATGTCGGTCTCGGTGGCGATCACCTCGCCCACCAGCGCGGCGCACCAGGGGGTGTCGGGGGCCGGCTTGAGCACCACGGTGCATCCGGCCGCGAGGGCGGGGCCGATCTTGGCGAAGTTGATCTGGTGCGGGAAGTTCCAGGGGGTGATGGCCCCGACGACGCCGACGGCCTCCGAGCGCACCTCGCGATGGTTCTTGATGCCCATCGGTTCGGCCTCGCCCAGATCGACGGTCCAGTCGTAGTTCTCGGCCAGGTCGGCGAAGTAGCCGAGGTCGTCGATAGGACCCTCGAGCTGCGGGCCGTGGGTCAGGAAGGACGGGCAGCCGACCTCGGCGATCGTGAGCTCGCGCAGTTCGTCGACGTGTCCCTTCAGCGCATCGCGGAGCTGGCGCAGACAGCGGGCACGGAAGGCGTGATCGCGGGACCAGTCGGTGGTGTCGAAGGCGCGGCGGGCGGCGGCGATCGCCGCGTCCATATCGGCGGAGGTGGCCTGCGCGGCCTGCCCGATCACCTCCTCGGTCGCGGGGTTGACCACGTCGAAGGTGCCGCCGGATCCGGCGGTCAAGGTGCCGTCGATCAGCAGGCGGGAGGCGGTTTCGGGACGCAAAGGCATGAACTGGAACTCCATCTGGACAGGTGTCTGGACTGTGGTTCAAACCTAGTGTAGCGTCGGTCTCATGTCCAGCAGCACCCTCTCGCAGGAGTCCACCCGCCGCCGCCTCACGCCGCAGCAGGCCGAGACCGTCGCCCGCCTGGCCGACGCGGCCGTCGAGGTACTCAACGCCGACGGCTTCGACGGGCTCACCGTGCGCGCGGTGGCCAAGAAGGCCAGCGTCGCCCCGGCGACCGCCTATACGTACTTCTCGTCCAAGAACCACCTCGTCGCCGAGGTCTTCTGGCGCCGGCTCGCCGCGGGCGTGCCCGAACCCGACCCGGAGCTCGCTCCGATCGAGCGCGTGGCGCAGGTGCTGCGCGGGGTGTCGATGGTGGTCGCCGGCGAAGGCCAGCTCGGCGGCGCCGTGACCGTCGCCCTGCTGGGCGTGGACCCGGACGTGGAACATCTGCGCCTGCGCGTCGGCGGCTTCATCCGCCAGCGCCTGGCGCAGGCCCTCGACGTGGACCCGGCCGATCCCGGGCCCGTCGTCGAAGCACTCGAAATGCTCTACGCCGGTGGCCTGGTGCACGCCGGCATGGGGCACTTGACCTACGAGCAGACTTCGGAGCGGCTGGTCGCCACCGCACGTCTGCTTCTGGAGAACCAGCCCACACTCGACCAGGAGGCATGATGACGGCCGCCGCCGACCGCGGGATGCAGACCTTGATCCCGTTCGACCCCTACTCGTACGACTTCCACGAGGATCCGTACCCCACCTACGAGCGCCTGCGTCGTGAGGCGCCGGTCTACTACAACTCCGACGGCGACTTCTGGGCGCTGTCCCGGCACGCCGACGTGGCCGCCGGCTTCCGCGACAACGTCCGGCTGTCCAACAGCTGGGGCGTCTCGATCGACCCGACGTCGTACAACCCGCACGCCGAGAAGGCGATGAGTTTTCTGGCGATGGACGACCCGCGCCACCTGCGGTTGCGCAAGCTGGTCTCCAAGGGCTTCACGCCGCGCCGCGTCAACGAGCTGACCGGTCGCATCACCGAGCTGACCGCGCAGCACTGGGACAAGTGCCTGCAGATGGGCGAGTTCGACTACATCGCCGACTTCGCCGGTCTGCTGCCGATGGACGTGGTCTCCGAGCTGCTCGGTGTCGGCACCGCCGACCGCGCGCACCTGCGCGTCCAGTCCGACCTGCTGATCCATCGCGAGGAGGGCGTCACCGACGTCCCCGAGGCCGCCATCTACGCCTACCTGGAACTGCACCGCTACTACACCGAGCTGCTGACCGAACGACGCAAGAACCTGGGCGACGACTTGGTCTCCGCGCTGATCGGCGCCGAGATGGTCGGCGACGACGGGGAACTGGCGCGACTCACCGACGACGAGATCATCGGCTTCATGATGCTGATGGTGGTGGCCGGCAACGAGACCACCACCAAGCTGCTGGCCAATTCCGTCTTCTGGGGCAACCGCAACCCGGGCGAGCTGGCGCCGGTCTTCGCCGATCCCGACGAGCAGAACGTGAGCGACTGGGTGGAGGAGACCCTCCGCTACGACACGTCCTCGCAGATGCTGCTGCGCCGAGTGGCCGAAGAAGTCGAGTTCGGCGACTACACCATCGAAGCCGGACAGCGGATCCTGCTGCTGGTCGGCTCGGCGAATCGCGACGAAGAGGTCTTCGGTCCCGACGCCGACGTGTACCGGCTCGGCCGCGATTCGACGCGCGCAATCCTGAGCTTCGGGCTCGGCACCCACTTCTGCCTCGGTGCGCACCTGGCCCGGCTGGAGACCAACATCGGTCTGGCCGAGATGGCCCGCACCGTGAAGAGCTTCGAGATCGACGAAGCCGGCGCCGAACGCGTGCACTCGGTCAACGTCCGCGGCTTCGCCAAGCTGCCGATGAAGGTGCAGGTGCGCTGAATGGCCTTCCTTCCGCATCCCGAACGACGCCCCGTGCTGGTGGCCGGCGCCTCGTCGGGCATCGGTGCGGCGACGGCGCGCTGGTTCGCCGAAGCCGGCTATCCGGTCGCCCTGGCCGCCCGCCGCGTCGACGTGCTCGAGACCCTGGCCGCCGAACTGCGCGCCGGCGGCGCCGAAGCCGTCGCCGTCCCGCTGGACGTGACCGACGACGAGTCGGTGCGCACCTGCGTGGCGCTCGCCGCAGAAGCTCTGGGGGACGTGGAGATCGTCGTCGCCGGCGCCGGGGATCTGGCGATCGGGTTGTCGTACGAGACCAGTCCCGAGGCCTTCAGCGACCAGGTGAACATCCACCTCACCGGCGCCTTCCGCATCTACCGCGCGGTGATCGGCGGCATGATCGACCGCGGCCGCGGGGACATCGTCTTCATCGGCTCCGATGTGGCCAAGCGCCCGCGCCCGTGGTCGTCGGCGTACGTGGCGGCCAAGTCCGGAATCGACGGCCTGGTCACCACCATCGCGATGGAACTGGAGGGCACCGGCGTGCGCGCCGGCGTGGTGCGCCCCGGACAGACGCTCACCGGCATGGGCATGAATCTGGACCAGGCCGACACCGAACGCATGCTCAACGACTGGATCAAGTTCGGGCTGGCCCGCCACGGAAACTTCCTGGGGCCCGAGCACATCGCGCAGGGCATCCACGCCATGGTCACCATGCCGCGCGGGGCGCACCTGCGTGAGCTGGAGATCGAGGCCGAAGGTGCCGTCGCCACGAAAGGAAACATCTGATGACCACTCTGCTCAAGCCGCGGCGCGTGTCCGGCGGCGACGACGAACACGGCCACCTCACCGAGCTCGCCACCGATCCGATCTCGCTGTTCTGGCGAGTCCGCGAAGAGTGCGGCGACGTCGGCATGTTCCAGCTCGCCGACCGCGAGATCGTGCTGGTCTCCGGCGCCGCCGCCAACGAGGAGTTCTTCCGGGCGCCCGACGACCTGCTCGATCAGGCGGCCGCCTACCCGTTCATGACGCCGGTCTTCGGCGAGGGCGTCGTCTTCGACACCAGCCCTGAGCGCCGCAGCGAGATGCTGCACAACCAGGCCCTCAAGGGCGCGCACATGAAGCAGCACGCGGTCACCATCCCCGCCGAGGTGGAGCGGATGATCGCCGACTGGGGCGACGAGGGCGAGATCGACCTGCTGGAGTTCTTCGGCGAGCTGACGCTGTACACGTCGTCGTCGTGCCTCATCGGCCGCAAGTTCCGCGAAGAGCTCGACGGGCACATCGCCGAGCTCTACCACGACCTGGAGAAGGGCACCGACCCCATGGCGTACGTGGACGCGCACGCCGACATCGAGAGCTTCCGCCGCCGCGACGCCGCCCGGGAGGAGCTCGTGGAGTTCATCAGCGGGGTGATGGACGGGCGGATCGCGAGTCCGCCGGCGGACAAGGACGACCGCGACCTGATGGACGTGCTGGTCTCCCTGCGCAACGACGACGGCTCGCTGATGTTCAGTCCGGACACCGTCACCGGGATCTTCATCTCGATGATGTTCGCCGGGCACCACACCACCTCGGGCACCGCGGCGTGGACCCTGCTGGAACTGTTGCGCAACCCGGGCTACCTGGAGCAGGTGGTCGACGAACTCGACGCCATCTACACCCCGGACGACAGCGGCGAACCGGTGGAGTACAGCTTCGCCGCCATGCGGCAGATCCCCAAGCTGGAAGCCTCGCTGAAGGAGGCGCTGCGGCTGCACCCGCCGCTGATCGTCCTGATGCGCGTGGTACAGGAGGACTTCGAGGTGGAGGGCCACGAGGTCAAAGCCGGTCAGACCATCGCCGTCTCCCCGGCCGTCTCCAACCGGCTGCCCGAGGACTTCCCCGAGCCCGACCGCTTCGACCCCGACCGCAACCTGGTGCCGCGCCAGGAGGATCTGGCCAACCGCTGGACGTGGATCCCGTTCGGCGCCGGCCGACACCGCTGCGTCGGTGCACAGTTCGCCGTGATGCAACTCAAAGCCATCTTCTCGGTGCTGCTGCAGAACTACGAGTTCGAGCTGGCGCAGCCGGCCGACTCGTACCACAACGACCACTCGAAGATGGTGGTGCAGCTGGCCAAGCCGTGCAACGTGCGCTACCGCAAGCGAGGCGCGTGATGCGCGTCGAAGTGGACCTGGATCTGTGCCAGGGACATGGGATGTGCGAGATGGAGGCGCCGGACGTCTTCGAGGCGCACCGCGACCACGTGGTGCTCCTGAATCCGAACCCCGACGAATCGCTGCGCGCGGAAGTGACTGCGGCAGTGCAGTACTGCCCGACGCAGGCACTGCGCCTCGTCGAAGACTGACTGAATCCGTTCCCAACAACTGACGAGACATTGGAGATCACGATGACCGAGACCGGATCTTTCGATCGGGCCGAACTGGATGAGATGGTGGAGCGCTGGCTCGCGGCCAACGACGAGGCGGAGCGGGCAGGCGACTGGCGCCCGCTCGCCGAGTTCTACACCGAGGACGCCACCTACGGCTGGAACTACGGGCCGGAGAAGGACTTCATGGCCGTCGGCCGGGACGAGATCCGCGACCTGGCGCTCGGGCAGGAGATGGAAGGCCTGGAGGGATGGACCTACCCGTACCAGGCCTGGGTGATCGACGAGAAGACCGGCGACATGCTGGGCCTGTGGAAGCAGGTCTACGAGGCCACCCGCGAGGACGGGAGTCACTATGCACTCGACGGAATCCAGGGCAGCTGGTTCAAGTACGCCGGCGACTTCCAGTTCTCCTGGCAGCGTGACTTCTTCGACTTCGGGAACGTCACCGCGCTGTTCATCGAGCTGATGAAGGACAAGAAGATGAGCGACGGGATGCTCGCCCGGATCGAGAAGTCCGCGCCCGGTGACCTGCCGGGTTGGTACCCGATCGGCCAGGCACCGGTCGCGCTCTGGTGATCTGACATGACCGACAGCCCCACGCTCGGTCTGGGCTACCCCGATCTGGAGCAGGCGCAGCTGGCAGCCCTGGTCCCGGAGTTGCTCCTGTCCGGGCAGTTGATCGACCGCAGCGGCATGGCGCACCTCATCAGCGCCTTCGGCCGCGAGACCATGACGCGCGTGGCCATCGAGGAATGGATGGCCGCCAGCCCGGTGTACACGCACCGGATGCGCGCCGCCCTCGGCATCGACGGTGACGGCGTGGAGGACATGTTCAAGTGCCTCCAGCTCGACATCGGCGCACCGCCGCAGTTCATGGACTTCCGGTACGAGGTGACCGACCGCAACCACGGTGCCTTCGTGCTGGACCACTGCGGCGCCCTGATGGACGTGGAACCGCTCGGCGACGAGTACGTGACCGCCATGTGCCACGACATCGAGGACCCCACCTTCGATGCGACGGCGATCGCCACCAACCGGCGGGCGCGGATCCGGCCGATCCACCGGCCGCCGCGCACCCCGGCCGACCGGACCCCGCACTGCGCGTGGACGGTCACCATCGAGCCGGACCGCCCGGAGCTGCCGCTGCCCCCCGACGCCGAGCACGTGTTCACCACGCGCGCAGCGACGGTGGAGCTCAGTGCCATCGACCCGGACGACCCCGGCGGGATGACCGACTACCGGGGGCCGCTGGTGCACGATCTGCAGTTCCGCGAGTTCTCGGCGAGTGCGCTGGCCCGGATCGCCGAGGAGGTGGCGCTGGCGCATCATCTGCTGTCCCTGGGCTTCCTGCTGAGCGTGCGGCGCTACGCCGAGAGCGAGGAGCAGGCCCGCGACATCTTCGGCAAACAGCTCACCGGCATCGCGGGCCTGACCGCCGGCCGGTTGCGCGCGGTGCTGGGCCTGTCCGACGACGCCGAGTCCCTGGCGCGGGTGCTGTCGCTGCACCCGATCCTGGGACCGGTCCAGTACACGGGTGCTCGCGTGCACGTCTCCGGCGACGATGTGGAGCTGCGGCTGCCGGCCGACTCGGCGGCGATGATCGACGGCGGGTGGCTGACGCTGCTGACTCCCGACCACCTGGAACCGGTGCAGGCCATGGCCACCGCGGTGGACCCGTACCGCGTCGCCACCGGACGCATGGACGACGGTGACCTGGTGGTGACCTTCGTGCGGGGGGCCGAGGCGCTCCCCGAATCGGGCGAGGTCGCGATCACGCGGTTCTCCTCGGGGTCGGACTTCACCTTCACCGACCGCGGACCGTCCCTGCCGATCACCCCGGTCTGAGCGGGTCGCCGCCTGCGCACCTTCCGCCGGATGTGACCACGGAACGGTCACATCCGGCGGAAGGTCAGCGTGTCCGCGCCTCGCGGCGGCGGGCGACCAGGTCGCGCCAGAAGCGCGCCCCCTCGGCGACGGCCTCGGTGACCGGCCGCGGATGCCAGTCGAGGTCGCGCTCGGCCTTGGCGTGGCTCATCGGGGCCATCACGTGCATCAGGCGCACCGAGTCCAGGCTCAGCTTCTGCGGCGCCCCGGCTCCGGGCAGAGCCCGAGCAGGCGGAAAGACCTGCGGCAGCCGCGTCCACGCGGTGCCGGCGGCCCCGGCCGCATACAGAGCCGGTTTGCCCAGTACCAGCCGGGGCGGCTCGCGATCGACGGCGGCGGCCGCGGTGGCCACCACGTCCCCGAGATCGATGGACCGCTCGGAGACGATGTACCGCTCGCCTGCCACCCCGCGTACCGCGGCGCGGGCGAGCGCGTCGGCGGCGTCGTCGATGCCGACGGCCTCGGCGCGCATGCCCCGCACCGTGAACGGCAACCGGCCCAGCGCGGCCGCGGCGACGAACGAGCCGTGCGGCGTCGGCGCCCAGTCGCCCGGGCCGTACGTGTTGGACACGCACATCGCCACCACCGGCACCCGAGAGTGCTCGGCGTAGCTCAGGGCGAGACGTTCCCCGGCGACCCGGGCCAGCACGTAGTGCGGCGCGCGGTCGGCCCAGTCGAAGCGCTGCGACTCGTCCACCACCGCCCGCCCGGTGCCGCGCCCGATGGTGGCCATGGTGCTGGTGGCCACGAACTTGCGAAGATCGTGGCGGGCGGCCACGTCGAGCACCGAGCGCAGGGCCTCCACGTTGGTGCGGTAGAGCGGCGCCGGATCGGTCAGCCACGCGCGGGTGTCCACAGCGCAGTGAAAGACGGTGTCGCAGCCGGTCATCGCGGCATCGACGGCCGCGGCGTCGAACAGGTCGCCGGTGACGTGCTCGACGTCCATCCCGGCCAGGCTCCGCAGGTCGCTGGTCGGCCGGGTGAGCACACGCACCTGCTCGCCGGCGGCGGCGAGGCGGCGGACCAGGTGTGAGCCGAGGAAGCCGTTGCCGCCGATCACCAGATGCACAGCGCGCTTCTCAGGCCCGGACGTACGACTGGGAGCGCGGCGCCCGCGTCCACAACACGTCCTCGCCCACCTGCAGACCGTCGGACTTCAGGGTCCGCTTGAGGATCTTGTTGGTGGCGGTGGCCGGCAGGTCCTCGGCGATCCGGACGTACGACGGCCACGCCTTCGGCGACAGATCCGGCTGTGCGGCAAGGAATTCGGTCAGCTCGTCCGGGGTGAGAGAGGTGTCGTCGTTGAGCACGACCGCCGCCATCACGGCGTCGCCGACCACCGGATCGGCGGCGGCGTAGACGGCCACCCGGTTGAGTGCCGGCAGCCGCTGCAGGATCCGCTCGATGGGGCCGGCGGCGAGGTTCTCGCCGTCCACACGCATCCAGTCGCCGGTGCGGCCGGCCAGATAGATCCAGCCGTCGTCGTCGGCGTAGGCCAGGTCGCCGGACCAGTACATGCCGTCACGCAGCCGCTCGCCGGTGGAGGCCTCGTCGTTGTAGTAGCCGGTGAACAGGCCGCCGCCGGAGGTGTTCACCAGTTCGCCGATGGCCTCGTCGGCGTTGCTCAGCGCACCTGAGGCGTCGAACTGCGCGCGCGGGCACTCGGTGACCGTCGCCGGGTCGTAGATCGCCACCCCGGGAAAGCCCTTGCCGATCGAACCGGCGGGGGTGCCCGGCTCGCGGGTGATGATGATCGCCAGCTCGGTGGAGCCGAAGCCGTCCCACACCTCGCAGTCGAAACGGCGGGCGAACTCGTCGATGTCCCGGTCGGTGGCCTCGTTGCCGAACGCGGCTCGCAGCGTGGTGTCGGCGTCGCCGGGTTGCTCCGGGGTGGCGAGGATGTAGGCGAGGGGCTTGCCCACGTAGTTCATGTAGGTGACGCCGAAGCGGCGCACGTCGTCGACGAAGGTCGACGCGGAGAACGTGGCGGGCACCATCGCTGCGCCGCCGGCCAGTGCCACGCAGTAGCCGCCGAGGAGGGCGGCGGAGTGGAACAGCGGCATGGACAGGTAGCAGACGTCGTCGGCGGTGACCCCGAAGCGGTCCACCAGCGGCGGCCCGGCGAACGGAATCATCATGTGCGCGAACCGAACCGGCTTGGGATCGCCGCTGGTGCCCGAGGTGAAGATCAGCATGAACGGGTCCATCGCGCCGGGCACCGAACGCGGCTCCAGCGGGCCGGCCGCGCCCAGGCGCTGCGTCCACTCGGGGGAAGAGACGTCGACCACGGTGATCCCGGACAGGTCCAGGCCGTCCAGCAGCGCGCGGTGGCCGGCGTCGGTCAGCAGGATCTGGCAGTCGGCGCGGCGCAGATCTGCGGCCAGGGCCGCACCGCGCCGGGTGTCGTTGACGCCCACCGTCACGTAGCCGCCCAGCGCCCCGGCGGCCAGCGCGATCAGCATGGCCGGGGTGTTGCCCAGGAGCACGCCGACGTGCGCGGGACGGTCCGGGTCGGCGGCTTCCAGGACCGCGGCGGCGGTGCGCCGGGCGTCGGCGATGTACTCGGCCCACGTCCAGGTGCCCTCGTCGGAGATGATCGCGGTGCCGGTGTCGCCGGCCCGCTCTTCCAGCAGTTGCGTCACGGTCTCGGCCATGACTCAAATCTAGAACGTGTTCCAGGTCTATGTGTCCGAATCGGACATCGGGCGGCCGGCGATCAGCGATCGGCGGCCGGTGGCCGGATACCGATCCCGAAGAGCTGCGCCGCGTTGTCGTAGAGGACGGCGCGCAGCCACTCCTCGCCCAGGTCCAGTCGAGCGCAGGCCTGCAGGGCGTGCAGATAGCCGTAGGGGATGTTCGGGAAGTCCGAGCCGAAGAGGATCTTGTCGCCCAGTTCCGCCAGCCGGGGGAGCAGCGACGGCGGATACGGGGCGTCGGCTTCGGAGAAGTCGGTGAAGCTCATCGTCGTGTCCAGCCGCACCTGCGGGTACTGCTCGGCGAGGTCGACGAAGTCTTCGTACTCGGGGGTCCCCATGTGCGCGACGATCAGCGACAGCGACGGGAACCGTTGCAGCAGCGCGCGGATCGGCTCCGGTCCGGTGTGCGTGCCCGGCGCGGGGCCCGAGCCGCAGTGGATGACGATGGGGGTGCCCGAGTCGGCGAGGACGCCCCACACGCCGTCCAGCTGCGGGTCGAGCGGGGAGTACTCGCCGACCTGGATGTGCGACTTGAAGACCCGGGCGCCGGATTCGATTGCCGCGGCGGTGTAATCGGCCGCCCCGGGCTCGGGATAGAAGGTCGCGGTGCGCAGGCAGTCGGGGTGGCGCGCGGCGAAGTCGGCGCCCCAGCCGTTGAGCCACTCCGCCATGCCCGGCTTGTGCGGGTAGATCATCGAGGAGAAGGCGCGCACACCGAACTCGCGCAACGTGGCCACCCGCGTGTCCTCGTCGGCGCGGTAGGCGATCGGCCATTCGCGGCCGATCATCGGGCCCGCCGAGTCGAAGTAGGCCCACACCTTGTCCAGGACGGATTTGGGCATGAAGTGGGTGTGCACGTCGATCAAGCCGTCGAGGCCCACCTGCGCGGTGAAGTCGCGGACCGCTTCGGCCTCGCCGTCGCTGAACGGTGCCGGGCCGGTCTTCTCGTCACACATCGCGATCAGCCCGGGAGTTCGCCGGCGGCGGGAGTGCGTCGCCGGTCGGCAGCTCGAAGCCCTTGGGGGAGATCATGATCGCGTCCGCTTCCACGGTCACGCCGTCGTCGTCGGAGAGGGTGGCGTGGACGAAGGTCTTGCGGCCTTCGCGGCCGGTGACCTCGGCGCGCGCGTTCAGTGCGCCGAGGCGGGTCGGCCGCAGGTACTTGACGGTCAGCGTGCCGGTGAAGCTGGGCAGGCCGTCGGTGCTGGCCGCCTCGCCGACCAGTTGATCGAGCATCAGGGCCGCTACCCCGCCGTGCACGCACCCGCCGGGACCCTCGTACGCGGCGCCGAGCACCATGTCGCATTCGGCCAGACCGGCCGAGCGCGTCACCCGCAGCGGCGGGGCGATCGCATTGCGGGCGCCCACGGCGGCGTTGCCCCAGGGCATGCCGATGAACTCGCGGGTGTACGGCGTGCCGAAACCGCCCGGGCGCTGACGGGTGCGCAGGGAGGCGACCACCTCGTCGATCGTCGCCTTCGCGGCCTGCAGCTCGTCGTCGCTCACCTGCGAGCGGATCACCGCGTCCACCAGGTCGCGTACCGAATCGGTCAGCGGCTCCACCACGGCGAGCCGCCGGTCGATCTCTTCTGGGGTGATGTCCTCGATCCGGAAGTCCACAGATCCGACCATATGCCATGGCGGAACAGCGGAGCGCACGGCGAGTTGATAGGACTTAAGCCATGACGACCCAAGCGCCCACTGATCCCTTCTCCGCCTTCGGTGTGGGCCGGCGCCCCGATTCGGCACTGGCCGAGATGATCCAGCACCTCGGACCGGGCCTGACCGATCACCGGGGGCTGATCGATCTGCCCGCCCTCGCCGTGCTGTTCGACGACATCGGCGGACTCCCGTTCTACTTCGCCGGGCAGGGCTCCTCGGTGCAGGCCCGGCTGTCGATGTCGATGTCCGACCGGCCCGCCGTCGACGAGGTGCTCGAGGCCACCGCCGAACTGGTGATGGACTCCGGGGGGTTCGGAGCCACCGCGGTGAGGATCACCGGTGATCAGGGACGTCCGCTGTGCTTCGGCTCGGCCCGCAACGTCCGCGTGGGCCGCGAGGTGGTCTCCGACGGGGACCACACGGCCATCCCCGAGCCCACCGCGCCGCGCGGGACGGCACCGCCCACCCCGCCCAGCCCCGGGAAGTCGGGCCGGGAGATCGTGCACGCGATCGCCCAGGCCTGGGAGACCATCGGCCCGCTGGGCCAGTTGCTCGGCGGCTCGGTGGACTTCGACGAGGAGGACCGGGTGCTGTTCTCGAGCACCACCGCGCCGTGGATGGGCAACATCATGGGCACCATGCACGGCGGTGTGATCGGGGCCGCGGTGGCCCAGGGGCTCTCGCTCGCGGCGCAGGCCGCGGCCCCGGGCGCCGGCTATCAGCTGATCGACTTCACCGTCGCCTTCCTGCGGTCGCCCGCGGTGGACGGCCGCACCGTGCAGGTCCACACCCGCCCGATCAAGGTGGGGCGGCGGCTCGGAGTGTTCGCCGCGGACCTGTACGACGGCGACGTGCTGCTGGCGTCGGCCACCGCCGACGCACGATTCGACTGACCCCGGCGAGTACGGCGGCCGGGAGGCTCCACAAGCAATAAACAATCAAGCGTGCTTGATTTTTTACGGGACGAGTGTGAAGCTGGTCGCATGGCCCTCATCGACGACCTGGTGTCCGCGCTGGATGCCGAATCGGAGTCCCTCGACGCACTCGTGGCGCCCCTGACGCCGGAGGAGTGGGCCACGCCCACACCGTCGGCCGGGTGGACCATCGCCCACCAGATCGGGCATCTGCTGTGGACCGACCGCGCCTCGCTGCTGGCGATCACCGACGCCGACGGGTTCGCCGCGCAGGTCCAGACCGCCCTGACCGACCCGTCCGGCTTCGTCGACGAGGGCGCGGAGGCGGAGGCGGTGCGCGACCCGCAGGAACTGCTCGCCGACTGGCGGGCGACCCGCGGCCGGCTGGCCGGTGCACTCGCCGCCGTCCCGGACGGCACCAAGCTCCCGTGGTTCGGCCCGCCCATGTCGGCACCCTCGATGGCCACCGCCCGCCTGATGGAGACGTGGGCGCACGGCCTGGACGTCGCCGACGCGCTCGGGGTGCAGCGCGAGGCCACCGACCGGATCCGCAACGTGGTGCACCTGGGGGTGCGCACCCGGAACTTCGCGTACATGGTCAACGCCCTGCCCGCGCCGGAGGCCGAGTTCCGGTGGGAGATCACCGCCCCGTCCGGCGAGCTGTGGACCTGGGGGCCGCAGGACGCGGCGGACGTGGTGCGCGCACCGGCCGTGGACTTCTGCCGGCTGGTCACCCAGCGCAGCCACCCCGACGATCTGAACCTGGAACTGATCGGCGACGAAGCCCGGCGGTGGGCGTCGATCGCGCAGGTCTTCGCCGGACCTAAAGGGCCGGGACGGCCGGCCCGAGGCTGAGCGCCCGGCCGGCGACCACCGCACGAGCAGCAGCACCGCACGAGCAGCACACACGAGCAGCAAAGGACGCGACATGACCGACGTCGTACGGATCGGCAACGCCTCGGGGTTCTACGGGGACCGCTTCGCCGCGGTGCAGGAGATGCTCGAAGGCGGTGACCTCGACTACCTGACCGGCGACTACCTAGCCGAGCTGACCATGCTGATCCTGGGGCGCGACCGGATGAAGGACCCGGCCACCGGCTACGCCAAGACTTTCCTCCGCCAGATGCGCGAGAACCTCGCGCTGGCCCTCGACCGGAAGGTCGCGATCGTCACCAACGCCGGCGGCCTCAACCCGCACGGCCTGGCCGTCGCCCTGCGCGAGCTGGCCGGCGAACTCGGCGTCGACGCGCAGATCGCCTTCGTCTCGGGCGACGACCTCAGCGACCGCGCCGGCGAACTGGGTCTCGGCTCGCCGCTGACCGCCAACGCCTACCTGGGTGCCTTCGGCATCAAGTCCGCACTGACCCGCGGCGCCGACATCGTCGTCACCGGACGCGTCACCGACGCCTCGCTGACCGTCGGACCGGCCGCCGCGGCCTTCGACTGGGGACACCGCGACCTCGATCCGATCGCCGGCGCGGTGATCGCCGGTCACGTGATCGAGTGCGGCGCGCAGGCCACCGGCGGCAACTACTCGTTCTTCACCGAGATCCCGATGGGTCACCTGGGCTTCCCGATCGCCGAGCTCCACCCCGACGGCTCCTCGGTGATCACCAAGCACGAGGGCACCGGCGGCGCGGTGAACCTCGGCACCGTCACCTCGCAGCTGCTGTACGAAGTCCGCGGACCGCGCTACTTCAACCCGGACGCCACCGCGCGACTGGATTCGGTGCAGCTGACGCAGGAGGGCCCCGACCGGGTGGCCATCTCGGCGGCCACGGGCGAGGCGCCCCCGCGAGATCTGAAGGTGTCGCTGAACAACCTCGCCGGTATCCGCAACGAGGTGAACGTGATCCTCACCGGCCTGGACATCGAGGAGAAGGCGGCCCTGTTCACCGAGCAGTTCGAGGCCGCGCTTCCCGAGCGTCCGGCCGAACTGGAATGGACGCTGGTCCGGCACGACCGCCCCGACGCCGACACCGAGGAACAGGCCAGCGCGATCCTGCACTGCGTGGCCCGCGACACCGACCCGAAGAAGGTCGGCCGCCAGTTCTCCAACACCGCGGTCGAATTGGCCCTGGCCAGCTTCCCCGGCTTCTCCCTGACCGCACCTCCCGGGAACGGCTCGCCGTACGGCGTCTTCGAGCCCGGCTACGTGGACGCGGACCTGGTGGAGCACCGCGTCACCCAGCCCGACGGCGTCACCGTTGCGATCGATCCGTCGCCGCTGCGCACCGAACCGGTCGCCGACGACGACGATCCGGCGCCGGCGATCACCGACTGGGGCCCCACGCGAGACCGGCCGCTCGGCGCCGTCGCCGGTGCCCGCAGCGGAGACAAGGGCGGCAGCGCCAACGTCGGACTCTGGGCGCGCAGCGACGACGAGTACGCGTGGCTGGACTCGTTCCTGACCACCGACAAGCTCAAGGAACTGCTGCCCGAGGCGGCCGACCTGGAGGTCCACCGCTACCGGCTGCCGAACCTGCGTGCGATCAACTTCGTCATCGAGGGC
Organism: Gordonia caeni; assembly: GCF_039537105.1. Lineage (NCBI taxonomy): Bacteria > Bacillati > Actinomycetota > Actinomycetes > Mycobacteriales > Gordoniaceae > Gordonia > Gordonia caeni. The sequence continues at coordinate 230,203 of NZ_BAAAZW010000002.1, forward strand.
CTGCTGGGCCGCGGCGTCGCCGAGAACGTGCGCTTCGATCCGCAGGCCAAGGGACTCGGCGAGTGGCTGCGGTCACGGCACGTCCCGATCCCGGAGCGCTTCGCCTGAGCGGCGGCGCATCCGGTCCACCAACTGCCCGTCCCCGTCAGCAAGGAGACCCGTGCCCATCATGAACCCCGCTTGGGAGACCCCCGAGCGCCGCACCCTGCGCGAGACCGTCGCCGGTTTCGCCGAGCGCCACATCCTTCCGTATCAGGACCAGTGGGAGGGCGAGGGGCTGATCCCGCGCGAGCTGCACCGGCAGGCCGGAGAACTCGGGCTCCTGGGCCTGGCCGTGCCCGAATCGGTGGGCGGCTCCGGCGGCGACGTGATCGACGCGTCCATCCTCAACGAGGAATTGCACTGCCGCGGGGTGGCCGGCGGCGTCTTCGCCTCGCTGTTCACCAACGGCATCGCCCTGCCGCATCTGATCGCGGCCGGCGATCCGGCGCAGATCGACAAGTGGGTGCGTCCCACCCTGGCGGGCGAGAAGATCGGCAGCCTGGCCATCACCGAGCCGAGCGGCGGCAGCGACGTGGGACACCTGCGCACCACCGCGGTGCGCGACGGGGACCACTTCGTGGTCAACGGCGCCAAGACCTTCATCACCTCGGCGGTGCGCGCCGACTTCGTGGTGACCGCGGTGCGCACCGGCGGTCCCGGCGCGGCCGGTGTCTCGCTGTTGGTGGTGGAGAAGGGCGCACCCGGATTCACGGTGGCCCGCAAGCTCGACAAGATGGGCTGGCGGTCGTCGGACACCGCGGAGCTGTCGTTCGCCGACGCCCGCGTTCCGGTGGAGAATCTGGTGGGCGCCGAGAACACCGGCTTCGCGCAGATCGCGCAGGCCTTCGTCACCGAACGCGCCAGCCTCGCCGTACAGGCCTACTCGCAGGCGCAGCGCTGCCTCGATCTGACGCTCGACTGGGTGCGGGACCGCGAGACCTTCGGCAAACCGCTCATCGCCCGCCAGAGCGTGCAGGACACCGTGACCGACATGGCGCGCCGGATCGATGTGGCCCGCGTCTACACCCGGGCGGTGATCGACCGGTACGCCGCCGGGGAGGCCGATCTGGTCGCCGAGGTCTGCTTCGCCAAGAACACCGCCGTCGAGACCGGTGAATGGGTGGCGAACAAGGCCGTCCAGTTGTTCGGCGGCATGGGCTACATGACCGAATCCGAAGTCGAACGCCAGTACCGCGACATGCGGATCATCGGCATCGGCGGCGGCACCAACGAGATCCTCCTCGGCCTGGCGGCGAAACGACTGGGGTACCAGGCGGGGCGGACGCAGCGACGGGAGACCGACCAGTGACCGTTATCCAGAGCAAGATCGACACCTCTTCGGAGGAGTTCACCGCCAACGTCGAGGCGATGAACCAGAAGCTGGCCGAACTCGACCTGGAGTTCCGCAAGGTGCTCGAGGGCGGCGGCGAACGGGCCGTGGCCCGGCACCGCAAGCGCGACAAGCTGCTTCCGCGCGAGCGCATCGAACTGCTCGTCGACGAGGACTCGCCGTTCCTGGAACTGTGCCCGCTGGCCGCCTACGGCTCGCAGTTCGCGGTGGGGGCCTCCGTGGTCGCCGGCATCGGGGTGGTGGAAGGCGTCGAATGCATGATCGTCGCCAACGACCCCACCATCAAGGGCGGTACCTCCAACCCGTGGACGCTCCGGAAGATTCTGCGCTGCAACGACATCGCGATGACCAACCGACTCCCGGTGATCTCCCTGGTGGAGTCCGGCGGCGCCGATCTGCCGACGCAGAAGGAGGTCTTCGTCCCGGGTGGCCGGATGTTCCGCGACCTGACGCGCCTGTCCGCGGCGGGGATCCCGACCATCGCGCTGGTCTTCGGCAACTCCACCGCCGGCGGCGCCTACGTCCCGGGCATGAGCGATCACATCGTGATGATCAAGGAACGCTCCAAGGTGTTCCTGGGCGGTCCGCCGCTGGTCAAGATGGCCACCGGTGAGGAGAGCGACGACGAGGAGCTCGGCGGCGCCGAGATGCACTCCCGTGTCTCGGGTCTGGCCGACTACCTGGCCCATGACGAGCAGGACGCACTGCGTCTGGGCCGCCGCATCGTCGGCCGGCTGAACTGGAAGAAGCAGGGGCCCGAGCCCGCGGCTTCGGCCCCGGCGCCGCGGTACGACGAAGCCGACCTGCTGGGCATCGTGCCGCCGGACCTGAAGGTGCCGTTCGATCCGCGCGAGGTGATCGCCCGCATCGTCGACGACAGCGACTTCGACGAGTTCAAGCCCGAGTACGGCACCTCGCTGTGCACCGGCTGGGCCCGCATCCACGGCTACCCGGTCGGGATCCTGGCCAATGCGCAGGGCGTGCTGTTCAGCGCCGAGGCGCAGAAGGCCACCCAGTTCATCCAGCTCGCCAACCAGGCGAACACCCCGTTGCTGTTCCTGCACAACACCACCGGCTACATGGTCGGCAAGGAGTACGAGCAGGGCGGCATCATCAAGCACGGCGCGATGATGATCAACGCGGTGTCGAACTCGACGGTGCCGCACATCTCCCTCCTGGTGGGGGCGAGCTACGGCGCCGGTCACTACGGCATGTGCGGCCGGGCCTACGACCCCCGGTTCCTGTTCGCCTGGCCCAGCGCCAAGTCCGCCGTGATGGGCGGCGCACAGCTGGCTGGCGTCATCTCGATCGTCTCCCGCGCGGCCACCGAAGCCCGCGGCGGCACCGTCGACGAAGAAGCCGACGCCGGGCTGCGCGCGATGATCGAGGCACAGATCGAGGCCGAGTCCGTCCCGATGTTCCTGTCGGGGATGCTCTACGACGACGGCGTGATCGACCCCCGTGATACGCGCGCCGTCCTCGGCATGTCCCTGTCGAGCATCGCCGGCGCCCCGATCGAGGGCACCGGCAACTTCGGCGTCTTCCGGATGTGAGGAAACCAATGACTGCAGAGAACTCAGTGATCACGTCCGTCCTGGTCGCCAACCGCGGCGAGATCGCCTCCCGCGTCTTCGCGACCTGCCGCGCCATGGGCATCGGCACGGTGGCTGTCTACTCCGATCCCGACGCCGACGCCCCGCATGTGCGTGCTGCCGACGCGGCGGTGCACCTGCCCGGCGCCACTTCGGCACAGACCTACCTGCGCGGCGATCTGGTGATCGCCGCGGCTCGGCGGGCCGGAGCCGATGCCATCCACCCGGGCTACGGATTCCTTTCCGAGAACGCCGAATTCGCCCAGGCCGTCCTCGACGCCGGGCTGATCTGGATCGGTCCGCCGCCGTCGGCCATCACCGCGATGGGCTCCAAGGTGAATGCCAAAGAGGCGATGAAGGCCGCCGGCGTGCCCGTCCTGTCCGACCTGGATCCGTCCGCGGTCACCGAGGCCGACCTGCCGCTGCTGATCAAGGCCTCGGCCGGCGGCGGCGGACGCGGCATGCGGATCGTGCGCGAACTCGGCGAGCTCGACGACGCGGTCGCCGCAGCCCGCCGCGAAGCCGAGTCCGCCTTCGGCGACCCGACCGTCTTCTGCGAGCCGTACATCGAGCGCGGTCACCACATCGAGGTGCAGGTGATGGCCGATCAGCACGGCGGGGTGTGGGCGGTGGGCGAACGCGAATGCTCCATCCAGCGCCGCCACCAGAAGGTGGTCGAAGAGGCCCCGGCCCCGCTCGTGGAGCGGATCGGCGGCGACATGCGGGAGCGCCTGTACGACGCGGCACGCACCGCGGCCTCGTCCATCGGCTACACCGGCGCGGGTACCGTCGAGTTCCTCGCCTCGGCCGACGGCCGGTTCTTCTTCCTGGAGACCAATACCCGTCTGCAGGTGGAACATCCGGTCACCGAACTGACCACCGGCGTCGACCTGGTGCAGTGGCAGCTGCGGGTGGCGCAGGGCGATGCCCTGGACGGACCCGCACCGACGGCGACCGGGCACTCGATCGAGGTGCGGCTCTACGCCGAGGACCCCGCGCACGACTGGCAGCCGCAGTCGGGCACCGTGCACACCATCGACATCGATGCCGACGTGCACTTCGGACCGCTTGCCCGTCCGGGGATCCGGGTCGATTCGTCGATCGCCGCCGGCAGCGAGGTCTCCACGTACTACGACCCGATGCTCGCCAAGGTGATCTCGTGGGCGCCGACCCGCCGCCGTGCGGCCGCGATGCTGGCGCGGGCGCTGTCCGGGGCCAAGATCCACGGCCTGATCACCAACCGCGATCTGCTGGTGAACGTCCTGCGCGAGGAGCAGTACCTCACCGGCGACACCGACACCGCCTACCTCGACACCGTCGGGCTGGCGACGCTCGCCGCGCCCCTGGCCGACGAACGGGCGGTGGCCGTCGCGGCGATCGCCGCGGCCCTGGCCCAGTCGGCGGCCACCCGCGCCGGTGCGGTCACCCTGCGCGGCATCCCGTCGGGCTGGCGCAATCTGCAGTCGGGTCACCAGAGCCGGACCTACGTGACCGCCGGCGGCGACGAGGTGCCCGTGCGGTACCGGATCTCCCGCGGCGCCGTCGAGCTGCCCGGCGCCGAAGGCGTCGAGGCCGTGTCGTGGACCCCTGACGAGACGGTGCTGCTGGTCGACGGGGTCGCCCGGCGCTACGACGTCACCGTCACCGGCGATCAGGTCTTCGTGGACTGGCCGGGCGGTGCGGTGGCCTTCACCCGGGCGCCGCGCTTCGTCGACCCGTCGACGGTGCAGCGGCCCGGGTCGCTGCTGGCGCCGATGCCCGGTGCGGTGATCCGGGTCGCCGTCGCCGAAGGCGACCGGGTGAGCGCCGGCCAGCCGCTGTTGTGGCTGGAAGCGATGAAGATGGAGCACACCATCAGTGCTCCGAGCGACGGCATCGTCACCGTCCTCGCCGTCGAGGAGGGCCGCCAGCTCTCGGTGGGCGACGTGCTCGCCGTCATCTCCGACGAATCCGATGTCCTCGAAGGACAAGACTCCGATGCTGCCGTCGCAGCCGAATAGGAAGTGGAACCGATGACCTTTACAGAATCCGCCGAACGCACCGAACTGCGGGCCGCTGTGTCCGCACTGGGCAGTAAGTACGGCGCCCAGTATTTCCAGGACTGCGCCCGCCAGGGCCGCAAGACCGACGAATTGTGGTCCGAGGCAGGCGAACTCGGGTTCATCGGGGTGAACCTGCCGGAGGAGTACGGCGGCGGCGGCGCCGGCATGTACGAGCTGGCGATCGTGATGGAAGAGCTGGCCGCTGCGGGCGCCGGACTGCTGATGCTGGTGGTCTCCCCAGCCATCTGCGGCAACATCATCGCCCGTTTCGGGACCGACGAGCAGAAGCAGCGCTGGATCCCGGGGTTGGCGGACGGCTCGATCACGATGGCCTTCGGCATCACCGAGCCCGATGCCGGCTCCAACTCGCACATGATCACCACCACCGCCCGCCGGGACGGCGACGAGTGGATCCTGAACGGGCAGAAGGTCTTCATCTCCGGGGTGGACCAGTCCGATGCCGTGCTGATCGTCGCCCGCACCGAGGACGCCAAGACCGGCAAGCTGAAGCCGGCCCTGTTCATCGTGCCGACCGACGCTCCCGGCTTCACCCGGCAGCTGATCGAGATGGAACTGGTGAACCCGGAGAAACAGTTCACGCTGTTCCTCGACGACGTCCGGCTCCCCGCCGACGCCCTGGTCGGTTCCGAGGACGCGGCGCTGAGCCAGCTGTTCGCCGGACTGAACCCCGAGCGCATCATGGCCTCGGCGTCCGCGGTCGGGATGGCCCGGTTCGCACTCGGCAGGGCCGTCGAGTACGTCAACGACCGCACCGTCTGGAAGGCCCCGATCGCCACGCACCAGGCCATCGCGCACCCGCTGGCCAAAGCCAAGATCGACCTGGAGCTGGCCAAGCTGATGATGCAGAAGGCCGCCACCCTGTACGACGAGGGCGACGACTGGGGTGCCGCCGAGCCGGCCAACATGGCCAAGCTGGCCGCCGCCGACGCCGCGGTGGCCGCGGTGGATCAGGCCGTGCACTCGATGGGCGGCAACGGCCTCACCACCGAGTACGGGGTGGCGCCGATGATCGCGCTGTCGCGGATCGCGAAGATCGCACCGGTCAGCCGGGAGATGATCCTCAACTTCGTGGCGCAGACCAGCCTGGGTCTGCCGAAGTCGTACTGAGGTGAGCGACGTGGAGGAACTGGTTCGCACGGCCACCGAGGCCGCCGTCACCAACATCACGCTCGACTCGCCGGCCAACCGCAACGCCCTCAGCAGCACACTCGTGCGGCAGCTGCGGGAGGCCCTCGACGCCGCAGGCGCCGACCCGGACGTGCGTGCCGTGGTGCTGACGCACACCGGCGGAACCTTCTGCGCCGGAGCCGATCTCGGCGAGGCGCTCAACCGGGGGCTGACACCCGAGGAGGCCACCGCGGAGGTCGGGGCGGCCATGTCGCAGCTGATGCGGTCGTTCCTGGAACTGTCCAAGCCGGTGATCGTGGTGCTCGACGGCCATGTGCGCGCGGGCGGTCTGGGACTGGTCGGCGCCGCCGACATCGTCCTCGCCGGTCCGGCCTCCACGTTCGCGCTCACCGAGTCGCGACTGGGCCTGGCGCCGTCCATCATCTCGGTGGTGCTGCTGGCCAAGATGACCGCCCGCGCCGCCGGACGGTACTTCCTGACCGGTGAGACCTTCGACGCCCCCGCCGCGGTGGCGGCCGGGCTGATCACCGCGTCGGCCGATACGGCCGAGGATCTGCAGGCGCAGGTCGATGCGGTGCTCGGCGGCGTGCGCAAGGCCTCCCCGCAGGGGCTGGCGGCGTCCAAGGCGCTCACCACGGCCGCACTGCTGGACGGCTTCGACGAGGCCACCGCCGCGCGGGCCGCCGAATCGATGGCGCTGTTCTCCTCCGAGGAGGCCCGCGAGGGCATGCAGGCGTTCCTGGGAAAGCGTCCGCCGTCCTGGGCGGCGAGCGCGCAATGACCGTCACCGCCCGCGAGCCCCGGCAGGAGCGGTCCCGCCAGACGCGCGAGAGGCTGCTCGCCGCGACCGTCGACATGCTGGCCACCAAGGGGTGGTCGGCGACGACGGTGAGCGCGGTGGCCGAGGCGGCCGGGGTCTCCCGCGGTGCGGCGCAGCATCACTTTCCGACGCGCGAGGATCTGATCACCGCGGTCCTCGAGGCGATGTTCACCGAGATGACCGCGGAGGCGGGGCAGACGCTGGATCAGCTGCCGGCCGGACCCGAGCGCATCGACGCGATCGTCGACCGGGCGGTCTCCATCTACACCGGGGTGCCGTTCAAGGCGGCCCTGCAGGTGTGGGCGGCGGCCGCCTCCGACGAGGCGCTGCGCGAGTTGATCCTGCCGCTGGAGGCCAAGCTGGCCCGCGCTGCGCACAAGCTGACGGTGCAGGGCCTGGATCCGTCCGGGGTGCACGGCGCCACCGCGCACCGCCTGGCCCAGATCACCCTCGACCTGGCCCGCGGTCTCGGTCTGGCCGACACCCTCTCCGACGACTCGGCCCGCCGGGCTCAGGTCACGCAGGCCTGGGTGACCCAGCTGAAACTGGCGCTGCCGGACTGATTCTCGCTGGTCGCTGGTCGCCGAGTTCGTTGGTCGAGCGCAGTGGAGACCGCTTCCTAGAAGGAGCGATCCCAGCGGACGACCGAGCCCATGATGTCGGGGAACTTCTTCTCCGCGTACTTCAGGTAGTCGTCGATGTGGTCGGTCATCTCGGTCATCGAAGCGGGGGAGTCGCCGCGCTCCATGGCCTTGAAGATCGATTCGTGGGCGGCCAGCGTCGCCTTGCGGCGGGCAAGCGGGAAGTCGATGCCGACGATGGTGTTGTTGGTGACCTCCAGCAGTGAATCGGCCAGGTAGCCGAGCAGCGGGTTGTCGGTCGACCACGCGATGATGTCGTGGAACTCTTTGTTGGCCTCTAGGAACAGTTGCCGGTCGCCTTTGAGCGACGACTTCATCTGCTCGACGGTGTTGCCGATCTCGGCGAGCCGCTCGGGGGAGATGTTGGCGGCGGCCACCTGGGTGAGCACCGGCTCGATGGTCAGGCGGGCCTCGAAGATCGAGCGGAGCGGCGCATTGTTCAGCTGCATCAGCAGCACCCACGCGCCGGAGAGGAACGCCGCGGTCGGCTTCTGCAGTACCGGTCCGCCGCGGGGGCCGGGCTTCATGGTCACCACGCCCTGGAACTCCAGGAGCCTCAGCGCCTCGCGGAGAGTTCCGCGGCCGATCTGATACTGCTCCACCATCGCCTTCTCGGACGGCAGCAGGTCGCCCGGGCCGAGGCCGGCGTCCTGCGCTTCCTGGACGATCCGCTGGCTGATGAGGACAGCGGCTTTCGGTGTGCGTCCCGGTGTGGTCATCAAATGCTCCGTCGTCTCCAACCGATGTGGACCCCGGCTGGTACCGGGATCCCCTGTTCCGGTGATCGTCACCCGCGGTCGCCCGTCCGGGCGGGGCGGCGGGGCGCCGACACCCGACGCGTCAGGTTACCCGTTGGTAACGGATCCTGTTCATCATAAGGGTGTTTCACCGTCTCACATGCCGGGACACCCCGACCGCGACGGGAACGAGACCCGCCGGGGCCGCCGACCGGCGAATGATCGGCTCGACCGGCGAATCGGTGGTCAGGGCTGCGCCAGGGTGACCTCGTGCATGTCGATGGTCGCACCGGCCCCGGCGAAGTTCGCCATGTCTGCGGCGCCCTCCTGGCCGATCGGGGACGAGAGTCCTTCGAGGGCGGCGTCTTTCGAGTCGAAGGTGAGCACGCCGGTGACGAAGTGCGTCGGCGCCGACCCGTCGAGCATCTCGCAGACGCCCCACTCGAACGAGCGCACGCCGGGCATGCGTGCGGTGAGCGGCGCGTGCACCGTGCGGTAGTGGTTCAGGAACTGCTCGGGGTCGTCGGGGTGGTTGTAGTTGACGGTGATGCGGAACATGTCCGGCTCACTTTCCGTTCAGGTGGTCGGTGACCGCGGTGGACAGGTACTCGACGCCGGCCGCGGAGCCCGGGAGGATGTTCACGAACTGGAAGAAGCCGTGCATCTGGCCGTCGAACTGCTGCGTGGTGACCGGCACGCCGGCCGCAGCCAGTTTGGCCGCGTAGGCCTCTCCTTCGGCGCGCAGCACGTCGTACTGGGCCAGCAGGATCACTGCGGGCGGCAGTCCCGCCGCCTCGCCCTGTAGCGGGGACACGTCCCAGTTGGCGCGGGTGGCCGGGTCGGGGGTGTAGGTCTCCCAGAACCACACCATCGCCTTGCCGTCGAGCATCAGCTGGTTCTCCGGGGCGCGGTAGCACTCGGTGTCGGTGTCGCTGTCGGTGACCGGGTAGACCAGTGCCTGCAGCGAGATCTCCGGGCCGTTCTCGCGGACGGCGCGCTGGGCGACCACCGCGGCCAGATTCCCGCCGGAGCTGTCGCCGGAGACGATCAGCGGTTGGCCGGCGAAGCGGCCGGCCGCCCAGGTCAGGGCATCCCAGGCGTCGTTCGCGGCCGTCGGGTAGGGATACTCGGGGGCCAGCCGGTACTCGGGAAGCAGGACGGTGCAGCCGGTGCCCGCGGCGATCTGCCGGCCGAGGGTGTCGAACTGGTCGGCGGTGCCGACCATCCATCCGCCGCCGTGGTAGTAGACGATCACGCCGCGCGGGTCGCCCTCCGGGGTGAGCACCCGCACGTTGATCGACTGCCCGTCGGCCGTCGGTACCGCGACGTTCTCGACCGAGGCCATGTCGGGTCCGGGTCCGTACAGCTCGATGAAGCCGTCGTTCATGGTCCGGAGCTCGTCGGGGGTCAGTTCGGTGAGCGGCTTGCCGCCGGCTTCGGCCGCCTGTGCCAGGAAGCCTGCGGTGGCTTGATCGAGTGCCATCTGGTTCTGCTTTCTCTCGGCCGCCCCCTGGAAGGCGGGGTGCCCGCGGGGAGGAGGTGGGAACGGGGGACCGCCGTGGGGGCGGCGATTCAGGCGAATCATATGCATGATAAATGGGGTGTGTCAACCATCACACAGACGCCTGCTCTGTGGGGTAATCTATGCTCATCATTAACCCGTATGGGAGATCTGTCCTGCGCCCTCGGGATGTGGGCGCACCGGAGAACGAGGAGTAGAGATGGCCGAAGCGAGTGCAGTGGAGAAGGTCCTGCAAGGACGCGCCTTCCTGGAGTGTCCGCGCTGGCACCGGGGGAGGCTGTGGGTGTCGGACCTGTACACCGGCGAGGTGCTGTCGCTGACCGGACCGGACGACGTACGGGTCGAGGCGCGGCTCGACGGCCAGCCGTCGGGTCTGGGCTGGCTGCCCGACGGCCGGCTCCTGATCGTCTCCATGGTCGACCAGCGCGTGCTGGTGCGTCGGCGCGATGACGATCCCGAGTCGCTCGACGTGCACGCCGACCTGTCGGCGCTGGCCACCGGCAAGCTCAACGATATGACCGTCGACGGCGACGGGCACGCGTTCGTCTCCACTTTCGGCATGGAGTTCCGGGCCCGCGCACACGTCGACTCCGCGGTGCTGATCCACGTCGCCCCGGACGGTGCGGCCCGGGTGGCGGCCGACGATCTGCTCTTCCCCAACGGCTCGGTGATCCTGACCGCAGGCGACGGCGCACGGACCTTCGTGGTGGCCGAGAGCATGGGCAACCGGCTCACCGCCTTCGATCTGGACGCCGACGGACGGCTGTCCGGGCGGCGGGTCTGGGCGGCCTTCGGCCCGGAGGTGCCGCGGACCTCGGTGCGCGAGGCCATGGCGGCCGCGCAGGTGGCACCGGACGGAATCTGCGCCGGAGCCGACGGCACCATCTGGGTGGCCGACGCGCTGCACGGGCGGGTGATTCAGGTGGCCGAGGGCGGCGCGATCCTGGCCGAGAAGGCCTTTCCCACCGGCGTCTTCGCCTGCGCGGTCGGCGGCGCCGACGGCGACACGCTCTACGCCTGCGCCGCGGAGTCGTCGTCGGAGTCCAAGCGCAAGGTCACCCGCGAGGCGAGTCTGCTGCGCGTCGCACTCTGAGTCGGGGCGTCAGATGCCCGCCGGCCACCGTCGGTGGCCGGCGACCGCGGTGGCCCCGGTGAAGGTCACGAACACCGCCGCCATCGCGATCATCGCCGTCCCGGCGCCGAACGCGGTGGCGGCGATCCCGGTGCTGATGGACAGGATGCCGGTGCACCCGTAACAGACCGAGGCGTATCGGGAGGCCGCGCGGCCCTGCGGAATCGGGGAGAGTCCGGCGGTCACGATCCGCAGCCCGGAGGCGTAGGCGAACCCCTGGCCGGCACCCCAGATCGCGCAGGCGATCAGAATCGCGGGCAGATTCAGCGCCAGCACGCCCGCCGTGCACGACACCGCGCCGACGGCGATCAGCACCAGGACCGGCAGCGGGGGCAGCCGGCGGATCAGCACCGGGGCCAGGCAGGCCGCACCGATCAGCACGGTCGGCGCCAGTGCCGTGGTGAGCACCGTCGACGACGACCACTCCTGCGCGATGATCGTCGGCAGCAGGCCCACCACGATGCCGCCGATGGCCCAGCCGCTGATGCCCAGGCAATAGCCGGCCGCGCGCAGCCGCCTGCTGCGCGCCGGCGTCGCCGATGCCGGTCCGGCGTCCGGGGTCGGCAGGTCCGGCGCGTGTCGGGGGGAGAGCTCTACGGGAACGGCGTCGCCGGACGGATGCAGGGATCGGTGGAGCTCACGGCGATTCCGGATCAGCGCCGTCCCGAGCAGTGCCAGTGCGGTCACCAGCAGCGCGATGTGGACCAGGTAGACGGTCACCGTCGGGCCGGGGAGGTACTGCGCGATCAGCGCGGAGCCGAGCAGGCCGAGGAACGAGCCGATCAGGGTGCCGGTGGCGGCGATGGCCCGGCCGCGCTCGCCGTGGGTGGCCAGCACCAGCGTTGCGGCCGAGCCGGTACCCAGGCCCACCGCGAGGCCGGTGAGGATCCGGCCCACGAAGAGCCAGCCCAGCTGATCGGCGCCCAGTACCAGGGCGACGTCGCCGAGGATCGCGGCGGTGGCCGCCGCCGGCAGCACGCGGCTCGCGTGCCGGCTGAGCGGGCTTCCGGCCACCAACGTGAAGGTCACCACGAGGGCGAAGAGGTAGACGGCGAACAGCGCCGAGACGGTCGCCGTGGTCAGTGCCAGGTCGACGCGATAGATGGGGAACAGGGGCGTCGGGATGTTGGATCCGACGATCAGCAGACCGAAGACCGCCGCCGCGCAGACGCCGGTGCCGGTGAGGCCGCTCCGGCGGGGTGCCGCGAGGGGCGACACCGCCGGGTCGGCGGTGGTGAGGGTCGGTCGGTCACCGGGCACTAGAACGTTCTCCGCAGCATCACCCTTTACATCTATCATGATAATGGTTAGCGTGATTACCGTCACGCTGAATGGGCGGTCGCGAGATGCGTCACGCCGTACCCAAGGAGACAACATGAAGACTGTCGGTGCCCTGATCTGGGAACCCGGAACGCGTTCGGGTTGGAGTGTGGAAGAGATCGAGATCGATCCCCCGAAGAGTCGCGAGGTGAAGATCAAGCTCGCCGCCTCCGGCATCTGCCACAGCGATGACCACGTCGACACCGGCGACATCCCGCTGGACTGGGCGCCGATCATCGGCGGCCACGAGGGCGCCGGAATCATCGAGGAGGTGGGCCCGCATGTCACCGACTTCGAGGTCGGCGACCACGTGGTGCTCTCCTTCATGCCGGCCTGTGGGCACTGTGCGCAGTGCAACGTGGGACGGACCAACATGTGCGTCATGGGCGCCGGGGTCCTGGGTGGCTTCGCTCCCGACGGCACCCACCGCATCCACGCGCGGGGGCAGGGCGTCGGCCCGTTCTCGTACCTGGGCACCTTCTCGCCGTACGTCGTGGTGAACACCGACTCGTGCGTCAAGATCGGCAAGGACATCCCGCTGGACAAGGCGGCGCTGATCGGCTGCGGCGTCCCGACGGGCTGGGGTTCGTCGGTCTACGCCGCCGAGGTGGAGCTCGGTGAGACGGTGGTGGTGATCGGAACCGGCGGCGTCGGCATGAACGCCGTCCAGGGTGCCCGGCACAAGGGAGCCAAGAACATCGTCGCGCTCGATCCGGTGGCGTTCAAGCGCGACCAGGCCAAGCTCTTCGGCGCCACGCACGTGGCCGAGAGCATGGAGCAGGCGGCCTCGCTCGTCTCGGATCTGACCGACGGCCAGGGCGCGGACAAGGTGATCATCACCGTCGACATCGCCTACGGCCACCTGCTGCAGCCGGCGCAGGAGATGGTGCGGCGCGGCGGCACCCTGGTGCTCACCTCGGCGGCCCCGGTCACCCAGCGCGACGTGCCCTTCGATCTGTTCACCTTCGCCATGAGCGGCAAGCGCCTGCAGGGCACCCTGTACGGCACCACCAACGCCCGCCGCGACATCCCGCTGATCGCCGACATGTACCGCCGCGGCGAGTTCAAGCTCGACGAGCTGGTCACCAAGACCTACGAGCTCGAGCAGGTGAACGAGGCCGTGCAGGACATGCGGGACGGCAAGAACATCCGCGGCGTCATCATGTACGACCTGTGACCGGACCGGTTGCCGCAGAACACATCCCGCCATCCGTCGGTACCACGGACCACGTCCCTGAGCACAAGGAGAACTCGCCGATGCGAGCAGACGACATCAACGACATCATCAGCGCCACCCACCGCTATGCACGCGGCCTGGACCTGCACGACCCGGACGAGGCGGCCTCCGCCTTCGCCGAGGACGGCGTGTGGGATGCCACGGCCGTCGGCCTGGAACGGTACGAGGGCTACGAGGCCGTCATCGGGTTCTTCCGCGCCGATGCGGCCGCGGTCGCCCACGGCGTGCACATGATCACCAACCACCTCGTCGAGTTCGACGACGACGATCATGCGCACGGCACCAACTACGTCTACGCCGAGGCGGAGATGAACAACGGTGCCCAGATCAAGGCGATCGCACTCAACCGGGACCGGTACGTCCGGACCCCGGCGGGCTGGCGCATCGCCGAGCGGGTCATCAGCCCGCTGACCACTCCGCAGATGGAGGGGTTCGAGGTCTGATCGACCTTTCCCGCACGGCCGCAGGCGCCTCCCCTCGGGTGTCTCGTGGGCTTCGTCCGGCGCCCGTCGACCCGTGGTCGGCGGGCGCCGCACGCGTCGGCGGGCGAGGTGTGCGACGGTGCCGCGGGCTGTGACGGCGGCGAATTCCGGAAAGCATTGTGATCCATCGCATATCCATGATAATCATTAGGTCAGTACACATCATTTGCTCGTGACGGCCGGGCCGCCGGCCCACGCTCTCTCACATCGGCAAGTTCAGCTCACTAAGGAGAATCGATGTCCCCCACGCGAACGACGAAGGCCCTGCTGGCCTGTCTGACGGCCGTCGCTCTGACCGCCGTGACGGCATGCGGCAGTGGCGGATCGGGAGTCGTCTCCGGCGACGGAATCGCCGAGAACATTCAGATCCAGGCGGTCAACGACCAGACCGGTGCGGTGGCCTACGCCGGTCTCGGCGCCAGCCGGGGCGCGCAGCTGGCCATCGACGAGATCAACGACCAGGGCTTCCTCGGTGACGGCGTCTCGATCTCGATGGGGCAGAGCGACACCGCAGGCAAGATCGACCGGGCCGTCAGCGACATGACCAAGGCGATGTCCGACCCGCAGATCGCGGCCATCCTCGGCCCGACGATGGGGCAGCAGGCCGCGGCCGTCGCCCCGATCGTCAACCAGCGCAAGGTGCCCACCGTCTTCACCCAGTCCGGCGCCGAAGGCGTCGTCACCGGTGACTACACGTTCCGGGCCACCGCGCCGATGGAGAGCTACTACCGGATCGCCACCCAGTGGCTGGCCGACAACGACCTGAAGAAGCTCTCGCTGATCTACAACGCGACCTTCCCGACCTTCGCCATTCTCGGCCAGGACGTGGTGCCCGAACAGGCCAAGGAGCTCGGCCTGGACATCGGGCAATCGCTGCAGACCCAGTCCACCACCCAGGACTTCACCGGCCAGGCCCAGCAGATCGCCTCGGCGAATCCGCAGGCTGTGGTCATGCTGCTCACCGCGCCGCAGTCGGTCACCTTCCTCAAGCAGTTGCGCCAGGCCGGCTACACCGGTCAGGTGGTCGCCACGTCGGTGCAGAGCGCCGGCAACGTGGCCGCTGCCGGCGCGGCCGCCGACGGCCTGGTGTACCCGGTCGACTTCTCGTCGGCCATGGACACCGAGGAAGCCCGGGACTTCGTCGAGGCGTACCAGAGCAAGTACGGCGAGACGCCCGACCCCTACGCCGCCGAGGGCTATGACGCCCTGTGGTGGATGGCGCACGGCATCAAGGCATCCGGCAGCTCCTCGCGCGAGGGCATCCAGCAGGGCATGACGCAGGTGGCCCGCGACGGCTTCACCGGCGCGATGGGCGAGATCAGCTTCGACGGCAACGACATGCGCGTGCCCGGCGTGATGGTGCGCTGGGAGAACGGCGAGGAGTCGCTGATCTCATGACCGCGACCGCCCGCCCTCCGTTCACCGGCCTTCCGCGCCGCCTCCGAAAGCCGGGATCATGCAGGAAGTCCTGAACGCGGCGACCCTCGGGTCGATCTACCTCCTGTTCGCGCTCGGCATGGCGCTCGCCTGGGGAACCATCGGGATCCTCAACTTCGCGCACGGGGCCACCTTCGTCTTCTCCGTGCTGGTGGCCTACTGGATCACCCAGTCCTCGCCGCTGCCGCTGGTGGTGATCCTGCTGGTGGTGATGGCGGTGGGCGCGGCGCTCTCGCTCGCCACCCAGCTGCTGGTCTTCCAGCAGATCGTCAACCGCAGCCGCAGTCACCGCTCCACCGAACTGCGCATCATCATCGCCGGTATCGGGGTATCGGCGATCCCCGTCGCCGTCGCCCAGCGGGCCACCGGCAGCAGCCCCTTCGGCTTCGACACCACCTACCGGTCCCGCGAGTTCAACATCGGCGGCGTGCACCTGAGCACCACGGTGGTGCTCATCCTGCTCGCGGCGATCGGGATCGGTGTCGGGCTGACGCTCTGGCTCAAGCGGTCCCGGCAGGGGCTGGCGCTGCGCGCGATCGGAGTGGACTCGGAGGTGAGCGGCGGCATGGGCGTCAATCGCAGCGCCCTGGCGCTGGGCACCATGGCCGTCTCCGGCGCCCTCGCCGGTCTGGCCGGCGCACTGCTCACCCTGTACCTGGGGGCGATCGCCCCCGAATCGGGAGATCCGCTGCTGATCAAGGCATTCGCGATCATCGTGCTGGGTGGTCTCGGCTCCATGGGCGGTGCGGTGCTCGGCGCCTACATTCTGGCCGGCGCCGAGACGGTGCTGATCCAGCTGCACTTCGGCACCTGGGTGGATGCGGTCTCGTTCGGCCTGATCTTCCTGGTCCTGCTGTTCCGGCCGCAGGGGCTGTTCGGCCGCAAGGAGGTGCGCCGCACATGAGCGTCTGGCTCGACTCCAACACGGTGCTGCTGCAGCAGACCCTCACCACGCTGCTGATGGCGCTGAGCATCCAGATCCCGATGCGGATGGGTGTGTTCTCGTTCGCGGGCATCGGGGCCTTCGGGATCGGCGGCTACGCGTCCGCCGCGGCGATGATCCACCTGGGCTGGGGCACCGTCCCGGCGATCGTCCTGGGCGTGCTGCTCTCCGGCGCCGTCGTCTACGTGCTCGGCCTGGTGATCCAGCGACTGAACGGGCTGTATCTGGGTATGGCCACCATCGCCTTCACGCTGATCGTCGCCGTGGTGGCGGTCAACGGCGGCGACCTGACCGGTGGGGCCTCCGGGCTCTTCGGCGCGCTCGGCGACCTGACGCTGGGTTCGATCTTCCTCGTCGTGCTGGTGGTGGTGGCGCTGACCCAGCTCACCGAATCGGGGAGCCTGGGCCGGCGGATCGACGCCGTGCGCGAGGATCCCGAGCTGGCCAACGCCATGGGCATCGACGTCGGCCGCTACCGCCGGCTCAGCTTCCTGGCCGCCGGCATGGTGGGCGGTCTCTCCGGTGCCATCACCACGCTGCTGCGCAGCACCATCACGCCCGAAGAGGTGAACTTCCACCTGGTGGTGCTCGCGCTGACGGTGATCGTCGTCGGCGGCACCGGCTCCTGGGTGGGCGTGCTGATCGGGTCGGTCATCTTCGTGTGGCTGCCCACCTGGGTCTCGTTCGTCGCCGAATGGGAGCAGTTCATCTACGGCGCCCTGGTGGTGCTCGCGGCGGTCCTGCTGCCCAACGGCATCCTCGGTGTGCTGCGGAACCTGTGGCACCGATTGCGCACGCGGGACACGCGCCCGCCCGACCCGGATGAGGACGCCGGACGAGAACTGCAGGAGGTGGCGGCATCATGAGTGAACCGACCGAACGGGCGGCGTTGCCGCTGCTGGAATTGGACGACGTGGCCGTGCACTTCGGCGGTGTCCGCGCCGTCGA
Source organism: Gordonia caeni (assembly GCF_039537105.1). Lineage (NCBI taxonomy): Bacteria > Bacillati > Actinomycetota > Actinomycetes > Mycobacteriales > Gordoniaceae > Gordonia > Gordonia caeni. The sequence goes on from NZ_BAAAZW010000002.1 coordinate 247,598, forward strand.
CGGCGTCTCCCTGTACCTTCGGGAAGGCCTGATCCACGGGATCCTCGGCGCCAACGGCTCGGGCAAGTCCACGCTGCTGGGGGCGGTCACCCGGCTCAACCCGCTGACCCGCGGCGACCTGCGGTTCGCCGGCCGGTCCTATGCCGGCGTGGCCCCGCACCGGGTGGCGCGACTGGGGGTGGCGCGGACCTTCCAGACCGTCCGGCTGATCGACGACCGGTCGGTGCGCGACAATGTGCTCCTCGGCCTGGACACCGCCACCCGCAGCGCCCGCGCCGGTGCGGGGGCCCGGGTCGACGAGGTGATGGAGCGGGTCGGCATCGCCGGGCTGGGACGCATGCGGCCCAGCGAGCTGTCGTACGGGATGCAGCGGCGCACCGAGATCGCGCGCGCCATCGTGGGTTCCCCGCGGCTGCTGCTCCTGGACGAGCCGACCGCGGGCATGAACACCGACGAGCGCGACGAGATCAGCGCGCTGCTGCGCTCGCTGCAGCGCGAGGGCTACACCCAGCTGCTGGTGGAGCACGACGTGGCGATGATGGTGGACGTCTGCGACTACCTGTTCGCCATGAACTTCGGGAAGCTGATCGCACAGGGGCTGCCCGACGAGGTGGTCCGCGACGACGGTGTGCGCGAGTCCTATCTGGGAAAGCAGGCGCAGTGATGCTGGAAGTGAACGACCTCCGGGTCAGCTACGGCGCGGTGAACGCGGTGCAGGGCGTGACCATGCGGGCCGACGCGGGCCGGGTGACGCTGGTGCTCGGCGCCAATGGCGCCGGGAAGACCACGAGTCTGCGGGCCGTGGCCGGATTCCACCGGCCCAAAGGCGGCGACGTGCTCCTCGGCGGCGACGACCTCGCCGGGCGGCGCGCGCACGTGATGGTTCGGCACGGACTGGTGCTGGTGCCCGAGGGCCGTCGGGTGTTCTCCACCCTGACGGTGGAGGAGAACCTGCGGATGGGCGGTTATCGCGCCCCGCGGTCGCGGATGGCGGCCGCGCTCGACGAGGTCTACGAGCAGTTCCCGATCCTGGCCGAACGCCGAGACATGGCCGCGGGCCTGCTCAGCGGCGGCGAACAGCAGATGCTCGCCTTCGGGCGCGCGGTGATGTCGCAGCCGAAGGTGATCCTGATGGACGAGCCCTCGATGGGCCTGGCGCCGACGATGGTCGAGCGGGTGATGACCCAGGTCCGCGCGATCGCCGACCGGGGGATCGCGGTGCTGATCGTCGAGCAGAACGCCGACGCCGGCCTGGCGATCGCCGACGAGGTCTCGGTGATCACCCGCGGTCGCACCGTGTGGACCGGTCCGGCCGCGCAGGCCAGCCGGGCGGCGGTGCACGCGGTCCTCGGCGAGAGCGCCCTGGATGCGGCCGGTCCGCCGGGGACCGGGGAGGCGCCGTGACCGCGGGAGACCCGGACGGCACCGCGCGGGTGGCCGCCGGCCGCGACATCGAGGATCTGCGCGGGGCCCGGCTGATCGGCGAGGCCCGCGAGCAGTTGCTGCGCGAGCAGACCGAATGCACCTTCTGCTTCACCGACGAGCACGGAGCGCCGGGGGCGGTGATCCTCAGTTTCGTGTGGGACGGGCGGGCCTTCTGGTTCACCAGCGTGGCCGGGCGGGCACAGGTGCGGGCACTCGAGCGCGACCCGAGGGTGTGCATAGTGGTCTCCAGTGCCGGTACCGGCAGCACGGGACGGCAGATGCTCGCCCAGCAGGGGCGGGCGGTGGTCCACCGGGATCCGGCGGCGTGCGGCGAGCAGCTCGCGGCGCTGGCCCACCGGCTGGCGCCGGCCGCGCCCGAGAAGTTCCTGACCCTGCTGGGCAGTCCGGGCCGGCTGCTGATCGAGGTGGAGCCTGCCGCGACGGTGGCCACCCACGACTCCCGGCGGCTGCCAGGCGACGGCCGCGGGGGTCCCCCGCGACCTTCCGTTCACTGAACGGTTCCCTAAATCAATATGCATGATTACTATCAATAGTGATCTGGAATACACATCAGACTTGGAGATTGAGATGAAGCTGCAGGGCAAGATCGCACTGGTCACCGCCGGAGCCTCGGGGATGGGCCGGTCCGGCTCGGAACTGTTCGCCGCCGAGGGTGCGCACGTCATCGTCGTCGACGTCGATGCCGCCGCCGCCGGCGAGGTGGTGGACGGCATCGTCGCCGCCGGCGGGCAGGCCGAGGCCGCGGTGGTGGACGTGCGCGACTTGACCGCGCTCAAGGCGCTGGCCGACGACGTGCAGCAGCGGTTCGGCAAACTCGACATCTTGTACAACAACGTCGGCATCCCCGGTGCGGCGGGCCTGCAGCTGACTCCCGAGGAGTGGGACACCGGCGTGGAGATCAACGCCCGCGCCTCCTTCTTCCTGTCCGGTTACCTGGAGGACGCCCTCAAGGCCTCCGGGAACGCCTCGGTGATCTTCACCAGTTCCACCTCCGGCCTGATCGGCTCGCCGTTCAGCCCCATGTACTCGTTCACCAAGGGCGGCGTGATCGCCCTGGTCCGCTCGATGGCGCTGGCTCTGGCCGCCGACGGTGTCCGGGTCAACGCGATCGCCCCGGGCTCGGTGGAGACCCCCGGCCTGCCGGCCTTCTTCCGGGCCAGCCCGGAGGAGACCGAGAAGCGCAAAGCGGCCTTCTTCGCTCAGATCCCGCTCGGCCGCGCCGCCCAGCCCGAAGAGATCGCGCAGGTCGCACTCTTCCTGGCCAGCGATATGTCCAGCTTCGTCACCGGCGTCACCATCCCCGTCGACGGCGGCCTCACCGCGAAGTAGTCGCCACCGGCCGGTGCACCCGGACCGGTCGGTCCACGCTAGAAAGGACGCTCATGGAGTTCGGATTCCTGCTGGGGGATCAGCCGCTGTCGGTGCCGCCGGAAGAGCACCTCGATCTGCTGCTGCGCAACGTCGAGGCCGGCCAGCGCGCCGGATTCACCCACTTCACCATCGGCCAGCACTTCCTCTACTCGGACTACCGCTGGCTGCAGCCGATCCCGGTGCTGGCGCGGCTGGCCGCCGAGATCGACGACGACGTCCGGATCGGCACCACGGTGCTGGTGGGTCCGCTGGCCCATCCGGTGCAGCTCGCCGAGGATCTGGCGACGCTCGACATCATCACCGGCGGCAAACTGATCGTCGGACTGGGCACCGGCTACCTGGAGCGCGAGTACGCGGCCTTCGACAAGCCGTACAAGAAGCGCTACAGCATGCTCGAAGAGATGATCGAGTTGATGACCGCGCTCTGGACGCAGGAGCGGGTCACCTTCGAGGGCCGCTACTGGCAGGTCGACGACATGCCCACCCACGTCCACCCGGTGCAACGCCCGCGACCGCCGATCTGGCTCGGGGCCATGAAGGAGGTGGGGGTGCGCCGGGCGGCGCGCCACGGTGACGTCTGGACCATCACCCCGCAGCAGACCATCGACCAGGTGGCCGATCTGGTGGACATCTACGTCGCCGAACGCCGGGCGCTGAACCTGCCGTTGCACCGCTTCCCGCTGCGCCGGGAGCTGCAGGTGGCCGACAGCTACGACGAGGCCCTGCACGATTTCGCCGCCGTCGCCCGCGGAAAGTACGTCTCCTACGCCAGCCAGGGGATGGGCCTGCTCGACCAGGAGCGGGTGGAGCGCGAGTTCCTGGAGAACGTCGCCGATCACGTGCTGCTGGGCACCGGTGAGCAAGTGCGCGAACAGATCACGGCGATCGCCCAGCGGCTGCCGGTCGGTCCGCTGCTGATCCGGCCGCACTGGCCGGGCATGGATGCGCAGCAGTCCGCCCGCTACCTCGAGCGGGTCGGCCGCGAGGTGGTCGCGCCGCTGAAGGACCTGCAGAGCGTCGGCTTCGACTGACCGCGCACCCGCCCACGACGACGGCGCCGTCGTTCCCGCCCGCGAAGGCGAGAACGACGGCGCCGGTGTCTGTATCGGTGACCTCGCCGGCGGGCGACTCAGTCGTCGGTGGGCCGCTTGAGCATCAGGCCCGCCCGGTGGGCGATGTGCACCACCTCGTCGCGCTGATTGAGGCCGCGATGCTCGAAGTAGACGATCCCCGAGTCGGTGCGCGACTTGGATTCACGCTTGTCCAGGATGGTGCTCTCGGCGCGGATGGTGTCGCCGTGGAAGACCGGGTTCGGGAAGTCGAACTTGGTGTAGCCGAGATTGCCCAGGGTGGTGCCCATCGTCAGGTCGTAGACGATCATGCCGCCGACCAGGCCCGCCGTGTACAGGCTGTTCATCAGCCGCTGTCCGTGAGGCTGGGTCTTCATGTACTCGGCGTCGAGGTGGATCGGCGCCGGGTTCATGGTGATCGACGTGAAGAGCACGTTGTCGTACTCGGTGACCGTCCGCGACCAGGCGTGCTTGTACTCCTTGCCGATCTCGAATTCTTCGTACCAGAGTCCGGGCATCGTGCTGTCTCCTTCGGGCGGTGGGGATCTTCAGGGGGGGGTGAATCAGGGCTGTCCGCCGTCGACGGTCAGCAGCGAACCGGTGGTGTAGCCGGCCGCCTCGGACGCCAGATACAGTGCGGCGCCGGTGATCTCGGCGGGATCGCCACCGCGGCGCAGGGCGAAGGTCTCCGCGCGCTTGGCGAAGGCCTCCTGATCCCACGCTTTGCTCACGTCGGTGAGGAAGGTGCCGGCGACGATGGCGTTGACCCGCACCGCCGGTCCCAGTGCGTGTGCGAGGGCCACCGTCATCGCGTTGAGGCCGGCCTTGGCGGCGGCGTAGGGCAGGGTGTGCGGGCGCGGGCGCTGCGAGGCGCGGCTGCTGATGGAGATGATCGAGCCGCCGCCGGCCGCGGCCATCCGGGTGCCGGCCACCGTCGACAGCCGGAACGGGCCCTTGAGGTTCACGTCGAAGACCTTGTCCCACAGCGCCTCGGTGATGGTGTCGACACCGTCGTAGAGCGGGGACATGCCGGCGTTGTTCACCAGCACGTCCAGCCGGCCGAACTCCCGGTAGATCGCGTCCACGGTCGGCTCGGCCGCGTCCCAGTCGCCGACGTGGTAGGCCAGCGGCAGGGCGCGTCGGCCGGTGGAGGCGCGGACCTGCTCGGCGGCCTCCTCACAGGATTCGAGCTTGCGGCTCGCGATCACCACGTCGGCGCCGGCCTCGGCGAAGGCCTGCACCATCGCCCGGCCCAGGCCGCGGCTGCCGCCGGTGACGAGGGCGACTTTGCCGCTGAGATCGAAAGGGGTGGAAGTCATCTGGTCTGCCTGTCGGACGGGGAAGGGAGAGGGAAAAGGGTCACTGCGCGTCGCGGCGCTTGGCCGGCGGCGGGAACTGCGGGGCCCGGCCGGCCAGGAAGGCGCCGGCGCCCTCCACCATGTCCGGGCTGCCGATGGCCTGGATCAGCATGCCCAGGCCGTTGCGCATCGAGTCCTGCGCGGCGTTCCACAGGTGGTTGCTGTTGGCCTTGGTGATCTCCAGGTAGCGGGGGCTGAGCGCGGAGATCTCGGCGATCCACTCGCGGGTGCGTCCCCGCAGCTGCTCGTCGTCGACCACCTCGTTCACCAGGCCCATCTCGAAGGCCTGCTCGGCGGTGTAGCGACGGCACAGCATCGCCATCTCGCGGGCACGTTTCTCGCCGATCTGCACCGGCAGCACGTTGGTGGCGCCGAGCACCGGCGACGATCCCACGCGCGGGCCGGTCTGGCCGAAGCTCGCCGAGCGGGCGGCGATCGCGAAGTCGCAGGCGATCACCAGTTCGTTGCCGCCGCCGGCGGCCGGGCCGTTCACCGCGGCGATCACCGGCCGCGGGCACGCCCGGATGCTCTCCAGCAGGCGCAGCGAAGTGGTGAACAGTTCGCGCAGCAGCGCCGGATCGGGGTCGTCCAGTTCGTTCAGGGCGCCGCCCGCGCAGAATCCGCGGCCGGCCCCGGTGATCACCACCGCGTAGGCGTCGGCGGCGCCCTGCACCGCGGCGATGATGTCGTGCGCCATGTCGATGTCGTAGGCGTTGAGCCGGTCGGGTCGATCGAGTTCGATCCAGACCGCCCCGTCCTCGCGGGTCACGTTCACACCGGTCATGCCGGCCTCCTTGTCAGTCGGGTCAGTTGCTGAGCGCGGCGGTCTCGGTCTCGGCGGGCAGGCCGACGGCCGTCCGGGCGGCCACCACGTCGCGGGGCCGGTCCACGCCGAGCCAGGCGGTGAGCGTTCCGGCAGCGTCGATCCACTGCACCGAATCCAGGTCGCCGGCGTCGGTGGTCTGGATCGAGACGGTGTCGCCGGCCCCGTGACGGCCCACGTACTGGATCTTGCGGCCGAACTGGTCGGACCAGAAGTAGGGGGCCGGATCGAAGGCCGGCGGATCCTCGGTCAGCAGGGCTGCGACAGCGGTGGCCGCCGCGGCGCCCGCGTCGTCCCAATGCTCGATCAGCTCGTGGCGGCCGGTGCGCGGCGACCAGCGCTGGGCGGCGTCGCCGAGCGCCACGACGCCGGGGGCGCCGGTGCGGCAACGCTCGTCGGTGAGCACGCCCCGGTCGATCTGAAGGCCCGAGCCGGCGAGCCAGCCGACGGCCGGCCGCACACCGATCCCGGTCACCACCACGTCAGCGGGCAGCGCGGTGCCGTCGGCCAGTTCCACGCCGTCGCGGCGCACCTGCGCCACCGAGGTCCCGCAGCGCAGGTCGATGTCCGACCACCACGGCAGCAGGTGCCGGGCCACCTCAGTGCCCAGGGCGACGCCGAGGGGGACGTCGCCGGCTTCCAGGCAGGTCACCTCGGCGCCGCGGGCGGCGGCGACGGTGGCCACCTCGGCGCCGATCCAGCTGGCGCCGATGAGCACCACGCGGGCGCCGGGCTGCAGGCGCGCGCGCAGGGCGAGGGCATCGTCGAGTGTGCGCAGGGTCAGCTGGGGGCCGTCGCCGGGTACGCGGACCGGGTCGGCGCCGGTGGCCAGCACCAGGCCGTCGTAGGTGAACTCGCCGCCGGTGGTGTGCAGCCGCCGGCCCTCGGTGTCCAGGCCGGTCGCGGCGGTTCCGGTGTGCACGCGGACGCCGAGCTTCTCGGTGTCGAACGGGAGTGCGGTCTGATCGCGTTCCCCGCGCAGCACGTCCTTGGACAGCGGCGGCCGGTCGTAGGGGAGGTGCTCCTCGGCGGTGATCAGCTCGATCGGCCCGGTGAACTTCTTGCGCCGGAGGGTGGAGATGGTGCGTGCCGCGGCCAGGCCGCCGCCGACCACCACGACCGTTCCGTCGGGGGCGATCATCGCGACTTGGTGTAGTGCTCGCCGAACAGGGGGGTGTCGCCCAGCAGCCGCTCGCCCGGGGTGAAGGTCACCGGGATGGAGTGGTAACCGGCGTTGGTGCCCTGGTCCGGGTAGCTGACGACGTTGTCCATGTCGACCACGTAATCGCCGAGCCGGGTGAACACCTGCGTGAAGATCTCGCGGGCGATGCCCTTGGCGATGTACAGGCCGGCGCAGCGGTGCACGCCGACGCCGAAGGCGATGTGCCGGTTGGGCCAGCGGGTGATGTCCACGTTGTCCGGGTCGTCGAACTGCTCGGGGTCGCGGTTGGCTCCCGCCCACGACAGCAGCGCGCGATCGCCCTTGCGCACCGGGCAGCCGTGGAACTCGGTGTCCTCCATGATGGTGCGCGCCAGCGCCTGCGTCGGGGAGAAGACGCGCAGGAACTCCTCCATCGCCACGTCGAGCATCGAGGGGTCCTCGATCAGCTGACGGCGCTCCTCGGGATTCTGGTACAGCCACACCAGGGACTGGGTCACCAGCGAGGCGGTGGTGCCCACGCCGCCGGAGATCACCAGCTCCAGGATGGAGTAGATCTCGTCGTCGTCGAGCTTGCGGCCGTCCACCTCGGCATCGATGAAGTAGGTGGTGATGTCGTCGGCCGGGTTCTCGCGGCGGAAGGCGATGTGCTCGCGCACCGTCTTGGTGACCCAGGGGACCGCCACCTCGGCGGCGTGCTTGTACTCCTCGGAATCGGGGGCGGCCGAGACCAGGGTGTGCATGGCGTCGACGTAGAACTGGTATTCCGAAGGGTCCAGGCCCAGCCAGTCGATCACCACGATGGCCGGGACCGCAGCGACGATCGCCAGGTCGGCCTCGCCGGTCTCGATGAACGAGTCGACGATGCCGGTGACGTAGTGCTCGATCTTCGGTAGGAGCCGCTCGGCGGCCTTGGGGGCGGTCGCCTTGTTGATGATCTTGCGGTACGGCGCCGAGTTCGGCGGATCGATCTCGATCGGGATGTGGAACTCGGTCGGCGCCTTGGGGATGGTCACCGCCAGACCCGGGCCGCCGTATTCGTCGTGCCGGGCCGACGAGAACAGGTCGTCGTTCCGCGAAGCCTCATACACTGAGGCGTAGTCGGACAGCACCCAGAATCCGCCGTAGGCCTCGGTCCAGCCCACCGGAGCCTTCTCGATCAGCTCCCGATAGATCTCCACGTGATTCGCGGTGTGCTCCGCCGAATGGTGATCGAAGTGGATGACGGGGCATCTTTTGTCACTGCTCATCTTGGACTCCTTGTGTGTCCGGGCTCACTGTTGTCTATGATAATAGTTATTATCAGTTCAAGGTCAAGTGTAGAGCGGTTCACCGTGCGGACGACGCGGTTCGGACGAAGGATCGGCTACCGAGAAAGGATGGTGGAGACATGAGGATCCAGGCAGATCAGAGCAAGTGCCAGGGGCACGGATTGTGCCGGATGTCGGCACCGGACGTGTACGACTCCGACGACGAGGGCCAGGTGGTGCTCCGGTTCACCGGCGATATCCCCGCCGAGCTCGAAGACGCCGCGGCGCTGGGCGTGGAATCGTGCCCGGAGGTCGCCCTGTCGATCATCGACGACTGAGCAACGGCAACAGCAACAGCCCGATCCCGGAGCCTCGCCGGCGACAGCCCCGTCCGAGCCGGCTCCGGCCACAGCCCTACTTCATCTCGTCCCTCGCCCGGCTCCGCTCTGCGCTGAGCCGGGCGAGGCGCCTTCTTGCTCGTTCGTTCACCTTGCTCGCTCGTTGAGCCGGGGCGAGGCGTTAGCCGAGGCCGTGTCGAAACGAACGCCCGTGAGTGGTCTCGACTTCGCTCGACCGCCGGGATGCATGCTCGACCGCCGGGATGCATGCTCGACCGCCGGGATGTAGCGCTCGACCGTCGGGGTGCAGTGCTCGACCGGCGAGAGACGGACCCGCGAAACGAGCCGTGGCGCACCTCCGACCGGAGGTGCGCCACGGCTTTGGCTGCTGGAGGACGTCAGCGCATGAGCAGCTTGGTCTCCAGGAAGGCTCCGAGGCCCTCGACGTTGCCCTCACGGCCCAGTCCGGACTGCTTGTACCCGCCGAAGGGCTGGGTGACGCACATGTCCCAGGTGTTGATGCCGATCTGGCCGGTGCGGATCCGGCGGGCGATGGCCTCGGCGGTCGCGTCGTCCTTGGCGTAGACGGCGCCGGACAGTCCGTACTCGGTGCCGTTGGCGATGTCGACGGCCTCGTCGATGGAGTCGTAGGGGATCACCGACACGACCGGACCGAAGATCTCCTCCTTGGCGATCCGCATGTCCGGGGTCACGTCGGCGAAGATGGTCGGCTCCACGTAGCAGCCGCCGTCCAGTCCCTCGGGCACTCCGCCGCCGGTCACCAGTCGGGCGCCCTCGTCCACGCCGATCTTGATGTAATCGAGCACCCGCTCCTGCTGCCGCTTGCTCGACAGCGGTCCGAGCACCGTGGTCTCCTCGCGCGGGTCGCCGACGGTGAGACCGGCGTAGGCCTCCTGCATCGCCGAGACCACCTCGTCCTGGCGGGAGCGTGGGACCAGCACGCGGGTCAGCGCCGCACAGACCTGACCGGAGTTGGCCACCCCGGCGAAGATCAGCGTGGAGAGCACGTCTTCGAGCGGCGCGTCTTCGGTGATGACGGCGGCGGACTTGCCGCCCAGCTCCAGGCTCACCCGGCCGATGCGGTCGGCCACCGAGGCCATGATCTTGCGTCCGGCGGCGGTGCTGCCGGTGAACGACACCTTGTCCACGTCGGGATGGTCCACCAGCTGCTGGCCGAACTCGCGGCCGCCGGTCACCAGGTTCACCACGCCGTCGGGCAGACCGGCGGCCTCGATGGCTTCGGCCAGCAGCATGGTGCTCACCGGCCCCTCGGGGGCGGGCTTGAAGACCACGGTGCAGCCGGCGGCCAGCGCCGGGCCCATCTTGAGCGATCCGGTGGCCACCGGGCCGTTCCACGGGATGATCACCGCGGCGACGCCGACGGGCTCGCGGACCAGCTTGCCGTGGCCGCCGTCGGCCCAGGTGCGGTCCTCTTCGAACTCGAAGCGCTCGTACAGCGTCGACGAATCGCCCCACATCTTGCGGGCGTTGTCGTGGAAGGCGGCCGAGACGGCGGCGGGCGCCCCGATCTCGACGGTGAAGGCCTCCGACATCTCCGGGATGCGCTTGACCACCTCGTCGCCGATGCGCTTGAGATAACCGGCGCGCTCTTGCGGGGACATGCGCGGCCAGGGGCCCTCGTCGAAGGCCTTGCGGGCGGCGGCGACCGCCCGGTTCAGATCTTCGGTGTCGGCCTCGGGGACGGTGGCGATCACGGTGTTGTCGATCGGCGAGACCACCTCGATCACGGAGTCGGAGTGCGGCTCGACCCACGCTCCGTCGATGAACAGCTTGTCGAAACTACGAATGGACATCTGGTGTGCTTTCTGTTGGCGGGGCGGGGATCAGGAACGGACGAAGCCCGCGTAGCCGTTGGCGGCGGACTTCTCGATGGCGTCGCCGTACTCGACGACGCCGGCGGCGTACGGCATGAACAGCTGGGGCTTACCCTCGATGTTGGCGCCGCGGTACCAGGAGCCGGAGTCGCCGTTGGGCCACAGCGTCATCGCGGCGACCTCTTCGACGGTGGCGGCCCACTTCTCCTGGGCGTCCTTCTCGGCTTCGATCATCGTGTAGCCGTTCTCGCGCATGTCGGCGAGCAGCTGGGAGATCCACTCCACGTGCTGTTCGATGGCGGTCACCATGTTGGCCAGCACCGACGGGCTGCCGACGTTGGCGACGATGATCATGTTCGGGAAACCGGCGGTCGCCAGGCCGAGCTGGGTCTTGGCGCCCTCGGTGCCCCAGGCCTCGGCGAGCGACCTGTTGCCGGTGCCGCGGATGTCCATCTTGGTGAACGAACCGGTGAAGGCGTCGAAGCCGGTGGCCAGGACCACGGCGTCGAAGTCCTCGGTGGTGCCGTCGGCCAGTTCGATGCCGGTCTCGGTGAAGGAGGCCAGCGGCGTCTTCTTGACGTCGATCAGGTGGACGTTGGGACGGTTGAAGGTCTCGTAGTAGTCGGTGGCCACGACGGGGCGCTTGGCGCCCAGCGGGTAGCCCTCGGGCTTCAGCGAGTCGGCCACCTCCTGGTCGTCGACGATCTCGGCGATCTTGCTGTGCACGAACTCGACCACCGCGTCGTTGGCGGACTGCTCGAACATCAGGTCGGCGAACGATCCCAGGAAGTTGATGCCGCCGCCTTCCCAGCGCTCCTCGAAGGTCGCACGCAGTTCTTCGGCGTCCACGTCGGCGACGTTCTTCTCGTTGTCGTCGCGGAAGACCCCTGCCGGATGGTTGCGGTTGCGGTCGCGGCGGTCGGCGTACTCGGCCTTCACCGCCTCCAGCTCACCGTCCTGCAGGGGACGGTTGCGCGTGGGGATCACGAAGTTGGGGGTGCGCTGCAGCACCGTCAGGTCGGCGACGGTCTCGGCCAGCGCCGGGATCACCTGGGCACCGGTGGAGCCGGTGCCGACGACGGCCACGTTCTTGCCCGCGAGGTCTTCGCCCTCCGGCCAGTTCCAGGTGCGCAGCACCTCTCCGGTATACCGGTCGAAACCGGGCAGGTCGACCTCCTTCGGGGTGGACAGGCAACCGATCGCCATCAGCAGGTAGCGCGCCCGGTAGACGCGCCCGTCGTCGGTCTCGGCGGTCCACAGTCCCTGGCTCTCGTCCCAGGTGGCCGAGCTGAGCGTGGTGTTGAAGTCGATGTCCTTGCGGAGGTCGAAGCGATCGGCGACGTGCTTGAGGTAGGCGAGGATGTCGCCCTGTGCCGGGTACTTCTCGGTCCAGTCCCATTCCTGCTGGAGGTCCTCGTCCCAGCTGTAGGAGTAGTCCACGCTCTCCACGTCGCAGCGCGCGCCCGGGTAGCGGTTCCAGTACCAGGTGCCGCCCACCTCCGGCGCGGACTCGACCACGTGGACCCGGTGGCCCTCCGAACGCAGGCGGTGCAGCAGGTAGAGGCCGGAGAAGCCGGCGCCGGCGACGAGCACCTCGGTCTCGTGGATGGTCGTGGGTTTCGGGGTCTGGGTCGTCATGGTTCGTTGCTCCTTGCCGTGGGGATCAGTCCGGGTGTCGGCCCGCCGTGACGTCAGTGGTGCACTTCACCGGAACTCTGGACTGTGACGCAAACTATACGCATGGTTATTATGATTGAAAAGGAGTTGGCGGAATTCGGATACTCCGCCGCGCCGGGATCACGCCGAAGATTCGAGAGTCGTGACATCCGCCACAATCTATGCATATGATCGTCCGAGATTAGAGGAAGGGACGCAATCCCCATGGCAGACCCCGAAGACCTCGAAGAACTGATGCTGCACCGTGCCGGCGAACGGCTCCTGATCGAATACCAGGAGCTCGTCGACGCCCGCGACATCGACGGGCTGGCCGGCATCATCGACCCTGATGTGGAGCTGACCAGGCACGACGGCACCGTGTACGGCGCGCAGGCCTTTCTGGACCTGTACCGGCGATTCGCCGCCGAGGACATCACGGTGGCGCACCACATGGCCACCAACATCCAGGTGTCTCGCCGCGACGACGGCTCGGCGGTGGTGCACTCCAAGTTCCTCGCTCTCACCACACACGGCACCGGCGAGGCCCGGCAGATCTGGGGCCGCTACACCGACCGCATCGCCCGCCGCGACGGACGCTGGCGCCTGCTGTCCAAACGGATCGACGTGTCCTCCATGGCGGTGCTCGACCCGCAGATGCTCGCCCCCGGCGGCATCGACACCTTCGGGGCGATCCCGCGATGAGCGAGACCGTCGAGATCCGGTTGCGGCGCCTGGAAGATCGTGCGGCCATCGAAGATCTGGTGCTGCTGTACTTCCACGTGATGGACGAGCGGGACCTGGCCGGCCTGTCCGCCGTGTTCACCGCCGACGCGCATCTGGGATCGGGCGACGGCGTCTTCGACGCGACCGGGCTCGCCGCCCTGGAGGAGATCTACCGGGAACGGTTCGCGGTCCTGGGACCCACCTTCCACTTCTCCCACGGTGTGTTGATCACCCCGGACCCGGACGACCCGGACACCGCCACCGGTGTGCTCACCGGCCACGCCGAACTGGTGCGCAACGGCGAGCCGACGCTGGTGGCCCTGCGCTACCGCGACGTCTACCGACGCACGCCTGCCGGCTGGCGGATCGCCGACCGTGTCATGTCGTACTTCTACTACTGCTCGGCCGAGGAGTACGCGACGGTGCTGGTCTCCGCGGAGCGCAATCGCGCCTACGCCCGGCCCGGGCCCGCCGATTGGCCGACGGTCCTGCGGGCCGAGTCCGGTGGCCGGGCCCCGGACTGGCTGCGCGCCCTCACCGCACCCACCGAGTGACCGCGTGCATTCCCGACCTCCCGTACTTCCGACTTCCCTGTATTTCCGACTTCCCTGTACTTCCGACTTCTAGGAAAGGCGCCGACATGGCACTGCGTGAACGAATCGAAGACCTGGTGAACCGCTACTCCCTGGCGTACGACACCTCCGACCTGGACGAGATGGGACGGATCTTCAGCGACGACGCCGTCTTCCGCATGCGGCTGCCCGACGCCGATCCCGTCGAGTTCGCCGGCAAGGCGGCGATCATGGAATTGATGGCCGGTGCGATGGGCTCGCAGAGCGACCAGCGGCGCCACATCAACTCCAACCTGATCGTGCACCCGGGTGCGGGCGAAGAGATCACCACCACGCACTACCTGACCCTGGTGGGCACCGCGAACGGGGAGATCACGCTGATCACCGCCGGGGTCTACCGGCTCCGGATCGCCGACCGCGACGGCGTCCTGACGCTGCGCGAGCTCGACCTCGAGCTCGACCGGCCCTACTGACCGCGGCGAGGAGAACTCCGATGAATCAAGGACTGATCCCGGCGAAGTGGGCGGCGCTGACCCCCGGCGCGCAGGCCGTGTACGACGCGGCCGGTGACCGCCGTATCGACTGGCGCAACTTCGACGCGATGGTGCGCCGGATGGCCAACGGCCTGCTGGCCCGCGGCCTGGTGAAGGGCGACATCGTCGCCATGCTCTCGCGCAACTGCATCGAATACCAGGCGCTGTACTACGCGGCCGGCCGGGCCGGGCTGGTGACGCAGCCGCTCAACTGGCGGCTGGCGACGCCGGCGCTGGCCGACCTGATCGCCGACGCCAAGCCCAAGGCGGTCATCATCGAGTCGGAGTTCGCCGACGTCGGTGCGCAACTGCAGGGGCTCGTCGACGTTCCGCGCTGGTTCGAGTTCGGGCCCGACGGCGACGGCAGCCTGGAGGCGCTGATCGAGGCGGCCTCCGACGACGAGGTGGCCGGCGTGGATCTGGTGGCGCCGGACGATCCGTTCTTCCTGCTGTACACCGGTGGCACCACCGGCCCGTCCAAGGGGGCGTTGCACAGCCACGCCAGTGCCGCGGCCGGCATGCTGAATCAGACTGTGGCCGAACGTATCGTGCCCACCGACGTCTACATGCTGACCGGGCAGATGTACCACATCCCGATCGTGCTGGCGATGAACTACATGAAGCACGGCTGCCCGCTGGTGCTGATGAACTTCGCGCCCCGGCTGGCGCTGGAATTGATCGAGAACGAACGCGTCTCCGCGTTCCTCGGTGTGACGACGATGCTCAACTGGATGATGGCCGAGAAGGACTTCGCGTCCTTCGACCTGTCCAGCCTGCGCAACCTCCAGTACGGCGGCGGCCCGATGCCGTCCAACATCGTGCGGCAGTCGTTGGAAGCCTTCCCGTGCACCCTGATTCAGGGATACGGGCAGACCGAGGGCACCACGATGACCTTCCTGTCGCAGGAGGATCACACGGCCGCGGTCGCCGGGATCCACAGCGAACGGCTGCGTTCGTGCGGCCGCGAGGGCTTCGTGACGCAGGTCCGGGTGGTCGATCCGCTGACCGGGAAGCCGGTGCCCACCGACAACACCACGCCCGGCGAGATCATCGTGAAGAGCCCGGCCAACATGCTCGGCTACCTCAATCAGCCGGAGCTGACGGCGC
Source organism: Gordonia caeni (assembly GCF_039537105.1). NCBI lineage: Bacteria > Bacillati > Actinomycetota > Actinomycetes > Mycobacteriales > Gordoniaceae > Gordonia > Gordonia caeni. The sequence goes on from NZ_BAAAZW010000002.1 coordinate 262,860, forward strand.
GGACCCTCCGGGACGGCTGGATGTGGACCGGCGACGTGGCCACCTGGGACGAGGACCGGTACGTCTTCATCGTCGACCGCGCCAAGGACATGATCATCTCCGGCGGCGAGAACATCTACTCGGTCCAGGTGGAGGAGGCCATCGCCGGCCACTCCGCGGTCCTCGAATGCGCGGTCATCGGCGTCCCGGACGAGACCTGGGGCGAGTCGGTGAAGGGCTTCGTCGTGCTGAAGCCGGGTCAGGAGGCCTCCGAGCAGGAACTGATCGATCAGGCCCGCAAGACCCTCGCCGGGTATCAGAAGCCGCGGTCGATCGAGTTCGTCGACGCCCTTCCGAAGGCGCCGACCGGCAAGATCCTCAAGAGAGAACTGCGTAAGCCGTATTGGGAGGCACACGACCGTGACGTCTGACGTGGACGACTGTTCGGTGGACGACTATTCGGGGCTGGTGGGCCGGGAACTGCCCGGCGGCACCTGCTCGATCGAGCAGTGGAAGGCCTGGCTGATGGCCGATGCGCTCGGCGACGATCCGTGGGCCGGTGGCGTCCACCCGGTGCTCGCCTGGATGACGTCGGTCGGCGGCATGGGCCTGAGCTGGGACGAGTTCTTCGCCTGGTTCGGGGCCACCGCCGCCGACGGTCCGATGTTCGGGGAACACCGCACCGTCTTCCACGGCGAACTCACCTGCGCCGACTACCGGGTGAGCGGCACGATCACCTCGGTCGACCGCAAGTCCGGACGCCGCACGGGCGTCTTCGACGTGGTGGGTTACGAACTGCAGCTGCGGCGCGACGACGAGTTGGTGGCCACCTGCTGGAACTCGCTGATCCTGCCCCGCGGAGGTGCCGCATGAGGCCGGCGAGCGCGGCGACGGCCGTCGGCGACGAAGTCACCGGCCGCGAGATCGTGGTGCGCGCCGAACCGATGAAGACGGTCGCGGCGCTGCTGAACGACCCCAACCCGATCCACTGGGACACCCGCGTGGTGGCCGCCCTCGGCCTGGGCGACGCCCCGGTGAACCAGGGGCCGCTGAACATGGGCTACCTGCAGTCGATGCTGGCGCAGTGGGCCGGCGGCCACGGGCGGCTGCGCGAGTTCCGGGTGCGTTTCGCCGGGAACGTCTTCGCCGGGCAGACCGTCCGGCCGGGCGCGGTGGTCACCGAGATCGTGACCGACGGCGCGCAGCGCGTGGCCGACTGCGAGATCTGGCTGGACGTGGCGGGCGGCGACCGCGTGCTGCACGGGCGGGCGCTGATCGTGCTGCCCGACCCGAACACCGACGATGAGGAGAGGACCGCAGATGGCTGAGTCGGCCGCACGGATCGAGGACGGGGCACTGGAGTTCCAGCTCGCCTACGGCGACTGCGATGCCGTCGGCATCGCCTACTTCGCCATCTACTACCGGTGGATGGAACGCTGCTACACCACCTGGCTGTACTCGCACGGCCTGCGCGGCGGCGAGCTGATCGACGACGTCGGGGTGATGACCGTCGGCCTGAACTCCTCGGCGCGCTACCTGCAGACCGTGCGCGTCTTCGACGCACTGCACTGCCAGGCCGTCGCCGAACGCATCGGCACCACCTCGTACGCCGTCGGATTCGAGTTCACCCGCGACGGCCAGCTGGTGACCAAGGGCGTGATGACCTTCGCCGTCCGCGATCCCGGGTCCTTCGGGAAGGCGCCCATCCCGGAGCCACTGGCGCGCGCGCTGTCCTCCCTGCCGGCACCGAGATTCGCGGTGGAATGAAGGATCTGACGAGCTGGGTACTGGCGCGGACGGCGGTGACCGCGGCGCCCGGCGGCACACCGGACCCGGCCGCCTCCCGCGAATCCCTGCGCGATCTGACCGCGCTGTACGCCATCGCGGTGGACGCCCACGACGTGGCCGCGCTGGAAGCGATGTTCGCCCCTGACGCCGTACTCGACCGCGACGGCGAACGGGCGCACGGCCGCGGCGAGATCCTGGCGCTGCTGCGGGCCTCGATGGACGGCTTCCGCCGCATGCTGCACACCCCGGAGACCCAGGTGGTGCACGTGGACGGGCGTACCGGCGCCGGCATCGCGACCGCGCACGCCGAGCTGGTCACGTCCCGGGGAGTGGTGGTCGCGGCGCACGAGTACGAGGACGCCTTCGCCGTGCACGAGGGCCGGTGGGTGTTCACCGAGCGGAAGATCCGGTTCGTCTACGCCGCCCGGTCCGGCGAGTACGGTGCCACGCTGCCCGACGAGGACCGGGTCCGGCTGCCGGGCGAGCCGCCCCGCGCCATGCGCGGCCGCTGGTTCGCCTGATTCGGAGCCCCCCCGAACCGAAGAATCCCGGAGACCGCGGTCTCCGGGATTCTTGGCTGCGTGGGCGCCGGCGAGTGTCTCAGTGCAGGGCGACCGGCGCCGGGTTGAAGCCCGGCAGGATGGTGTGCCCGGCGTCGATCACGATGTTCTGGCCGGTGACCGCGTAGGACCCGTCGGAGGCCAGCCAGGCGGCGGCGTTGGCGATGGTCTCCGGCGGCAGCGCACCCTGCCCGGCCAGGATGCCGTAGTGCAGTGCGGCCTTGTCGTAGTCGGATCGGTCGGCGCCGGGATGGCCGGCCATCTGGTCGTAGAGTTCCTGAAAGTTGGTCATCGGGGTGTCGATGAGGCCCGGCGCCACCGAGTTGACCCGAATACCGAGCGGGCCCAGCGTCTGCGCAGCGCTGCGCATCAAGCCGAGCACCCCGTGCTTGGCGGCGGTGTAGTGCGCCGCCGACGGATTGCCCATCACCGAGTTCACCGACGTGGTGAGGATGATCGAGCCCGTCTTGCGGTCGATCAGGTGCGGGGTGACGGCCTTCATGGTGCGCCACACGCCCTTGAGATTGACGTCCAGGACGTCGTCCCAGGTCTGCTCGTCCATCTTCCAGAACGGAGCCTGGGTGAAGATTCCGGCGTTGGCGATCAGCACGTCGATCTTGCCGAAGGTCTCGATGCCCTCGGCCACGGCCGCGTCGAGGTCCTCCGACGAGCGGACGTCGGCGATCCGGGTGAGGACCCGGCCGCCGGCCTGCTCCACGAGGCGCCCGGTCTCGGCCAGATCGTCGGCGGTGGCCAGCCGATACCGCACACCGTCGATCGGCCGATCGAGGTCGGTGGCGATCACGTCGGCGCCCTCGCGGGCGGCGGTCACCGCGTGCGCGCGGCCCTGCCCGTGTCCGGCGCCGGTGATGAAGACGACCTTGCCGTCGAGGATTCCCATGGTGTTCTCCTTCGTGTCGAGGGGACGTGCCCCGGCTACAGACCGTTCTTGACCAGCTGGCGGGCGAGGGAGTCGAGGATCACTTCGGTGGAGCCCTCGTAGATGCGGGCCGGGCGCGCGGCCCGGTAGAGGCGTTCGATGTCCGAGCCGCGCACGATGCCGAACCGGCCCATGATCTGCACGCTGCGGTCCACCACCCGCCCGCACGTCTCGGTGGCGACCACCTTGGCCATCGACGACAGGTGCAGGCTGCCGCGCGCATCCCGCGCCGACGCGGCGGCGGCCCGGTAGGTGAGCGAGCGTGCGGCCTCGATGTCGGTCCAGCAGGTGGCCAGGTGTTCGGGGACCGAGCCCAGCTTGGACAGCGGACCGCCGAACTGTTCGCGGGCGTTGGCGTGCTCCAGCGCCAGCGCCAGCGCGCTCTGCGCCATGCCCACCGCGGCGCCGGCCACCGACACCCGGAAGGTGGCCAGGGTGGCCAGTACCAGCGAGAAACCCTGACCGGGTTCGCCGATCCGGTGATCGAGCGGAATCGCGACGTCGGCGAAGATCACGTCGGCCAGCACGTGCGGCGCGATGATCTGGTGGGGGCGCTCGGTGCTCAGCCCGGGGCTGTCGGCGGGCACGAAGAACAGCGAGTAGCCGTCGTCCTCGCGGGCCAGCACGCTGTAGAAGTCGGCGTCGCCGCCGTTGGTGATGAACGACTTGTGCCCGTTCAGCACGATCCGGTCGCCGTCGACCTCCGCGCGGGTGGTCAGCGCCTTCAGGTCCGATCCCACGTGCGGCTCGGTGAGGCACAGCGCGGCGATGGCCTCCAAGCTCGCGACCTTCGGCAGCCACTCGTCGCGCACCGCGTCCGACCCGCCCAGAGCCAGGCCGTAGCTGCCGATGCCCTGCATGGCGAACATCGAGTCCAGATGGGCGCTCTCGGCGGCCAGCTGCTCGCGGACCACCGTCATCGCCAGCGAGTCGACGGCGTCGAAGGTGCCGCCCCACCGGGCGGGCACGGCCAGCGCGGTGAGGCCGGAGGCGGCCAGCCGTGCGCGCACGTCCGGGTCGGTCTCGCTGGCCTCGTCGGCGCGGGCGGCGACGTCCCGGACGCTGACGGCCAGCTCACGGGCGCGGTCCTGCAGGTCGCGGTAGGTCTCCGGCAGGGCGAACAGGTCGGTGGTGGTGTCCGGGCTCATCGTGGCTGAGCTCATTGGGTGTCTCCAGGTGTGGATCGGAAAAGGGGATGTCGGGGTGTCAGTGGGCGATGACGCCGGCGTCGCGGAGGCGGGCCAGAGCATCGCCGTCCAGGTCCAGTCGTTCGGTCAGCACCTGCTCGGTGTGCTCGCCGACGGCCGGGACGCCGTCGTACTCGGGACCGTCGTAGCCGTCCAGGTGCAGCACCGGGCCGGGCATCAGGGTTCCGGCGAGCGTCGGATTGCCGGTGATGCCCACCAGGGTCCGCTCCAGGAAGTGCGGATCGGCCACCACGTCGGCGGCGTCGTTGACCGGCGCCGAAACCACCTCGAACTCTTCGAGGATCGCCAGCACCTCGTCGCGGGGCCGCTGGGCGCACCAGTCGATGACCATCGCCTGCACCTCGTCGTTGTGCTCCAGGCGGGCGGCGTTGGTGGCGTAGCGGGGGTCCTCGATGTCGGCGGCCCGGCCCATCGCGGCGAACAGCCGCGTGGCGATGGCCTGGTTGGAGGCCGCGATCGACAGGAACCTGCCGTCGGCGGCCTCGTAGATGCCGCGCGGAGAGGCGGCGCCGGTGCTGTTGCCGATCCGCTGCTGGACCTCGCCGAGCGCCGTGTACTTGAGGAACATGTCGCCGACGATGAACATCAACGGCTCATAGAGCGCCACGTCGACCACGTCTCCGCGGCCGGTGCGGCTGCGGTTGAACAGCGCCATCGACACGCCCATCGCCGCCGACAGCCCGGCGATGGAGTCGGCGAAACCGAACGGCGGCGAGGTGGGCGGGCTGTCCGGCCAGCCGTTGACGTTCGCGAATCCGCTGGCGGTCTCGGCGACGGTGCCGAAGCCGGGCAGCAACCGGTTGGGACCGGTCTGCCCGAAGCCGGAGACGCGGGCGATCACCAGGCCCGGGTTGATTTCGTGGAGTTGCTCGGGGCTCAGACCCCAGTCCTCCAACCGGCCCGGCCGGAACGACTCGACCAGCACGTCGGCCTGGGCGGCCAACCGCCGCACCAGGTCCCGGCCCTCGTCGGTGCGCAGGTCGATGCCGACCGAGCGTTTGCCGGCGTTGAGCCGGGAGAAGCCCAAGGACAGGCCGTCTTTCTGCGGGATCCACTGGCGGGCGTAGTCGCCGGTCGACGGATCCTCCACCTTGATCACGTCCGCGCCGAAATCGCGGAGCATGCGCCCCGCGGTGGGGGCGGCGTACATGGTGCCCAGTTCCAGGACCCGGACACCGGCCAGCGGCCCCGCAGCGGTCGCAGGGGTACCGGGAGCGGCGGATTCGGTCATCACAGCCTCCACTGGATGTGCTTGGGCTCGAGGTATTCGCGGACGCCCCACTCGCCGAGTTCGCGGCCGACGCCCGAGCGGCCGAAGCCGCCGAAGGGGGCGTCCGGGCGCATGGCGCCGCCGCCGTTGATCCAGACGGTGCCCGCCCGGATCTGCTCGGCGACACGTCGTGCCTCGATCGGGTCGTCGCACCACACGTTGGCGGCCAGGCCGTACGGGGTGTCGTTGGCCAGGCGGATGGCCTCCTCGGTGTCGGCGAACGGCAGGATCACCGCCACCGGCCCGAAGATCTCGTTCTGCACCGCCCGCGCGTCCGGCGGCAGATCACCGAGGAGCACCGGATTGACGAACCAGCCCTTCTCCGGCACCGGCTTGGTCACTTCCAGCAGCTTGCGGCCGCCGGCCGCGACGGACTCGTCGATGAAGCCTTGGACGCTGGCCTGGTGGTCGGGGCGGATCATCGGGCCGATGTTGGTGGCCCGGTCCCACGGATCGCCCACGATCATCTGGTCGAAGGCGCCGGCGCCGGCTTCCAGGAACTCGTCGTACAGGCTCTGGTGCACCAGCAGCCGGGCCAGTGCCGCGCAGCCCTGACCGCCGTTGCGGGACCAGCGCAGATGCATTTCGACGGCGATCTTCTGCACGTCGACGCCCTCGAGGACCAGGCTCGGCGACTTGCCGCCCAGCTCCAGGGTGACGCCGGTGAGGTTCTCGGCGGCCTGCGCCATGATCTTGGCGCCGACACCGTCCGAGCCGGTGAACGAGACCTTGTCCACGCCGCGGTGCGACGACAGCTGTCGGCCCACCTCGACGTCGCCGATGATCACGTTCATCACGCCCGGCGGCAGACCCGACTCCTGGATCAGCTCGGCCATCAGCAGGGTGGTCAGCGGGGTGCGCGGGGACGGCAGCAGCACCACGGTGCAGCCAGCGGCCAGGGCGGCACCGAACTTGAACACCGCCAGGTTGAGCGGGTAGTTGTAGCCGGTGATCGCGGCGACCACGCCCACCGGTTCGTAGCGCACGTCGCTCATCGTCGGGACGGGCTTGTCGAACTCGCCCAGGTGCAGGGTGCGGTCGGTCTTGGCGGCCTCGGCGGCCCACCGCAGATGCTCGTCGACGGCCATCTTGACCTGCAGGTACTCGGCCAGGGCGACGGGGGTGCCCACCTCGTTCACGATGGACGGGAGCAGCCTGTCGGCGGCGCGGTCGAAGGCATCGGCGAGCCGGTGGATGTGGGCGGCGCGCTCGGCCCCGGACAGACCCGCCCAGGCGGGGAAGGCTGCGCGCGCGGCGGCGACGGCCTGATCCACCTGCTCGGCGGAGGCGCCGGCGACGGTGCCGATCACCTCTTCGGTGGCCGGGTTGTACACGTCCCAGACCCCGCCCGCCGGTTCCACGTCTTCACCGCCGATCAGGAGGCTGCGGTTGGGCGGCACCCAGTTCTTGTCGATCGTCGTGGTCTGTGGCTCGGTCATCGAGACGTCCTTCCGGGAAGTGGTGCGCGGGGCGGTGCGCCCGGCATCGGGGGTTGATCAGTCGGCGGCGGGGCCGTCGGTGCGTCGGTGCGCCGCCGCACGGGCCAGCCATTGCGTGGCCTTGTCGTAGTGGGCCTTGTCGATGTGCAGGCCGCGGTAGCGGAGTGCGCCCACGCCCTCGGCGGCGGCCTGCTCATAGGCCGACACCATGCCCTCGTAGAAGGCGATGTCCTCGTCGGACGGGCTGAAGACCTCGTTGACGGTGGCCACGTGCGACGGATGAATGGCGATCATGCCGCGGAAGCCGAGTCGGCGGCCGCGGACGGCGAAGTCCCGCAGACCCTCGAGGTTCTCCAGGTCTTCCCACAGCCCGGTGAGGGCGTGCAGGCCGTGCTCCCGGCAGGCCAGCAGGACGCGGCTGCGCAGATACAGCGTCTCCAGGCCTTCGGGGGTCCACTCGTAGCCGACCTCGCGGGCGATGTCGGCGTGCTCGGCCGACGGGCCGATCATCGCGCCGACCCGCGGGGAGGCACCGGCCACCTCGCGGCAGTTCTGGATGGCTTTCACCGTCTCCACCGGGACGATGTACTCCAGGTCGTCGACGCCGTTGCGGAGCTCGAAATGATCGAGCAGCGCGTCGTACTGGCGCACGTCCACCGCCTCTTCGATCTTGGGCGCGAAGATGCCGGTGAGCCCGGGCACCACGACCGCCTCGAGGTCGCCGCCGGTCAGCCGGGTGGCCAGCGGATTGACCCGGACGAACAAGCCGACACCGGGGTGCTCGGCGCGCAGCCGGCCGATGGTCTGCGCCACCGTCTCGCGCGCGGCCTCCTTCTGCTCGGCGGGCACCGAGTCCTCCAGGTCGAGGACCACGCAGTCGGCGCCGGACGCGACGGCCTTGTCGGCCCAGGCCGGGCGGTGGCCGGGGACGAAGAGGATGGAACGGTAAGGCTGCACGGTGACCTCTTTCGCGGGTGGAATCTACGGCGGGACGGCGGGGCGAATCAGTAGCTGCGGGGCAGGCCCAGCACGTGCTCGGCGGTGTAGTTGAGGACCATCTCCTGGCTGATCGGCGCGATGCGCATCAGCCGGGCTTCGCGGAAGTACCGTTCGACGTGGAACTCCTTGCCGAAGCCGAATCCGCCGTGCACCTGCAGGGCGACGTCGGCGGCGAAGAAGCCGGCCTCGGCGCACAGGTACTTGGCGGCATTGGCCTCGCGGCCGCACGGCAGGCCCTGATCGACCATCCAGGTGGCCTTGTCGAGCACCGCGGCCGCGGCGTCGAGCTTGATGCGGGCCTCGGCGAGCTGGAAGGCGATGCCCTGGTTCTTGCCGATCGGGCGGCCGAAGACCTCGCGCTCGTTGGCGTACTGGACGCCGCGGCGCAGGGCGGCCTCGCCCAGGCCCAGCGCCGCGTTGGCGGAGATGACGCGTTCGGCGTTGAGGCCGCCCAGGATGGTGCGGAAGCCGTGACCGACCTCGCCGACCACGTCCTCGTCGGCGACGAACAGTTCGTCGATGAACAGCTCATTGGTGTCGACGGCGTTGCGTCCCATCTTGGGGATCTCGCGGATCTGCACCTTGTCGCGGTCCATGTCGGCGAACATCAGCGTCATGCCGGCGGTGCGTTTGGCGGATTCGTCACGCGGGCTGGTGCGACACAGCAGCAGCATCTTCTCGGCTTCCTGCGCCTTGGTGATCCACACCTTCTTGCCGGTCACCAGCCAGCCGCCGTCGACCTTGCGGGCGAAGGTCTTGATGTTGGTGGTGTCGGTGCCGGCGTCGGGTTCGGTCACCGCGAACGAGGTGTGCAGTTCGCCGGTCACCACGCGGGGGAGGTACTTGCGCTTCATCTCCTCGCTGCCGTGGTGGATGATCGGCTCGAAGCCGAAGATCCCGATGTGCACGGCGCTGCAGCCGCCCATGCCGGCGCCGGATGCGGAGATCTCGCGCTCGACGATCGCGGCCTCGGTGACGCCCAGTCCGCCGCCGCCGTACTCCTCGGGCACGGTCAGGCCGAGCCAGCCGCCCTCGGCGATGGCGTTGTAGAACTCCCAGGGGAACTCGTGCGAGTCGTCGTGCTCCATCCAGTACTGGTCGGGGAACTTGCTGCACAGGGTCGCGACGGCCTGCCGGATGTCCTCGTGCGTCTGGTCGGTCGAATAGTCCACGGTGATCGTCCTCGTCTACAGGGCTCGTTCGGCGTGCGCGGGCACGGGCACGGGGGGGCTGGCGGCGTCGAAGGTCCCGGGGGGCACGCCCTCGTCGCGGAGGACCGACTTGCGGACCTTCTCCGACGGGGTCTTGGGCAGGTCGTCGACCACGCGGATGTACCGGGGGCGGGCGAAGGCGGGGATGCGGCCGTCGCAGAAGGAGAGGATGTCGGCGGGACTGACCTCCTCGTTCACCACCACGGCAGCGAGCACCTCGTCCTCGCCGGCCTCGACGTCGGCGGGCACACCGATCACCGCGCATTCGCGCACGGCCGGATGCCCGAGGACCACCTGCTCCACCTCGTAGGAGGAGATGTTCTCGCCGCGGCGCCGGAGCGCGTCCTTGTAGCGGTCGACGAAGTAATACCACCCGGCCGCGTCCTGGCGCAGCGCGTCACCGGTGTGGAACCAGAGATTGCGCCACGCTTCGACGGTCTTCTCCGGCATGCCGTAGTAGCCCATACTGCAGATCCACGGTACGCGCGGTCGGACCACCAGCTCGCCGACTTCACCGACCCGCACCTCCTGGTCGGACTCGGGGTCCACCAGGCGGATGTCGAACCAGTCGGAGGCCTGCAGGCCGGCGGCGCCGGCGGGGATGTCCACCCCGTACGGCGACAGGATCGGCGCGGACGTCTCGGTGAGGCCGAAGGCGTTGACGAAGGTCTCGATGCCGTACCGCTCTTTGAAGTCCTCGGCGATGGTCGAGGCGATCGGCGCGGCGTAGATGCAGCGCAGCAGGTTGTCGCGGTCGTTCTCGCGCGGGGGCTGCTTCCAGGCGAAGTCCATCATGACGCCGACGAAGTTGGTCACGGTGACCCCGGAGTCGCGGACGTTGTCGATCCAGCGGCTGGCGCTGAACTTGCGCCGGATCACCGCGCTGGCGCCGGCGACGAGCGCCGGGAAGACCGCCATGAACTGTGCGTTGCCGTGGAACAGGGGAGTGGTGGTGAGGTAGCGGTCGGCGGCGGTGAGCCGGGTCAGCGAGACCACTTCCTGCGCGAAGAAGTACAGCTGCGCGTGCGGCATCGCCACCCCCTTGGAGGGGCCGGTGGTCCCCGAGGTGAAGAAGATCGCGCCGAGGTCCTGCGGCTGCGGGGCGGGGGCGTTCAGTTCGGCCCCGAGCAGCAGCTCGTCCCAGGGGGCGGCCGCGAGGCCCGCGGCCCGCAGCCGGGCGATCGCGCCGGCGCCCGCGCCGTTGTCGATCACCCAGAACTTCTCGATCGCGATGTTCGGGTCCGCCTCGAGGTCCAGGGCCAGGAAGCGGTCGGCGAAGTCGTCGTCGATCACCGCCCATCGGGGAGCGGAGACGGTGAGCTGGTGCCGCAGGAACTCGCCCTCGTAGTTGGTGTTGACGGGTACCTGGACGGTGCCGCCGACGGCGGTGGCCCACCAGCTGAGCACCAGTGACGAGGAGTTCAGCGCCATGATGGCGACCCGGTCGCCCCGGTCGGCGCCGGCGGCGTGCCAGGAGCCGGCGATCTGCTCGGCCGAACGCAGGGCCCCGGCGTAGGTGAGCTCGACCCCTTCCTCCGGGACCAGCAGGCAGGGAGCCTGCGGGGTGGCCGCGGCGTGGGTGCGCAGGACGGTCGCCAACGTCCAGTCCGCGGGGGACGGGAAGTTCGGCGTGATGTCCGTGTAGTGGTTCATGGGTTGAAGATCCTCGTCGTGATCGATGGTCGGCCGGTCAGCGGCGCTGGTCGAAGGAGCGGCCGAGCAACTCGGACACGATCCGGGTGCGCTGCATGGTCGGGGTGCCCCCGGCGAGCGCCCAGCCGTGGGCGTCGCGATGCATCCGTTCCAGACCGAACTCCTCGGTGTAGCCGTTGCCGCCGTGCAGCTGCATCGCCAGATCGGTGACGCGCTTGGCCATCTCGTTGGCGGTGCACTTGGCCAGCGAGACCTGCAGCGGATCGGGAAGGTCGTCGCAGGTCACCACGGCCGAGGCGGCACGCTCGAGCAGCAAGCGGGCGGCCTCGACCTGCAGCGCCATGTCGGCGACGGTCATCTGCACGGCCTGGAATTCGATCAGCGGCTTGCCGAACTGCTCGCGCTCCTGGACGTACTTGATCGTCAGATCCAGGGCGCGCTGGCCCAGCGCCAGGCTCATCGTGGTGTTGCCCAGGCGCTCGATGGAGAAGGTGGTGAACAGCTGCCGGAAGCCGCCCGGGCGCACCACGATGTTCTCGGCCGGGACCTCGACGTCGTCGAAGTAGATGTCCGCCGACGGGATGCCGCGAAAGCCCATCAGCTTCTCGCGGGCGCCGAAGCTGACGCCCGGCCGGTCGGCCTCCACCAGCACCGCCCCGATGCCCTTCGCGCCGGGAACGTCGCTCATCCGGGCATAGACCAGGTAGACGTCGGCCTCGCTGCCGTTGGAGATCCAACGCTTGTTGCCGTTCACCCGGACGGTCTGACCGTCGACGGTGGCGCGGGTGGTCAGGTCGGTGGCCGCCGAGCCGGCGTCGGGCTCGGAAATGGCCACGGCCATGGTGATGTCGCCGGCGATGATCCCGGGCAGGAAACGTTCCTTCTGCTCCGGGGTGCCCAGCCGGGCGACCACCTGGGCCGGGCCGGTGTTGGCCTCGAAGATCTGGAAGGCCGCCGGCCGGCAGTGGTAGGCGAACTGCTCGATGACGGTGAGCGCGTGCGAGATCGGGGCCGCGGAGCCGCCGTACTCCTCGGGCAGGGCGATGCCGAGGAGGCCGAGTGAGCCCAGGAACTGTCGTTCCTCGAGCGGCACCGGGGTGCGCTCGGCATCCCATTGTGCGGCCAGTGGTGCATAGCGTTCCTCGGCGACCTGGGCGGCGAGAGACTTGATCGCCTCCAGATCAGCGGTCTGCTCGGCAACGGAACCGTGCGACATTGTGACCCCTTTCATACATATAGTTATATTAGTAATGCGCGTTGCGTTCGGTCAAAGGTGCGACTGCAGTCACACCATCTGTGGTAAACATAATCATAGATAGCGGGAAGATGCACGCTTAACCGAAAAACTTGGAGGACCGATGCGCGAAGCGGTGATCGTGGACATGGTCCGCACCCCCATGGGGCGCGGACGCGAGGGTGGTGCGCTGGCCGCGGTGCACCCGGTGGATCTGCTGGCCGGGGTGCTGCAGGCGCTGGTCGAACGCACCGGAATCGACCCCGGCCAGGTGGACGACATCCTGATCGGCTGCGTCGGCCAGAACCTGGAGCAGTCGGCCACTCCCGGGCGGCAGGCGGCCCTGGCGGCAGGCTTCCCGGTGACCGTCCCGTCGGTCACCATCGAGCGCAAGTGCGGCTCGGGTCAGCAGGCCCTGGACTTCGCCGTCCAGGGGGTGATGGCCGGCGCGTACGACATCGTCGTCGCCGGCGGCGTCGAATCGATGAGCCGCGTGCCGATGGGCAGCGCCCGCGGCGACGCGGACCCGTTCGGCCCCGGCGTGTCCGCCCGCTACGGGGATCTGGTGGGCCAGGGGGTCGCCGCCGAACTGGTGGCCGACAAGTGGGGACTGAGCCGCAGCGAACTCGACGATTACTCGGCGCGCTCGCACCAGCGGGCGGCCGACGCCGCACACATCGGCGCCTTCGATCGCGAGATCGTGCCGGTGAGCGCCGGCGGCGCCGCGGTGACCGCCGACGAGACCATCCGGCCCGGGACCACCGCGGAGAAGCTGAGCGGCTTGCGCCCGGTGTTCGGCACCGACGCCAACCGGGACCGCTTCGGCCACATCGACTGGAAGGTGACCGCGGGCAACTCCTCGCAGATCACCGACGGCGCCTCGGCGCTGTTGGTGATGAGCGCCGAGAAGGCCGCCGAGCTGTCGTTGCGGCCGCGGGCCCGGGTGGTCGGCTCCGCGGTGCTCGGCGACGATCCGCTCCTGATGCTGACCGCCCCGATACCGGCCACCCGAAAGGTGCTCGACCGCGTGGGGCTGACCGTCGGCGACATCGCCGCCTTCGAGGTCAACGAGGCCTTCGCGGCGGTGCCGCTGGCCTTCCAGCGCGAGCTCGGCGTGGCCGACGAGGTGCTCAACCCCGTCGGCGGGGCCATCGCCCTTGGCCATCCGCTGGGTGCCTCCGGCGCCCGCATCATGACCACGCTGATCAACCACCTCGCCGCCACCGGCGGCCGGTACGGGCTGCAGACCATGTGCGAGGCCGGCGGCATGGCCAACGCCACCGTCGTCGAATGCCTCGGCTGACCATCTGAACCGCACCGTTCGGTCGCACCACGCACGCTCACTAGAAGGGAACAGACAATGCAACTCACCGAGAGTTCGGCCATCGTGACCGGGGGCGCCTCCGGTCTGGGCCTGGCCACCGTCAAACGGCTCGTCGAGGCCGGCGTCCACGTGGTGATCGTGGACCTGCCCACCTCGGCGGGCGCGCAGGTGGCCGCCGACCTCGGCGACCTGGTCCAGTTCGGCCCCGCCGACGTGGCCGATCCGGTCGCCGTGGACGCGGCCCTCGACCTCGCCGAAGCCCGCGCCCCGCTGCGCACCGCGGTGCACTGCGCCGGCCGCGGCGGCACCGTGCGGGTGGTGGAGCGCGACGGCGAACCCGGATCGTTGGAGACCTACACCTCGCTGATCCAGACCAACCTGATCGGCAGCTTCAACGTGCTCCGGCTGGCCGCGGCGCGGATTGTGCGCAACGAACCCGTCGACGGCGAGCGCGGCGTGATCGTGATGACCGCCTCGGTGGCCGCCTGGGAGGGCCAGATCGGCCAGATCCCCTACGCCTCGGCGAAGGCCGGAGTGGTCGGCATGACGCTGGTCGCCGCGCGCGACCTGGCGCGAAAGCTGGTGCGCGTCAACAGCATCGCACCGGGCGTCTTCGACACCCCGATCCTGTCCCGCTTCTCCCAGGACATCCGGGACGGTCTGGCGGCGCAGATTCCGCACCCGGCCCGTCTCGGCGACCCCGACGAGTACGCGCGTCTGGCGATGGCCGTCATCGACAACGCGATGCTCAACGGCGAGGTGATCCGCCTCGACGGCGCGATCCGGATGGGGCCGAAATGACCGTTCACACTCAGACCCGCGGCGGCGTCCTGGTCGTGACCATCGACCGCCCCGAGGTGCGCAACGCCATCGACACCGCCACCGCACAGGCCATCGCCGACGCGATGGATCTGCTCGATCGGACTCCCGATCTCACCGCCGGTGTGCTCACCGGCGCGGGCGGAACCTTCTGCACCGGAATGGACCTCAAGGCCTTCCTGGCCGGCGAACGCCCGTCCATCGAGGGCCGTGGCTTCGCCGGTATCGCCGAGACTCCGCCGGCCAAGCCGGTGATCGCCGCGGTCGAGGGGCACGCGATCGCCGGCGGCTTCGAGATCGTGCTGGCGTGCGACCTCGTCGTCGCCTCGCAGACCGCGGTCTTCGGCCTGCCCGAGGTGAAGCGCGGGCTGCTCGCCGGCGGCGGCGGCCTGCTCCGCCTCCCCGAGCGCGTGCCGTACGCCGTCGGCCTCGAGTGGGCGCTGACCGGAGACTTCGTCAGCGCCGAGCAGGCCCGCGACGCCGGTCTCATCAGCCGTCTCACCGAACCCGGTGAGGCTCTCGACGGGGCGATCGCACTGGCCGAGCGGATCGCGCGCAACGGTCCCCTCGGGGTGCGGGGCACCAAGGAGATCATGACCAATGCGCGCGACTGGTCCAACGACGAGCGCTTCGCGCGGATGTGGGAGATCTACGAGCCGATCCGCTCCTCCGAGGACGCGCGGGAAGGGGCGAGCGCGTTCCGGGAGAAGCGCGACCCGGTGTGGAAGGGACGCTGACGCCATGACCTACGTGATCACCCGGCCGTGCTGCAACGACTCCAGCTGCGTGACCGTCTGCCCGGTGAACTGCATCCACCCCACTCCGGAGGAGCCGGAGTTCGCCACCGCCGAGATGCTGTACATCGATCCGGACACGTGCATCGACTGCGCGGCATGCGTCGATGCCTGCCCGGTCGACGCCATCTTCGCCGACGACGAACTGGAGGAGCACCAGGAACCGTTCCTGCAGATCAACGCCGACTACTACCGCGACCACGACGTCACCGCCGGGGAGCTGCCGACCGTCAAGGCGGTCAAGCTGCCCGACCAGCCACTCGACGTGGCCGTCGTCGGGGCCGGGCCGGCCGCGTTCTACGCGGCGGAGGAACTGGTCCGACATTCGTCGGTGCAGGTGGACGTGTACGACCGGCTGCCCACGCCGTACGGGCTGGTCCGTGCCGGGGTGGCCCCCGACCACGCCGCCACCAAGGGCGTGGACCGGACCTTCGCCTCCACGGCCCGCAAACGGAACTTCCGGTACCTGCTCGACGTCACGGTGGGCGAGCACATCACCCACGACGAACTCGCCGAGCGCTATCACGCGGTGATCTACGCCAGCGGCGCCGCCACCGACAAGCGCCTGGGCATCGACGGCGAGGAACTGCCCGGAGTGCTCTCGGCCACCGACCTGGTGGCCTGGTACAACGGTCATCCCGAGCACGCCGGCGATCGGGTGGACCTGTCGTGCGAGCGGGTGGTGATCATCGGCAACGGCAACGTGGCCCTGGACGCGGCCCGGGTGCTGCTGACCGATCCGGAGGAGCTGGCCGCCACCGACATCGCCGACCATGCGCTGGCGGTGCTGCGCGACTCGGCGGTCCGGGAAGTGACGATCGTGGCGCGCCGCAGCGTCGCGCACGGGGCGTACACCAACTCCGAATTCCTCGCGATCGGGCAGGTGGACGGCGTCGACGTGGTGATCGACCAGGCCGACCTGGCCCTGGACGCGGCCACCGAGAGCGCCTTCGACAGCGGTGACCTCGACAGCACCGTCGCCACCAAGATCCGCCTCGCCCGCGAATATGCGGCCCGACCGGCCGGGGGCGCCGACCGGCGCGTGGTCTTCCGCTACCTCACCACCCCGATCCGGATCGACGGCGACGATCGGGTCACGGGCGTGCGCTGTGTGCGCAACCGGTTCGACGAGTCCGGTGCCGTGGTGCCCGGCGACGAGAGTTTCGTTCTCGAAGCCGGTGCCGTGGTGCGCTCGATCGGCTACCGCGGCGAGCCCGTCGCCGGTCTGCCCTTCGACGAGCAGCGGTCCGTGGTCCTCAACGACCACGGCCGGGTCACCGGTGACGACGGCGATCGCCTGCCGGGCCTGTACGTGGCGGGGTGGCTCAAACGCGGGGCGACCGGCGGGATCGGCAGCAACCGCTTCTGCGGCCAGGAGACCGCCCGCATGCTCATCGACGACCATCTGGCCGGAACACTGCCGGCCCCGTCTCGCTCGCGCGAAGACGTCGTGGAGCTGGTCTCGGGCCGCGGTGCCACACCGATCGACGCCGACGGCTGGCAGCGCATAGACCAGGCCGAACGTCAGGCCGGACGGTCCCAGGGCCGGCCGCGCGTGAAGATGGTGAGTGCACAGGACATGCGGTCGGTGGCCCTGGGCATGCCCGCGATGGGGCCCGCCGACCACTGACTCCTTCGTTCGCCGGTCGAGTCCTCGTCCGCGCGGGGCCGAGACCCCGGCCTGCCGTCTCGGGCGCCGCGACTACGGTGGACGCCATGCGCGTGGTGACCTGGAATGTGAACTCGGTGAAGCCGCGGATCCCGCGGCTGCTCCCGTGGCTCGACGAGCGGCAGCCGGACGTGGTCTGCCTGCAGGAGACCAAGGTGAACGACGAGGCCTTCGCCGCCGAACTCGGCGACGAGCTGGCCGCCCGCGGCTACGAGTTCGCGCACTTCGGCGAAGGCCAGTGGAACGGGGTGGCGCTGCTCAGCAAGGTGGGCCTGGACGACGTCCGCACGAGTTTCCCCGATGCGCCCGGCTTCCCGGACCCGGCCGCCGCGCCCGAGGGCCGGGCCGTCTCCGCGGTCTGTGGCGGCACCCGGATCTGGTCGGTGTACGTGCCGAACGGGCGCGAGGTGGACTCCGACCACTACGGCTATAAGCTCGACTGGCTCAGCAAGCTCCGCGCCGCCGTCGCCCCCGACGCGGCCGACACCATGGTCTGTGGCGATTTCAACATCATCCCGACCGACGCCGACGTCTTCGATCCGGTCGCACTGGCCGGGCACACGCACGTGACGCCGCGCGAGCGCGCCGAACTGACCGGCCTGCTCGACCTGGGCATGCGCGACGTCCAGCGCGAGCACTGGCCGGATGCGCGGATCTACTCCTACTGGGATTATCGCGCCGGGATGTTCCACAAGGACCTCGGCATGCGGATCGACCTGGTCCTGGCGGGCGAGCCGATCGCCGAGCGCGTGCAGGCCGCGTGGGTGGACCGGAAGGCCCGCAAGGGCACCAAGCCGAGCGACCACGCCCCGGTGGTCGTCGACCTGGACACCGCGCCGGACGGGAACGCCGGGCCGATGGTGCCGCCGCCGTCGCGTCCGGCCACGGTGGCGCCCGGCTCGGTGAAGCTGCCGCATTCGGTCGCCGACTGAATACCTGCTGATCGAACTGAACACCAGCTGATCGAACCGAACACCTGCTGATCGAACCGAACACATGCTGATCGAGCGGAGTCGAGATCTCGACTCCGCTCGATCAACACAACAGGTGCGCTCGATCAGCAGGTGCGCTGCGACCCGTGAGTCGAACTACTTGGCGTGGTCGATCACGCCGCGGATGTTCTGTCCGCTGCGCAGATCCTCGTACCCCTGATTCACCTCGTCCAGGGTGTACCGCTGGGTCACCAACTCGTCGAGCTTGAGTTCGCCGGCGTCGTACAGGCGCAACAGCCGAATGATGTCGTACTGCGGATTCATCGAGCCGAACAGGGTGCCCATGATGGTCTTCTGGTTCAGCGTCAGGTCGGTGCCCGACACCTGCACCGTCAGCTCGGCCGGATTGGCCAGGCCGGTGATCACCACACGACCGCCCTTGCCGATGATCGCGGTGGCATTGCTGACCACCTCCTTGTCGACGGTGCCCACCAGAATGAGGGCGGCGTCGGCGCCCTGTCCCCAGGTGAGCTCGTTGACCTTCTCGGCGGCCTCCTCCGCGGTGGCGAAGGCGTGCGTGGCGCCCATCTTCATCGCGGCGTTGCGCTTCATCTCGATCGGATCCACCACGACCACGTACTTGCAGCCCGCGGACACCGCGCCCTGGACGGCGTTGATGCCCAGGCCGCCGATGCCGTAGATCACGGCGGTGTCGCCGGGCCGCAGGTTGCCGGCGTTGACGGCGGTGCCCCAACCGGAGGGGACGCCGCAGCCGACCAGGACCGCCGTCTCCAGCGGCAGCCAGTCGTCGACCTTGACCACTGAATGCTGGGAGATGGTGGAGTACTCGGAGAAGGTGCCGAGCATGCACATGGCGCCGAAGTCTTCACCGTCGGGACCGTGGAAGCGGAAGGTGCCGTCGGGCATGGAGCCCTCGAGGATGGTGGCACCCATGTCGCACAGGTTCTGGCGGCCGGTGGAACAGTAGCGGCAGGTGCCGCAGTTCGGAATGAAGCTGCAGACCACGTGATCGCCCGGCTTCACCTTGGTGACGCCGGGGCCCACCTCTTCGATGATGCCGGAGCCCTCGTGGCCGCCCACGATCGGGTAGCGCGGCGGAAGGTCGCCATCGGTCAGGTGCAGGTCCGAATGACACAGACCGGCGGCGGTGTACTTGATCAGCACCTCGCCGGGGCCGGGCGGGTCCAGTTCGAGTTCCATGATCTTGAACGGCTCGCCCGGGCCGAGCAGTACGGCGGCTTTGGTCTTCATTGTCTTCTCCTTTGAAGGGGGATGGGATAGCGGGGGTGCGGTCTGGGCAGCGGCTCAGAGCGCGATGTTGACGGACTTGACCTGCGTGTAGAGGTCGACGGCGGAGTCGCCGAGTTCACGGCCCCAGCCCGACTGCTTGAAGCCGCCGAAGGGCAGCGCGGTGTCGAAGCCGTTGTACTGGTTCACCCAGACCGAGCCCGCGTTCACCGCGGCCGCGGTGCGATGGGCTTTGGAGAGGTCCTTGGTCCAGATACCGGCGGCCAGGCCGTAGATCGAATCGTTCGCGGCGCGCGCGACGTCCTCCTCGCCGTCGAACGGCAGAGCCGCCACGACGGGTCCGAAGATCTCCTCTTCGACGATCGAGTAGCTGGGCTCGACGTCGACGAACACGGTCGGCTCGATGAAGTAGCCCTGCTCGCCCCAGCGCTTGCCGCCGGTGAGGGCGCGGGCGCCGGCCGACAGGCCCTGCTCGATGTAGCCGCTGACGCGGTCGAACTGCTCCTGGGACACCAGCGGGCCCAGTTCGGTCGCCGGATCAAGGCCGGGGCCGATCTTGGCCTGCGCGGCGGCGTCGGCGACGGCCTGGGTGAAGTCGTCGAAGATCTCCCGCTGCACGAACATGCGGGTGCCGGCGACGCAGCACTGGCCGTGGTTGAACATCCACGCGGCCACCGAGCCGGCCACCGCGGCCTCCAGGTCGGCGTCGGCGTAGATGATGTTCGGGCTTTTGCCACCCAGTTCCAGCGAGACCTTCTTCAGGTTGCCGGTGGCCGCCTGCACGATCTTCTTGCCCACCTCGGTGGACCCGGTGAAGGCCACCTTGTCGACGTCCATGTGCGCGGACAGGGCGGCGCCGGCGTCGCCGAAGCCGGTGACGATGTTGACCACGCCGGGCGGGAAGCCCGCCTCTTCGAACACCTCGCCGAGCAGGAGGGCGCTCAGCGGGGTCTGCTCGGCGGGCTTGAGGACCACCGTGTTGCCGGCGGCCAGCGCCGGTGCCAGCTTCCAGGTGGCCATCAGGATCGGGAAGTTCCACGGGATGATCTGGCCGCAGACGCCCAGCGACTGGCGGCGGGTGTACGCGTGGAACTGGCCGTCGGGGGCGAACGGCATGGACGGGGTGATCGACGAGCCGCTGATCTTGGTGGCCAGCCCGGCGTTGTACCGCCAGACGTCGGCGGACCAGCCGACGTCCACCGCGGTGGCGATCGAGACGGACTTGCCGTTGTCGAGGGCCTCGAGCTGGCCGAAGATCTCCGCGCGCTCGGAGAGGATGTCGCCGACGCGCCAGATCAGCCGTTCACGCTCGTTGGGCTTCATCCGCGACCACGGGCCTTCGTAGGCGGCGCGGGCGGCAGCCACCGCACGGTCGATGTCGGTGGCGTCGCCCTTGGCGACCCGGGTGATCAGGTCGCCGGTGGCCGGGTCGCGAGTCTCGAAGGTCTCGCCGGAGGCGGCGTCGACCCAGGCGCCGCCGATCAGCAGCTGCCGGTCGCGGGAGACGAAGTCGGCCACTGCGGGCAGCAGCGCCGGGTTCAAGGTGGTGGTCATGACATCCTCCTGGGTGGCCTGTCGGGGGACAGGGAGAGCGATTCATCGTGTGATCCGCGCCACTGAGTGGCGTATGTCATTTCTCGCATGCGAGAGGGCCGGTCATCTGTCCGGAAACTGGACACGAGGCGTGGACACCGCTGCACACTCGGCGCTGGGGCGGGGGAGCGGCGGTGCGCGTGGGCCGCAGGGAGTCCCGGGTCCGGGGCTCCAGGGCGGGATCATCGGCTCAGGTCAGCTGCGGATACCGAGGGCGCGGATTCGGGCGTACAGCGTGGTGCGGCTGATGCCGAGGCTCTTGGCGGCGTTGCTCTTGTTGCCGCCGGCGGTCTCCAGCGCCTCCACAATCGCCAGGCGCTCTGCCTGCTCCAGACCGAGCAGCCGGGACGCGCGTGAGGAGCTGCGGTAGCCGTCAGGCAGGTCGGCCACGTCGACGGTCCGGCTGCCGCGCGACTGAGCGTTGTCGGCGGCCTCGCCGAGGACCATCGCCAGTTCGGCCAGATTGCCGGGCCACTCCTGGGACACCAGGGCGTCGGCGGCATCGGTGCCGAGCTCGAACTTCGGTTCGCGCGAGTGCAGCAGCTGCTGCCCGAGCGCGGCCAGTTCGGTGGTGCGCTGGCGCAGCGGGGGCATCGTGGTGCGCCGCCGGCAGCGGGCGATGAGCGCGGAGGCGCTCGGCGACAGCGAGTCGGCCGGCCCGGTCACGATCACGATCGGCGGCTCCGCGGGGGTGCGTGCGCCGATCGCGGTCTGCAGCAGGCGCAGGGCATGGTCGTCGAGCAGGTCGGCGCCGTCGATCACCACTCCCTGTCCGCGGCCGCGGGCCAGCCGCAGCGTCGCCGCCAGATCCAGCGGGGTGCCGTCCAGGAGTGCACCGGGCACGTCGACGACGGTCGCGGCATCCCGCGGCACCACCTGGAAGGCGCGGGTGCTGCGCCCGGTGCCGGGTTCACCGCAGATCGCGACGGTGGTGGCGGTCTGCGCGGCCGGTGGCGGGGTATGGATCAGCTCGGCCGGCGGCAGGTCCTCCAGACGCGGGCGCAGCCGAAAGACGGCGGCATGCGCCACGGTGGGAACCCGGTCGGCGTGGACGTCGACCACCACGCCGGAGACCAGGGTGATCGCCGGCGGCCGGTCGTCCTGTTCCACCAGCAGACGCAGCGTCCCGAAGTCGGCGGGCGCCAGCAGCTGGGCGGCGAGCGCGTTGGAGAGCTGGAGGTCGTCGCCGATGGCGGCCACCGCGGTGTCCCGGCGCTCGGCGGCCTGCTCGAAGGCGGCGATCACCAGGCGGTGGTCGGAGTGCGACCGCGACAGCAGCCGTTCGGCGATGTCGTTCACCACGCCGCGCACCAGCGGCACCGACAGCGGATTGAGGTGGGCGCTGACCTGTGTCATGCACAGGATGCCGGCGACGCGGCGGGTGGACGGGTGGATGATCGGCTGCCCGAAACAGCTCAGCGAACGGAACTGCTCCAGGTAGTGCTCGGCACCGTTGATCACCACGTCGCCCCGCACCTCGGCGGTGGTGCCCAGCGCAGTGGTGCCCATGGCGCCCTCGTGGAAGGCCGCCCCGGAGACCGCGCCGGCGTCGGCGAGCCGGCGTTCCAGCGTGGCATCGGCGGAGACGCGGGCCACCATCCGGCTCTGGTGGTCCACGAGCAGCAGTGCGGTCGGCGTGCCGTTCAGGGTCTCGGCGGCGCGGGCCAGCACCGGACGGGCCGCGTCCAGCAACGGGTCGGCGGACGAGACGTCGGTGAGTACGGGGTCGGGGCGGTCGGTGGGCTCCAAACCGGACGATCGGGCGCGCTGCCAGGATGCCGCGATTACCGATCGTTGGGGCAGCCGAGTGGTCACCCCTCAACTGTGACACGGATTACCCGGTCGTGGCGAGGGGGGTGGCGGGCCCGGATCCAGGCGTGACCTCAGCGATCGTCCCAATAATCGGTACCGGTCGGTCTGGAATGGAACAAGCCCACCGGCCGAGTCGGGGGATGACGGCCGGTGGGCTTGTGAACACTCCGGAGCGCGCGAGCGGCAGCGCTGCGAAGTGCGGTCTATGTGGGTGAGTGGGGCTCGATCACCTGTGTAGAACCAATGCTCGCATCGGGAACAAGAGGTGAACTGTCCGGATTCTGGACACTTTCACTTCGATCGCCTGACACTGTTCTTTGCGGCGAGCACAGTTCCCCGTGCGCGCAGTTCCCAGTGAAGACAGGAGTGACCGGCATGCACCCTGGCCCGCAGACCGCACTCAGGGTGATCGTCGCCCCCGATTCGTTCAAGGGCACCGCCGATGCGGGAGCCGTCGCCGGGGCCCTCGCCGAGGGGTGGCGGCATGTGCGACCAGTCGATCGGGTGACGTTGCTGCCGCAGGCAGACGGCGGCGAGGGCACCCTCGATGCGCTCGCCGTCGCCACCGAGGGCGCGCGATGGCACACCGTCGCCGACGTCTGCGGCCCGGACCATCGGCCGGTCAGTGCGCGATGGCTGGAACTGCCCGGTGGGATCGGGGTGGCCGAACTCGCCGAGTCCAGCGGGCTGCCGATGATGACCGACCTGGATCCGGCGGGCGCTACCTCGCGGGGCCTCGGGGAGGTGATCGCGGCGGCGCTCGACCACGGCGTGCAGGGCCTGGTGATCGGGCTCGGGGGGTCGGCGTCGACCGATGCCGGCGCCGGCGTCCTGGCCGCACTGGGCTTCGAGTTCTTCGACGGGCGGGGAGACCCGGTCGACCCCCGCACCGCCGGCGACCTCGCGCGGATCACCGACGTAGCCTCCGAAAGGGCCCGGTCCCTTCCCCCGGGCGGGGTCGAGGTTCTCACCGACACCTTGGCCCCGCTGACCGGCCCCACGGGGGCCGCTCACACCTTCGGCGCCCAGAAGGGCGCGGATGCCGTGATGCGCGCCGAACTCGACGAGCTCGTCAGTGGTTTCGCCGCAGTCGTCGGCCCGGCCCGTGGCATCGCCGCCGACGAGCCGGGCGCCGGGGCCGCCGGCGGCGTCGGCTTCGCCTTGCGCGCATGGGGCGGCGCCCTGGTGCCGGGCGCACAGCGCATCAACGAACTGAGCCGATTGACCGCCGCGGTGCGCGACGCCGACCTGGTGATCACCGGCGAAGGCCGATTCGATGCCACCTCCGAGACCGGGAAACTGGTCGGTACCGTGCTGGAACTGTGCCGGGCGCACGCGGTCCGCACAGTGGTGATCGCCGGCCAGCTCGCGGCACCCGTCCCCGACCTCGGCATCTCGCTGAGCGAGGTCGCCGGATCGGCGGAGGCCGCCCGGCTCCGGCCCCTCCGGTACGCCCGTGCGGCCGCCGCGCAGATCGCGGCCGGCGTCAGTGACGACTGATCAGGCGGGGTCCGAACGGAGGGTGTCTTCCAGAAAGCGCGGCCGGCAGATCACCCATCCGCCGGCCAGCATCAGCAGGCAGGCCACCACCAACATGAGGAACGGCGCGTCCCAGTCGCCGGTCGCGTCGTGCAGGATGCCGAAGAGCAGCGGTCCGGCGCAGGCGACCAGATAGCCGACGCCCTGTCCGAAGCCCGACAGCGAGGCCGAGCCGGCGCTGGTCCGGGTACGCACGTTGATCAGGGTCAGCGACATGGGGAACGAGCTCACGCCGATACCGGTCAGCAGGACCCACGCCATGGTCCCGTCCAGCGGCGCCCAGCGCAGGCCTGCCAGGCCCGCCAGCATGCAGGCGGCGAAGAGGGCGACGAAGCCGAACGGATTGGCGAAGCGGATGCACAGCCACGGGGCGACGAAGGTCGCCAGGAAGCCGATGCCGGAGAAGGCGGCGACGGCCACGCCGCCCAGGGATTCGCTGCCCCCGGCATCGGTGAGCACCTCCGGGATCCAGGTGAACAGCGAATAGGTCATCAGCGAGGTCATGCCGAACATCAGCATCAGGCCCCACGAGATCGGCGAGCGCCACACCGGCAGCCGCGGCGGGGAGACGTCGTCGGCGCCGTCGGCCACGTGCCTGCGCCGCTGGCGCACCACGCCGATCCAGGGCAGCACCGCCATCAGCGGGATCAGCGCCCACACGGCCAGCGAGACCCGCCAGCCCGCGGCGTCGGCCAGCGGGACCGCGACCGCGGCCGGCACCGTGGTGCCCAGCTGGACGGAGAGGATGTAAAGGGTGGAGACGGCGGCGATCCGGTTGCCGAAGTAGCGCTTCACCAGCGGCGGGATCAGGATGTTACCCAGTCCCATGCCGAACAGGGCCACGCCCGACAGCACCACCAGCGTCGCGGCGTCGTTGGCGACTGCCCGCAGGCTCGTGCCGAGCACGGTGATCACGACGGCGCCCAGCGTCGCGATCTCCAGGCCGAGACGGCGGCCCAGCCCCGGGCCCACCAGACCCGCGATGCCGAACAGCAGCGTCGGCAGCATGCCCAGGACGCCGGTGACCGCGTGCCCGAAGTCCAGGTCGTCGGAGATCCGGCCCAGCAGCGGGGTGAGCGAGGTGACCGCCGACCGCAGCGACAGCGAGAAGATCACGATCGCCGCGAGGACGAGAAGCTTTCCGCGGCGGCCGGAGTCGCGGAGCGTGGGCTGCACGAGCGAGGTCAGGTAGTTGGACACCCCAGCCATGGTGGCACCCGGCGGCGGTACCGGCCAGTCAGCTTCGGCGGCGGTACCCATCCGATCCCGGGTCCGCTCCGAATACCGGGTGTGAACACATCGAACGCTCTTCCGCCCGACTCCTCGGTCGCCGTGATCGGGAGCGGGGTGGCCGGTCTCACAGCGGCCCACCTGCTCTCGGAGCGGCACACCGTCACCCTGTTCGAAGCCGATACCCGCCTCGGCGGCCACGCGCACACCCAGGAGGTGACGACACCGGAGGGTGACGCCGTCGCGGTCGACACCGGGTTCATCGTGCACAACGACCGCACCTATCCGACGCTGCTGCGGTTGTTCGCCGAACTGGGGGTCGCCACCCAGGAGACCGACATGTCGATGTCGGTCCGGTCCGAGAGTTCCGGACTCGAATACGCCGGGGCACTCGGGGTCGGCGGGCTGTTCCCGAGCTGGCGGACGGTGCGGCACGGCCGCTACCTGTGGATGCTCGGCGAGATCAGACGGTTCCACCGCGCGGCCCGCGCGCTGCTCCAGTCGCCCGGGGACGACGAGCCGCTGCACCGCTTCATCCGCCGCGAACGGCTGTCGGACTACCTGGTGGACAACTTCCTGCTGCCGCTGGTCGCCGCCGTGTGGTCGTGCGACGCGCAGACGGCCGCGCAGTATCCCGCGCGGTATCTGTTCACCTTTCTCGACCACCACGGGATGCTGTCGGTGTTCGGTTCACCGACCTGGCGGACCGTGACCGGCGGCTCGCGCACCTATGTCGAGGCCGTCGCCGCCGGTGTCACACTATCGGGCGGCAGCCTGCGCATCGGCGAACCGGTGGACCTGGTGACCGAGAAGGCCGGCGAGGTGACGGTGCGGGCCGGCGGGCGCGCCGACTCCTTCGCCGCGGCGGTGATCGCCACCCATCCGCGGCAGGCGCTGGATCTGCTGGCCGCGCCGACCGCCGCCCAGCGTCGGGTCCTGACCGCCATTGGCTACCGGTCCAAGCATGCGGTGGTGCACACCGATACCTCGCTGCTGCCGCACGCGCGGCGCGCACGGGCCTCCTGGAACTACCAGATCCGGGACGACGGCGGCGAGGTGGCCGTGACCTACGACCTGACCCGGCTCATGCGTCTGCCCCGTCGCGATCACCGGATCCTGGTGACGATGGGCCGGACCGACCTGGTCGCCCAGCCGGCGGTGCTCGCGGAGATGCACTACTCGCATCCCGTCTACGACACCGGGTCGGTGACGGCCCAGCAGTCGCTCGGCGCGATCGACACCGATCGCCTCGCCTTCGCCGGGGCCTACCACGGCTGGGGCTTTCACGAGGACGGGGCGGCGGCCGGTGCGCGCGCCGGATCGCGTTTCGGCGGTCGCTGGCGCGCCGGCGACCCGGCCGTGTCGGCGAGCGAGGTGCACGCATGACGGGCCGGCCGGCGCGATTGGTGTACGCGCGAGTGGGACACCTGCGGAGATCGCCCCTGCGGTACGGCTTCGCCCACGACGGCGTGTGGTGGCTGATCGATGCGGGGGCGCCGCCGCGCCTTCCGCGAGGTCTCGGCTGGCTCGCGCGCTTCGCTGCCGAAGACCACTTCCCCCAGCCGGGGACACCGGGGGAGACCCTGCGCAGCCGGCTCGAGGAGTCGCTGCGCGCAGCCGGAGAGCCGGTTCCGGGCGGCCGCGTGACCGCCCTGCTGGCCCCGCGGGTCGCCGGCTACGTCTTCAACCCGCTCAGCGTCTTCTGGTGCCACGCCCCGGACGGCTCCCTCGGCTGCGTGGTCGCCGAGGTGCACAACACCTACGGCGGCCGGCACTGCTATGTGCTCCATCCCGACCCGGCGGGCCGGGCGACGGCGGCCAAAGAGTTCTACGTGTCGCCGTTCCACGACGTCATCGGCGACTACCGGTTGCGCGTGCCCGAGCCCGGTCCGGACGGCCGCGTGGCGATCGCCGTGACCCTCGACCGCCCCGGCGCCGAGCCGTTCACCGCGACGCTGGTCGGCCGCAGCCGGCCCGCGACGTTGCCCGCCGTACTGCGGGCGCAGGTCCGTGCCCCGCTGGCCCCCTGGCTCGTCGCCCTGCGGATCCGCCTGCACGGCATCGGCCTCTGGGCCCGCGGCCTGCCCGTGGTTCCCCGCCCCGCCACTCGTCCCGCCACTCACCCCCGAAAGGCCGACCGATGACCCTCGACACCACCGAACTCGACACCACCGACCTCGACACCGCCGAACCCCAGACCCGCGCGGGCGTGGACCCCCAGCGCTGGCCCGATGTGGCCGCGGTGCCGTCGTCGTCGGCGGCACGCCTGCGGGGCGCGGTGGCGCATGCCCTCTTCCGGCGCGCCACGGCGGACCTGCCGATCGCGATTCACCGGCCCGGTCGCGGCACGGCCGCCGCCGGCGGCGACGGCGAGCGCCCGCGCATGATCATCACCGACCCGACGGCCCTCGCGCGCCGGATCGGGACGTCCGGACTGATCGGCTTCGGCGAGTCGTACATGGCGGGCGAGTGGCACGCCGACGATCTGGTCGGAGTGCTCGAGCCCTTCGCCGCCCGGATCGCCCGGCTGGTCCCGCCGTCGCTGCAGCGCCTGCGGGCACTGGTGCTGCCCGGCCATCCCGACGACGAGGAGAACTCGGTCGGCAACACCCGGTCCAACATCGCGCGGCACTACGACCTCTCCAACGACCTGTTCGCCGTGTTCCTCGACGAGACCCTCACCTACTCGAGCGGCCTGTTCGCCTCCGACCGGCACGCGGCGCAGGCGAGCTTCGCCGACCTGGCCGATGCGCAGCGGGTCAAGATCGACCGGCTGCTGGACCAGGCGGGGGTGGGGCCGGGGACCCGGCTGCTGGAGATCGGCACCGGATGGGGCGAACTCTGCCTGCGCGCCGCCGCACGAGGCGCACAGGTCCACTCGATCACGCTGTCGAGTGAGCAGCGCGAGCTGGCGTGGCGGCGCGTGTGCGCCGCCGGACTCGGGGAGCGGGTGCGGATCGATCTCCTGGACTACCGCGAGGTGCGCGGGCGGTACGACGCCGTCGTCTCGGTCGAGATGATCGAGGCCGTCGGGCGCGAGTACTGGGAGACCTACTTCCAGACGATCGACCGTCTTTTGGTGCCGGGCGGACGGGCGGCGATCCAGGCGATCACCATGCCGCACGAGCGCATGCTGGCCTCGGCGGGCACCTACACCTGGGTGCACAAGTACATCTTCCCCGGCGGTCAGCTGCCGTCGGTCCAGGCGCTGCGGGCCGCGGCGCAGCGCGACACCGGCCTGCGGGTGCACGACGAGCTCTCCTTCGGCCGGCACTACGCCGCCACGCTCGCGCTGTGGCGGCAGCGGTTCGCCGCGAATCGGCGGCGGGTGGCCGACCTCGGCTTCGACGGGACCTTCATGCGGATGTGGGACCTGTACCTGGCCTACTCGGAGGCGGGGTTCCGGTCCGGGTACCTGGACGTGCGGCAGCTGACGTTCGGTAAGCAGGTGCGACCATGACCGGCGTGAGCGGGGTCGTGCTGATCGCGGCCGCCGCGACGCTGTGGATCGTCGTGCTGCAGGGGGTCGCCTTCGCCGTCGGCCACCGGATCGGGCGCTACAACGTCGTCGACGTCTCGTGGGGCCTCGGGCTGGCCGGGATCGCGGTACTCGCCCTGGTGCTCGGCGGCGGAGATCCGGTCCGGCGGGTGGTCCTCGCACTGGTCGTCGGCGTGTGGGGTCTCCGGCTCAGCTGGCACATGGCCGGTAAGACGCGCGGCCGCGGCGAGGATCCCCGCTACCGGGACTATCTCGGCCCGCAGCCGGGACTGCTCACCGTGGGCGGCAAGGTCTTCGGGCTCCAGGGGCTGTCGCAGCTGTGGGTCGGGCTGCCGCTGATCGTCGCCGCCGTGGAAGGCGGTCCGTCCGGATGGACGTGGGCGGTGTTCGCGCTGGGACTGGCCGGTTGTCTGACCGGAATGGTCTTCGAGGCGGTCGGCGACGCACAACTGCGGTCCTATCGGCGTGACCCCGGGCGCGGGCCGGTCCTCGACACCGGCCTGTGGGCGTGGACGCGGCATCCGAACTACTTCGGCGACGCCTGCGTCTGGTGGGGCGTGTGGCTGATGGCCGCCACGGGCGGTTACGCGGCGCTGACCGTGCTGTCCCCGATCGCGATGACCTATTTCCTGGTGTACGCGACGGGGGCGCGCCGGCTCGAGCGAATGATGGCGCAGCGCCCGGGCTACCGCGAGTACCAACGCCGGACCTCCTACTTCGTCCCGCGCCCGCCCCGGCGCGCCTGAGCGGCGACCGAGGAGGCCAGACCGGTGCCCGGAGCTTTGCGGACGCGCCGGCGTCCGCCGATTACGCTGGAGATCGATGCGATCGAGAATCCGGCGCTGATGCCGACACGCGACACCGAGCCGGCGGAGCTGGCTGCGCTGCTCGAACGAATCGCGCGCTCGGACGCCGCCGCGTACGCCGAGTTCTACGACCGGACCGGCGCGCGGGTCTTCGGCATGGTGCTGCGGGTGCTCCGCGATCGCGGCTACAGCGAGGAGACGACGCAGGAGGTGTACCTCCAGGTCTGGCGCGAGGCCGCCGCCTACCGGCGCACGGAGGGATCGCCGATCGCCTGGCTGATCGCCATCGCGCACCGGCGGGCCGTCGACCGGGTGCGCGCGGAGACCGCGGCCACCCGGCGAGACCTCACCTACGGCGCCCGACAGGTCACCGCGCTGATCGACGAGGTGGGCGAGGAGGTCGCCGACCGCGAGGCCGCCGGACTGGTGCGCCGGTGCCTCGGCAGGCTCACCGAACGGCAGGCCGAGGCCGTCGGGCTGGCGTACTACGAAGGTCTCACCTACAGCGAGGTCGCCGACCGGCTCGCGGTGGCGCTGCCCACGGTGAAGAGCCGTATCCGGGACGGATTGAAGCGGTTGAGGGGGTGTTTGGACGGTGGCTGACGATATCGACGGCGCCGGCGAGGCCGCCGACCTGCTCGCGATGGCGCCCCTGATGGCGATCGACGCCCTGCCCGAGGTCGATCGGCGGCGCGTGCTGCGGTTGCTCGCGGCGACCGACGACCACACCCGCGACGAGTTCGCCGCCGAGGTCGCCGCGGCGCGCGAATCCATGGCGCAGCTCAGCGACCTCACGGCGACCCCGCCGCCGGCCGGACTGCGGGACACGGTCCTCCGGCACGCCGAGCAGGACGACGCGCAGGGCGCCGCCCGGGACGGCGGATCGACGGGGCGGTCACGCTGGCGCTGGGCCGCCGCGGCGGCCGCGGTCGCCGTCGTGGTGGGGATCGGCGGCGGGCTGGTCGGCTACGCCGTCTCGGACCGGCCGGGCGAACCGGGGCAGAGCACCTCGGACAAGGTCTTCGCCGCACCCGACGTGCGCACGGTCAGCGGCCCGGTCGCCACCGGGCAGGCCTCGGTGACCTATTCGTCCACCGAACGGGCCGGGGTGCTGGTGATGAACGACGTCCCGCCGCCCGAGCAGGGGACCGTGTATCAGCTGTGGCTGGTCGGCCCCGACGGTCCACGGCTGGGTGGAGTGATGACGCCGAACGACGTGGGAACGTCCACCACGGCGGTCGTCGACGACCTCGGCGACGCCACGAGTGTCGCGTTCACCGTCGGTGACGCGGACGAGCCGGAGCGGATGATCTCCGAGCCGATCGCCGAGCTGCCGCTCCGGCCGTGAATCGGCCCACCGGACCGGGCCGGCGCCGACCTGGATTTCGGCCTTGTCAAGCATTTTGACCTGTCGAAATCAGGGCTGTAGAGTGGGTCGTCGGTGTCCAGCCTGCTGGGTGCCGCCCGCCCAAAATCGGACGCAGTCTGCGGGTGGGGGAGAAGTCGTCACCGTGTCGTACCTGCTACGACACGCCCGACCTCGGGTGAACGATAACCCACTGACCAGGATGAATGTTCTGGTGGGGCGAGTTGCGGAAGTTGCTCGACACCGCCGTGTGCGGAAACGAGTGGCCTGCCCGGAGCACAAACCGCGACAGACAACAAGATCGGCGAGCGCCGGTCATGAGGAGAAAGAACTCAGTGCCAACTATTAATCAGCTGGTCCGCAAGGGCCGCAAGAACAAGGCTTCGATCAAGAAGACCGCAGCCCTGAAGGGCAGCCCGCAGCGCCGCGGCGTGTGCACCCGCGTGTACACCACCACCCCGAAGAAGCCGAACTCTGCCCTGCGGAAGGTCGCCCGTGTGCGCCTGACCAGTGGCATCGAGGTCACCGCTTACATCCCGGGTGAGGGCCACAACCTGCAGGAGCACTCGATGGTGCTCGTGCGCGGCGGCCGTGTGAAGGACCTTCCCGGTGTCCGCTACCGCATCATCCGCGGCTCCCTCGACACCCAGGGTGTCAAGGACCGCAAGCAGGCTCGCAGCCGTTACGGCGCCAAGAAGGGGAACTAAGTCATGCCACGTAAAGGACCCGCTCCCAAGCGCCCGCTGATCCAGGACCCGGTCTACGGTTCCACCCTGGTCACCCAGCTGGTGAACAAGATTCTGCTGGACGGCAAGAAGTCGACCGCCGAGCGCATCGTCTACCAGGCCCTCGAGAACACCCGTGAGAAGACCGGTACCGATCCGGTGATCACGCTCAAGCGTGCCCTGGACAACGTCAAGCCCACCCTCGAGGTGAAGAGCCGTCGCGTCGGTGGCGCCACCTACCAGGTGCCGATCGAGGTCAAGCCCGGCCGCGCCAACACTCTGGCGCTGCGCTGGCTGGTCACCTTCAGCCGGCAGCGCCGCGAGAAGACCATGGTCGAGCGGCTGGCCAACGAGGTGCTCGACGCCTCCAACGGCCTCGGTGCTTCGGTGAAGCGCCGCGAGGACACCCACAAGATGGCCGAAGCCAACCGGGCGTTCGCGCACTACCGCTGGTGACCGCCCTGCGCGGGGCTGATCGGCCGATCGGCCCCGCGCAGCGGTCCACCGGCCGGCGACGGGGACCCCGCCGACCGGCTCCACAGTCTTGAATCCGCAGACTTTTGAATCCGCAGACTCCCCGAAGGGAATCACATGGCACAGGAAGTGCTGAACGACCTCACGAAGGTCCGCAACATCGGCATCATGGCGCACATCGATGCCGGTAAGACCACCACCACCGAGCGCATCCTCTACTACACGGGTGTGAACTACAAGATCGGTGAGACCCACGACGGTGCATCGACCACCGACTGGATGGAGCAGGAGAAGGAGCGTGGTATCACCATCACCTCCGCCGCCGTGACCTGCTTCTGGGACGACAACCAGATCAACGTCATCGACACCCCCGGTCACGTCGACTTCACCGTGGAGGTCGAGCGCGCCCTCCGCGTGCTCGACGGCGCGGTCGCCGTCTTCGACGGCAAGGAAGGCGTCGAGCCCCAGTCCGAGCAGGTCTGGCGCCAGGCCACCAAGTACGACGTCCCCCGCATCTGCTTCGTCAACAAGATGGACAAGATGGGCGCGGACTTCTACTACACCGTGCAGACGATCATCGACCGTCTCGGTGCCAAGCCGCTGGTGATGCAGCTCCCGATCGGTGCCGAGGATGCCTTCGACGGCGTCGTCGACCTGGTCGAGATGCGGGCCCTGCTGTGGCCGGGCGTCGTCGACATCGGTGCCGAGCCGCAGATCACCGAGATCCCGGCCGACCTGCAGGAGCGCGCCGCGGAGTACCGCGAGAAGCTGCTGGAGACGGTCGCCGAGTCGGACGAGGCCCTCATGGAGAAGTACTTCTCCGGCGAGGAGCTCACGATCGAGGAGATCAAGGGTGCGATTCGCAAGATGACCATCAACTCCGAGATCTACCCGGTGCTGTGCGGCACGGCGTTCAAGAACAAGGGCATCCAGCCCATGCTCGACGCCGTGATCGACTACCTGCCGAACCCGCTGGACATCGGTGAGATCGAGGGCCACGCCCCGAACAACGAGGAAGAGGTCCTCACCCGCAAGCCGAGCAAGGACGAGCCGTTCTCGGCGCTGGCGTTCAAGATCGCGGCGCACCCGTTCTTCGGCAAGCTGACCTTCGTCCGCGTCTACTCGGGCAAGGTCGATCCGGGCACCCAGGTCCTCAATGCGACCAAGGGCAAGAAGGAGCGCATCGGCAAGCTCTTCCAGATGCACGCCAACAAGGAGAACCCGGTCGACAACGCGGTGGCCGGCCACATCTACGCGATGATCGGCCTCAAGGACACCACGACCGGCGACACCCTCTGTGACTCGCAGAACCCGATCGTCCTGGAGTCGATGAGCTTCCCGGCCCCGGTCATCGAGGTCTCCATCGAGCCGAAGACCAAGTCGGACCAGGAGAAGCTGGGCACCGCGATCCAGAAGCTCGCCGAAGAGGATCCGACGTTCTCGGTGAACCTCGACGACGAGACCGGCCAGACCGTCATCGGCGGCATGGGCGAGCTCCACCTCGACATCCTGGTCGATCGCATGAAGCGTGAGTTCAAGGTCGAGGCGAACGTGGGCAAGCCGCAGGTGGCTTACCGCGAGACGATCCGCAAGACCGTCGAGAAGCACGAGTTCACCCACAAGAAGCAGACGGGTGGCTCGGGCCAGTTCGCCAAGGTCATCATCAAGCTTGAGCCGCTGGTCGACCCCGAAGAAGAGGGCGCGACCTACGAGTTCAAAAACGCCGTCACCGGCGGTCGTGTCCCGCGCGAGTACATCCCCTCGGTGGATGCCGGTGCGCAGGACGCGATGCAGTACGGCGTCTTGGCCGGCTACCCGCTGGTCAACCTGAAGGTCACTCTGCTCGACGGTCAGTACCACGACGTCGACTCCTCGGAGATGGCCTTCAAGATCGCTGGTTCGCAGGCTCTGAAGGAGTCTGCGCGCATGGCCAGCCCGGTCATTCTGGAGCCGATCATGGCCGTCGAGGTCACGACTCCGGAGGACTACATGGGTGACGTCATCGGCGACCTGAACTCCCGCCGTGGCCAGATCCAGGCCATGGAGGAGCGCAGCGGTGCACGCGTCGTGAAGGCCGCGGTGCCGCTGTCGGAGATGTTCGGCTACATCGGAGACCTTCGGTCGAAGACTCAGGGCCGGGCAAACTACTCCATGGTTTTCGACTCGTACGCTGAGGTTCCGGCGAACGTGGCGAAGGAGATCATCGCTAAGGCGACGGGCGAGTAGACCACTACTCCCCGCCCGCCTGTGCGGCACGCGCTCCGGCGCAATAAACTGTAAATCCACCTCTGCCGGGAACGCCCCGGCAGACCTGAGTCCAGGAGGACACAAGTGGCGAAGGCGAAGTTCGAGCGGACCAAGCCGCACGTGAACATCGGCACCATCGGTCACGTCGACCACGGCAAGACCACCACGACGGCGGCCATTACCAAGGTGCTGGCTGACCAGTACCCCGACCTGAACGAGAGCTTCGCTTTCGATCAGATCGACAAGGCGCCGGAGGAGAAGGCTCGTGGTATCACGATCAACATCTCCCACGTCGAGTACCAGACCGAGAAGCGTCACTACGCCCACGTCGACGCTCCTGGTCACGCTGACTACATCAAGAACATGATCACCGGTGCCGCCCAGATGGACGGCGCGATCCTGGTGGTTGCTGCTACCGATGGCCCGATGCCGCAGACCCGCGAGCACGTGCTGCTGGCTCGCCAGGTCGGTGTGCCTTACATCCTGGTCGCACTCAACAAGGCCGACATGGTCGACGATGAGGAGATCATGGAGCTCGTCGAGATGGAGGTCCGCGAACTGCTGGCCGCCCAGGAGTTCGACGAGGACGCCCCGGTCGTGCCGATCTCGGCTCTGAAGGCGCTCGAGGGCGACCCGAAGTGGGTCGAGTCGGTGCAGAAGCTGATGGCTGCTGTCGACGAGTCGGTGCCGGACCCGGTCCGCGAGACCGACAAGCCGTTCCTGATGCCCGTCGAGGACGTCTTCACGATCACCGGCCGCGGCACCGTGGTCACCGGTCGTGTGGAGCGTGGCGAGATCAACGTCAACGCCGAGGTCGAGATCGTCGGTATCCGCGAGGGGTCGACCAAGACCATCGTCACCGGCATCGAGATGTTCCACAAGCTGCTCGATTCGGCTCAGGCCGGCGACAACGCCGGTCTGCTGCTGCGCGGCCTCAAGCGTGAGGACGTGGAGCGCGGCCAGGTCGTGGTGAAGCCGGGTACCACCACCCCGCACACCGAGTTCGAGGGCCAGGCGTACATCCTGTCGAAGGACGAGGGTGGCCGTCACACCCCGTTCTTCAACAACTACCGTCCGCAGTTCTACTTCCGCACCACGGACGTGACCGGCGTCGTGACCCTCCCCGAGGGCACCGAGATGGTCATGCCGGGCGACAACACGGAGATGACCGTCAAGCTCATCCAGCCGGTCGCCATGGACGAGGGCCTGCGCTTCGCTATCCGCGAGGGTGGCCGCACCGTTGGTGCCGGCCGCGTCACCAAGATCATCAAGTGATCTGTTTCGACTAGCTCCTTGAGTGGCACCGCTGCTCCTTGAGTTCGTCGAAAGTCAGAAGGCCCGCTCCGGTCCGCCGGGGCGGGCCTTCTGCATCGCTCTGTGCGTCCCGCGGCGATTAGAGTGGTGCGCGTGAAAGTGATCCGGCGCGGGCGAGAGCACCCAGACCTGGCGGTGACAGCGGTCAACATCGTGCGCACGTCCGACGTTCCGCCGGTGCTGCTGGTCCACGGAATGGGCGGCGACCACACGTCGTGGAAGCGCGTGATCCGCACGCTCGGCGGCGCGGGACGGTCGGTGATCGCCGTCGACCTGCGCGGGCACGGCCGCAGTCAGCACGCCGAGCGATACGCTCTCGACGATTTCGCCGGAGATCTGTCCGCGGTACTCGACGAGCTCGCCGTGCCGCGGGTGGACGTGGTCGCGCATTCGCTCGGGGCGCACTCGGCGCTGCGAATGGCGATGGCGCAGCCCGAGCGGGTGCGCCGGATGGTCCTGGAGGAGCCGCCGCCGATGCCGGAGAACGACGACGATCTGGCCGAGCGGATCGTGCCGGCGTTCACCGGCCTGGGTGACCGCTTCCGTGGCATCCGCGCGCTGGTGACCAACCCGCTACCGTACGTCCGGTACGACCGCGCGCTGCCCGACGAGGTGGCAGGCCAGTTCGATCGCACGGAGTGCGAGTGGTGGACTCGGCTCTCCGGGCTGACCGCCCCGGCCGTCGTCGTCTCCGGTGGGGACCGTAGCTTCCTGCCGCCGCGGCACCTGCGGCGCGTGGCGCAGGCGCTGCCGAACGGGGAGTTCGTCACCATCGACTCGAGTCACAGCGTGCACCGCGACCGGCCCACTGAGTTCGACCAGGTGCTGCACCGCCACCTGAACAGCTGACCGCACGGAGCGGATCGGCGCGCGGTGACCGGCCGACAGGTCTAGGTTCTGTAGCCATGAGCGAGTTCCCCGCGCAGGCCTACGGCGTCCACTCCGAAGTGGGACGGCTGCGGAAGGTCCTGGTCTGCTCGCCCGGCCTGGCACACGAACGACTCACCCCGTCGAACGCGGCGAATCTGCTGTTCGACGACGTGCTGTGGGTGCGCAGCGCCCGGCGTGATCATGCCGACTTCGTCGCGAAGCTGACGGCGTTCGGGGTCGAGGTGGTGGAACTGCATGAGCTGCTGGCAGAGACGATGGCGCTGCCGGAGGCTCGCGCCTGGTTGCTCGATCGCAAGATCGTCGCCAATGAGGTGGGGGTCGGTCTGGTCCCGGCGACCCGGGACTATCTGGATCAGCTGGTCCCGGACGAGCTGGCCGAACTGTTGATCGGCGGCATGTCGGCACGCGACCTGCCGACGGAGCTGCGGCCCGGCTATCTGGCGCTGGCGCAAGACTCCTGGGGCGGCAACGAGTACCTGATGCCGCCGCTGCCGAACACGCTCTACACCCGCGACACCACCTGCTGGATCTACGGTGGGGTGACGCTGAATCCGCTGTACTGGCCGGCCCGGCACGACGAGACGCTGCTGATGAAGGCCGTCTACTCGTTTCATCCCGACTTCGTGGGGTCGCGCGTGTGGTGGGGCGATCCGGAACGGCAGTGGGGGTCGGCCACTCTCGAGGGCGGCGACGTCCTGGTTGCCGGGAACGGCGTGGTCCTGATCGGGATGAGCGAGCGGACCTCCCGGCAGGCCATCACCCAGGTGGCGCTGAGGTTGTTCGAATCCGGTCAGGCCCGCCGCGTGATCGTCGCCGGACTGCCCAAGCTGCGGTCGGCGATGCACTTGGACACCGTGTTCACCTTCGCCGACCGCGACCTGGTGACCGTGTATCCGAAGATCGTCGACCAGATCCGCCCGTTCACCCTGCTGCCCTCGGAGGCGGCTCCCGGGCTGGTGGTGATCGAGGAACCGGGCCACTTCGTCGACGTGGTGCGCGCGGCGCTGGGCCTGGACCGGCTGCGCGTGGTGGAGGCCGGCGGCAGCGAGTACGCCTCGGAGCGTCAGCAATGGGACAGCGGCAACAATCTGGTCGCCGTATCCCCGGGGGTCGTGTTCGCCTACGACCGCAACACCCACACCAATGCGCTGCTGCGTGAGCAGGGCGTCGAGGTGATCGAGATCGTAGGCGCCGAACTGGGCCGCGGACGCGGCGGCGGACACTGCATGACCTGCCCGATCAGCAGGGACCCGCTGCCGGACTGACGAGCGATCCGACTCCGGCACACCCACTTCGGATGTGCGCATACTGCCGAATGTGCATATCCGAAGTCGGTGCGCTGCCGGCCGAAGTCGGTGTGCGGAATCGGGGTCAGGCCGGACGGTTGTAGAGCTTTCGCGGATCGCCGCCGGTGCGGACCCACCCCTCGAAGGCCCACGGCACGTACAGCACCCGCAGCGGAAGCCGGTTGACCAGTGGGTTGACCGTCCGCATGAAGCCTGCGAACCGGTCGAAGCGACGCTGCTTCTTCGGGGTCCAGTCGAGGTCGCACACTTCGCGCATCTCGGGTGGCAGGGTGCCGATGACTACGGTGCGCAGCGCGGCGTTCAAGGGCGCCGACAGCACGCGCCACAGCGGTTGCGGTATCTGTCGGGGGCCGGGCAGCCCCTTCCGCAGGTAGCCGGTGGCGTAGAGGATGGTCCGGGTCGGGACGAACTTGTCGCACATCGACTGCCAGTACTCGCAGAACTCGTCGTAGGTCTGCGGTTGGCTGCGGGCGCTGACGCCGTAGAGCTGGTACCAGATCTTGCTCTCCTCGAAGATCTGGACCTTCTCGTCGTACGACAGTCGCCGGATGAACGTGTCGGTGATGTACAGGACCTGGTCGACGAAGGTGGCGTGCGCCCAGTAGAAGAGCTCCGGGTTGAGAGCGTGATAGCGCGAGCCGTCGGAGATGGTGCCTTTGATGTCGCGGTGGAAGTCGCGCACCCGGTGTCCCCAGGCGTACGGGTCGTCGGAGTAGATCGTGCGCATCACCGGGGGACCGGTGCGGCGGGCGCGGCCCAAGAAGTCGGTGAAGATGATCGAATGGTCTTCGACGCCCTGCGCCAGCTGCTCGATGCAGTTCTCGGTGCCGGCCAGGCGCTGGAACCCCAGGACCATGCGGCTGTCGCCGGCGAACTTCCAGAGCAGCGAGTCGGTGCCGAGCCGCAACTCGAGCGCGTCGATGTCGATCTCGTCGACGATGCTCGGTTCGGCTTCGCGCACACCGGTGGAGAAGTCGGTCGTCATGGGCACAGAGTAGCGCGTAGTTGGAACAAAGTGAAACATTTGTGTCAAAGCGGATCGTCGTCTTGGTCCGCTCGCGTTGCTCCGGCGCGGTGAACCGGACTCGGTAGGCTCGGTGCATGGTCTACCAGCCCGGCGCCAACAATCCCTTCGCGATCCCCAGCAAGCACGGCGAGATGCCGACCTTCGTGGTCCGGTCGAGCAAACCGCAGTTGCCGCCGGTCGATGTGATCCTGGAACACGCACAGGTGGTCGCGCTGCCGATGCGCACCCGCTTCCGTGGAATCACGATCCGCGAGGCGATGATCTTCCGCGGTCTCAAGGGCTGGGGCGAGTTCGCGCCGTTCGTCGAGTACGACGACGTCGAAGCCGCCAACTGGCTCGCCGCCGGAGTGGAGGCCGCCTGGCAGGGGCCGCCGCCGGCGGTGCGCGACACCGTCCCGGTCAACGCGACCGTCCCCGCCGTGCCGGCCGATCAGGTCGGCGAGATCCTCGCCCGCTTCCCGGGGGCCACCACCGCCAAGGTGAAGGTGGCCGAGCCGGGGCAGAGTCTGGACGACGACGTCCAGCGCGTCGCCGCCGTGCGCGAGGTGATCCCGACCGTGCGGATCGACGCCAACGGCGCCTGGGACGTGCCGACCGCCATCGAGGCGATCGCCGCGATCGGTGACGTGGAATACGTGGAGCAGCCGTGCGCCACCATCAAGGAGCTCGCGGCCGTGCGCCGCGTGGTCGGCGTCCCGATCGCCGCCGACGAGTCCATCCGAAAGGCCGAGGACCCGCTGCTGGTGGCACAGGCCGACGCTGCCGACATCGCGGTCCTGAAGGTGGCGCCGCTCGGCGGCATGCGCAAGGTCCTCGCCCTCAACACCGCACTCAAGCTCGACGTCGTGATCTCCAGTGCCCTCGACACCGCGGTGGGGATGGCCGCGTCGGTATCGGCGGCCGCGGCCCTGCCGATGCTCGACCACGCCTGCGGCCTGGGCACCGGCGTCCTCTTCGAGCGCGACGTGGCCCCGTCGTTCGTGCCTCGTCACGGCAGCGTGCGTCCGCGGCTGATTCAGCCCGACGACGAACTGCCGCTGGCCTCGCCCGAGCGCACCGCCTGGTGGGAGGACCGGCTGCGCCGCTGCCACGCCATCTTGATGACGCGCTGAGACTCGTTCACTTCGAAGGCGGTCCGTCATGAACGCGGTCGACGACATCACGGCCAACGACGTCCTGGCGTTCCTGGTGGAACTGCTGGTCTTCGTCTCGCTCGGCGTCTGGGCGTGGCGGCAGGGCGAATCGGCCCTCGGCCGCTGCGCCTGGGTGGTGCTGGCGGTCGGCGTCGCGGCCCTGCTGTGGGGGCTGTTCGTGGCGCCGAACGCTCCGGTGCACGTCCTGGCTCTGGAAGTGATCCTGCGCTTGGCGATTCTGACGGCGGGGGTGGCGGCGTTCGCCACGCTGGTGCGGCCGGCGATCTGGATACCGGTCGCGGCGATCGTCGTGGTCAACACGGTCCTGCTCTACGTCGGCCCCTTTCATCGCTGATCCGCTGTCGCGCAGGGACTAGAAACAAAAGGATAAATCTGTTCCAATGGTGGTGAGCCGCTTCACACGCGGTCTACCGACCTCAGGAGTAGTCATGGCCACGCCCGTGTTCGCGCAGCCGGAATCCGGCAGTGATCTGCGCGCAGTCCCCGTCAGCCAGCGCAACGGAGTGCTCGAAGTGCTGTCGATGCGCCGTGACCCGTTCGAGTTCGCCGACCGCCGCCGCGAACAGTACGGGGAGATCTTCGCGATGAACGCCCTCGGCGCGCGGATGGTGACCGCGCGCGGCGCCGCCGCGGCGAGCGAGATCCTGATGAACAAGGATCGCGCCTTCGCGAATGCGCCGGCGTGGAGCTACTTCATCGGCCCCTTCTTCAATCGCGGCATCATGCTGCTCGACTTCGACGAGCACCGCCACCACCGGCACATCATGCAGCAGGCCTTCGCGCCCAAGAAGTTGCACGGCTACTTCGAAGAGATGCAGCCGGTCATCATCGACCGGGTCGCGAAGTTCCCCACCGGACAGGTGAAGCTGTTCGAGCAGTTCAAGGAACTGACGCTCGACGTCGCTCTCGAGATCTTCCTCGGCATGGAACTGTCGAAGGACGAGGCCGACCGGCTCAACAAGGCCTTCATCGAAACCGTGCGTGCGGGCGTGGCCCTGGTACGCAAGCCTGTGCCCGGCGGCCGATGGTGGAAGGGAATCCGCTCGCGCAAGATCCTCGAGGAGTTCTTCTACGAGCACATCGACGCCAAGCGTGCCACGGAGACCCCGGACCTGTTCTCGGTGCTGTGCCACGCCGAAAGCGACGACGGTGACACCTTCACCGACGAGGACGTGGTCAACCACATGATCTTCGTGCTGATGGCCGCGCACGACACCTCCACCATCACCATGACGCAGATGGCCTACCGCATGGCCGAGCACCCCAAGTGGCAGGCGGCCGCGCGAGCCCAGTCTATGGATCTGGGGCCCACCCTGACCTACGACGACCTCGGGGAGATGACGGTCCTGGACTCGGTGATGAAGGAATCGCTGCGCATGTGCCCGCCGGTGCCGGCGCAGCCGCGCATGGCCATCAAGGACACGCAGGTCCTGGGGCACTACATCCCCGAAGGCACCATGGTGGTGATCCCGCAGATGGCCAACCACCGCGATCCGGCCTACTTCACCGATCCGGACACCTTCGACCCCGACCGGTTCTCGCCCGAACGCGCCGAGGACAAGGGGCACCGGATGGCCTGGATGCCGTTCGGGGGAGGCGTGCACAAGTGCATCGGCCTGTACTTCGGGCAGATGGAGATCAAGACGATCATGCACAACCTGCTCCGCGACTACGAATGGTTCGTGCCCGCGGGCTACCGTCTTCCCATGGACTACAGTGCACTTCCGGTACCCAAGGACAAGCTGCCGGTGACCTTGGTGCGACGCTGATGGCGGGTATGCGCAAGACCCGCGTCACCACGTCACCGGAGCAGCAGGAGACGGCGATCCTCGACGCCGCGGCGATCGAATTCACCGATGTCGGTGTGCGCCAAGCGAACATGGATGCCATCGCGCGGGCCGCGGGCGTCAGCCGTTCGACGCTGTACCGGCGGTTCCCCAGCAAGGAGAACCTGCTGATCGCACTGGCCAACGAGGCCTTCGAGCGTGGGATGACCGAACTGGAAGGGGCGGTGGCGGGTCTGGAGCCCGCTGCCGCGGTGGTCGAGGCCTTCGCACACGGCGCCGCCATGATCGACGCCGACCCGCTGTTGCACCGCATGGTGATCGACGACGCCGAGATCCGGACGCTCACCGCCTCGATGAGCGCCATGTTCATCGACATGGTCACCGATCGCGTCGCCGGTTCGCTGCGGACCGCGGGGGCGACGATGCCCGACGAAGAGTTGCGCCGCGCCGTGGAGATCCATGTGCGCCTGGTGATCTCCTACCTGGAGCTGCCGAGCTCGGATGAAGCTCAGCGCACCCCCGAGGCGGTGCGCTCTCTGGCCGCCACCTTCCTGGCGCCGATGGTCTACTGACGCCGTTCTGTTCTGCTCGTTCCTGGTCCACTGAGGAGTCCACCCATGCAGTCGTCCGTCACCGCGCTGGCGCGCCGCCGCGCCGACCGCCGTCTGGTGCAGATCCGAGCGGCGCTGACCGGCAAGGTGGTCGCGATCACCGGCGGTGCCCGCGGCATCGGATTCGAGACCGCGACCCAGCTGCTGGCCGCGGGCGCCCGCGTGGCGATCGGCGACATCGACGCCGAGGCGGTCGGCAAGGCCGCCGCCGATCTGGGTGTGGAAGGCATCGAGCTCGACGTCACCGACACGGCATCGTTCGAGGCCTTCCTGGACGAGGTGGAACGGCGCATCGGTCCGGTCGACGTGCTGATCAACAACGCCGGCATCATGCCGGTGGGGCCGTTCCTGGACTACAGCGAGGCGCTGATCCGGCGGACGGTCGGCATCGACCTGGTGGGCGTCATGCTCGGCAGCCAGGCCGCGGCCCGCCGGATGGTCGGCGGCCGCGGCGGCCAGATCGTCAACATCGCCTCGGTGGCCGGGCGGCTGCCCAATCCCGGGCTGACCGTCTACAACGGCGCCAAAGCGGGCGTCATCGAATTCTCCGAAGCCCTCGACGCCGAACTGGCCCCGCACGGGATCCGGGTCTCCACGGTGCTGCCGACCTTCACCGAGACCGGACTGGTCGACGGGCTGCAGACCAATGCGCTGGTCTCCACCGTGCAACCGGAGCAGGTGGCCGCCGAGGTGGTGGGGGTGATCGCCCGCCCGCGGGTGCGGGTGGCCGCCCCGCGCTCGATGGGCTGGGTCGCCGTCAACACCGTTCTGCCGCACCGGCTCAAACAGAGGTTGCGGCACCTGACCAAGACCGACACCATCTTCTTGAACCCCGACTCGGCGGCCCGCGCCGACTACGACGCCCGGATCGGGCGCTGACGAAGACGCCCGGCGGCGGCCCGCGAGAGTTTTCCCGCCCGGGCCACTAGGGTCTACTCGTGGCCAGCAGAGCGGATCAGGCGGTGCGGCGGTGGCGCATCGCCCGTGCCGCCCGCGATCGGGCCCGCGACGACCTGACCGACGCCGAGGTGAGCGCCGGTGTGACCCAGCGGCTTTCCATCAGCGCGCGGACGGTCCTCGCGGTGACGGCCGTCCTGGTCCTGGTCGGTGCGGGGGTGGTGGTGTGGCAGGCGGTCGAGCGCACCCCGGCCTACTCCGATCAGCAGCTGGTCGATGCCGCGAGCGAGCGAGTGGAGCTGCTGCTGACCGCTGATGCGGGTGACGACGGTCGTGCCCGCGCGATCCTGGCCGGAGCGACCGGGGAGTTCTATGACTCCTTCGCCCAGTCTGCGGAGGCCTACACCCGGTTCGTCGAGGAGCAGGGCAGCACCGGCGACGCCCGGATCGACGGTGCGGCACTGGCCAGCCGCGACGGCGACCGTGGAGTGGTCCTGATCGCGGCGCGGATGTCGGTGAACGCCGGCGCCGTCGAAGGCCGGAACCGGCAGCTGCGGCTGCGGGTGGTCACCGAACCCGAAGACGGCGTCCTGAAACTGTCGGGGGTGACCTTCCTGCCATGACCCAGACCACCAAGAGCTCTGCGCCCACCCGCCGACGGCGCCTCGCCCGCCGCCTGGAACGTCCGATGAGTCCGCGCGGTGCGACGGCCCGACTCATCGGGACTGCCGCGCTGGTGGCGGTGGCACTGACCTGCCTGGCGCTCGCCCAGGCGTGGCGTGCACCGATCACCGCCCGCGTGGCCACCGCCGCACAGCTGGAGGCCGACGCGGGCCGGATGATCGCCGAAGTATTCTCCGCCGAGGCCGCCACGTGGCAGGCCGACCGCGAGCACGCGCGCTCCCTGGTGACCGGGTCCCTCGCGTCGTCGGCGGCCACCGGCCTGTCCGCACCGGCGCCGGCGGGGGTGCGGGCGGTGCGCTGGGAACCGGTGTCCGTCGGAGTGACCGCCGCCCAAGAGGATTCCGGAACCGCGCTGGTGGTGGCGAACGTCGTCGTCACGCACGAGGACCGCGAACCCGACGCCGACACCAAGACCGTCACCGCCGACTTCGTGCGCGAGGACGGACGCTGGCTGCTGAGCACCCTGGACGAGCTGCAATGACCTCACCCGACCAGGAGCAGAAGCGGCTGACCGCGGCCCGCGAGCGGTATCGGGCCGCCGTCCGCGAGGAGCG
The DNA here is from genome assembly GCF_039537105.1 of Gordonia caeni. Taxonomy (NCBI): domain Bacteria; kingdom Bacillati; phylum Actinomycetota; class Actinomycetes; order Mycobacteriales; family Gordoniaceae; genus Gordonia; species Gordonia caeni. Next base: position 307,465 of record NZ_BAAAZW010000002.1, read on the forward strand.
TCTGGCCCGGATCGACGCGGCGCCGGGGCTGCGGAAGCAGGCCCGCCGCCGGCGTGCGGGCGTGCGCCTGGCAGTGGTGGCGGCCGTGCTGGTCGCCGCGATCGTGGCTGGTCTCGCGGCATGGTCGTTGGCCGCCCGAGCGGCCGACCAGCGGGCGATCGACGACGACGAGGCGGCCCGCACGGGGGCGGCCGCCGCCGTCACCAGCATGCTGTCGGCCGACCCCGCCGACCCGGGCGCCTACCTGGACCGGGTGCTGGCGCTCAGCACGGGCGCCCAGCGGGACCGGCTGTCCGCGGCGCGCGCGGAGCTGCGCACGGCGGTCGCCGGATTCGGTGCACCCAGCACCGGGCAGGTGATCTCGGCGGGTACCCAGCCGCGCGAAGGCGAGGCGATCCCGGTGCTGGTGGTGGCGCAGGCCAGTGCCCCCGAGCTGGTCGGCGGTGCGCCCGGTACCGACCGAGTCACGGTGCGGGTGCTGATGATCCCCTCCGGGGAGCGCTGGCTGGTGCAGGACACGGAGCGGGTCTCGTGACCGGCTCGCGCCGGCGGCTCCGGGTGCCCGCGGACCGGCGTTTCGTCCGGGGGTGGGCGGTGCTCGTGGCGATCGCGGTGGTGGTCGCCGTGGTCGCCGGAACCTTCGCGCTGCGGGGAGGGGGCCAGCAACGCGAGAGCGACCGGATCGCGGTGGAGGAGGCGACTGCGGCGGCGGTAGGCGAGTTGATGACCTTCGCGCCGACCGACGAGGCCGCCGATCGTGCCGCCGTGGCCGAACGGCTCTCCGGTGCGCTGGCCGCCGACTATCTGGGCCGCGGACCGGACGTGGTCTTCACGGGAGCGACGGCCTCGAAGATCACCATGACCGGGACCGTGCTCGACGTGGGCGTGGCCGAGATGACCGACGGCCGGGCCCGGACCCTGGTCTTCGTCGACCAACTGATCTCGGTCGGCGACCAGGGCGGCGCCCCCGAGCGGGTCGGCGTCTCCCGCTGGGCGACGATGACGAAGGTCGACGGCCGGTGGCTGCTGGCGCACCTGGAGCCCGTGTCGCCTCAGTGAGCTCGCGGCCGTGGGTCGTAGGATCGTGGGATGACGGTAGATCGCATCGCGAAGGCCCTGTCCGGACTCCTGCTGACGATGGGTGTGCTGCATTTCGTGGCACCCAAGCCGTTCGATGCACTCATTCCGGAGGAGCTTCCCGGTGACCCCCGGCAGCTGACCTACGCCTCCGGGGTGGCCGAGCTCGGCATCGGCGCCGCCCTGCTTCCGGCGAAGACGCGTCGTCCCGCGGCGGCGCTGGCCGCCGCACTGTTCGTCGCGGTGTTCCCGGCCAACGTCAACGCCATCCGCGTCTGGGCGGACAAGAGCGATCTGCTCAAGACGGTCGCCTGGGCGCGGCTGCCGCTGCAGATCCCGCTGATCGTGGCCGCGGTGATCGTGTACCGCAAGAGCCCTCGCCCGGGGAGTTGCTGCGACGACTGATCGGTCGCCGGCTGGAGTGGCCGGTCAGACGTCGTCGCTGGCGACGGGGCCGCCTTCGCTCTCCCAGTTCTCGATCATGCGGACGCCGGTGCGGCTGAACTTGCGGCGCACGCCGACTCCGCCGAGCGGGTCCTCGGTGATGAAGACGGCGCCGTAGTGCACCAGTGAATCGGCGACCCGCTGGATCTGGTCGCGATCGAGGGTGTCGCCACCCTTCTCGTACTGCCGGAGATCCTGGGTCTCGACGCCCGCGTGCCGGGCGACGGTGCGCGCCGACACCTTGATCAGGTGTCGTGCGGCTCGTGCCAGGGATCCGTCCATGTGTAGTTCGATGTCGGCCATGCCGGAATCCTCTCATGGTCCCCGGAGGCTGTCACAGGGAGCGGTAGTGGGCGCGCTCGGCAGCAGTCAGATGTTCGGCGGCATAGCTCAGCGCGGTGCGCCCCATGTCGCCGGCGTGGGAATCCAGATAGTCGAGCAGCAGCGCGCGGTCCACGCGTTGGCCCTGTTCCCGCAGCATCCAGCCGAAGGCCTTCTGGATCAGGTCGCGCCGGTCGGCGATCACCAGCGGCGCCACGTCCAGGAGCGCCTGCGGCAGACCGGCTTTGATGAAGGCGAAGGTGCCGACGATGCCGATGCGGCGCTGCCACAGGTCGTCGGCGGCCGCCCAGTCGAGCAGCTCCCGGTGGTCGCCGGCCGCCACCAGCCAGACGCCGAGGATCGGGTCGGCCGAGACGTCCACCAGATCCCAGTTGTTCACGCGCCCGGCGCGCGCGGACTCCCGGTACAGCTGAACCCAGGCTGCTCGCTCGTCGTCGCCGGCACGGTCGGCGTTGAGCGTCAGCACCAGCAGGGCGAGCAGGCGGACCTCGTGGATCTCATGCTCCAGCAGGGTGCGCACCGTGGGTGGGTCGAGTCCGCGGAGGCGTTTGCTCACCGACCGCAGCACCGGCACGCGCACCCCGGCGAAGACGTCGCCTTCGCCGTACTCGCCGGGGCCGGTCTTGAAGAAGCGCCGCTGCCCGGCGGCCCGCTCGGCGTCGCCGAGTGCCCGGACCGCAGCCGCGATGTCCCCAGCCCGCGAGGCCGGGGACAGGTGTGCGGCAGCGTGATTCACGTCAAGAGGTCGGCGATCGGGGTCTCGATCAGCAGGTGCGGGCGCGTCTTCATCAGTTTGCCCACGCGGCCGGCGCCGACCACGCCGGTCAGGATGCCGTCGCGACTGTAGTAGGCGAGGAACTTGCGTCCGTCGTCGTCGACCACGTGCACCTCGTCGCCGGCCCGCGGGGAGCCGAGTAGCTGAACCTTGAGGTCGTACTGATCGCTCCAGAAGTACGGCACCGTCGGGGCGGGCAGTGGATGCTCTGCGATCTGGGCGGCGACCAGCACCGCCTGCTCGACGGTGTGGTTCCAATGCTCGACGCGGCGCCGGTTCCCCTGTGCGTCAGCCCAATTCGCTGCGTCGCCGACCGCGTAGACGTCAGGTGCACCGGTGCGTCCGCGCTCGTCGCAGGCGATGCCGCCGCCCTCGGGGCGGTCGGCGATCTCGATGCCCGAACCCTCCAGATAGGCCAGGTCGGGATAGCCGCCGATGCCGACCACCACCAGATCGGCCGGCAGCACGGTGCGGTCGTCCAGTTCGACCCCGGAGACGCGGCCGTCGCCGCCGAGCAGTCGGGTGACGCCGGTTCCGGTGCGGATCGCCGCGCCCGCCTCCTTGTGCAGCCGCCCGACGAAGCCGCCGATCTCCTCGCCCAGCGCGGCGGCGAGGGGCGCCGGCGCCGGCTCGATCACGGTCACGTCCACGCCCCGGGTGGTGAGGCTGGCGGCGGCCTCGCAGCCGATGAACCCCGCGCCGATCACCACCGCGCGCTGCGCAGCGCCGATCTCGTCGCGCAGGGCGACGGCATCGTCGTAGGTGCGGATCATGTGGACGCCGGCGAGGTCGGCGCCGTCACCGGGGAACGGCCGTGGCGCCAGACCGGTGGCGAGCACCAGCGTGCCGTAGGGCACCTCGGTGCGCTGCCCGCCGTGCTCGGTGACGACGTGGTGCGCCGCCGGGTCCACCGCGACCACGCGGGTGTCCAGCCGCAGCTCGATGCCGGACTCGGCATAGAAGTCGGGCGCCTTGAGGTCGGTGCGTCCGTCGTCGGCGGTGAGCACCGATTTCGACAGCGGCGGGCGATCGTAGGGCGGATGCGACTCCGCCGAGAGGATCGTGATGGGCGCGGTGAATCCGTTGCCGCGCAGGTTCTCTGCCAGGCGGGAGGCGCCGAGCCCACCGCCGGCGATCACCACTGAGTCGGTCATGAGGCTCCTTCGCCGGAAAGTCAGAATTCCACTTTGAGACTGTCGCTGGTCGGTCTGGCCTGACAACCGAGGATGTAGCCGTCGGCGATGTCGTCGGGATCGAGGGCTCCGGAGTTCTCCATCTCGACGGTGCCCTCGGTCAGGGTGCACGCGCACGAGCCGCATTCGCCTTCCTGGCAGGAGTACGGGGCATCCAGGCCGGCGCCCAGCATCACGTCGACCAGCGTGCGCGAGCGCGGCCAGGCCAGCACGTGGGTGTCGCCGTCCAGTTCCACCTCCACCTCGGCGGCCGCGGCGGCTTCCTCTGCGCTGACCTCTTCGAGTTCGACGTCCTCGAAGGGGTCGCCGGACAGGGAGTTGTAGACCTCGGTGTGCACCTCGTGATGGTCGAACTTGGCTTTCGCCAGGCCCTCGTGCACCGCGTCCATGAACGGACCGGGGCCGCAGATGTAGGCGGAGTGGGTGCCCGCCATCGGCTTGAAGAAGGTGGCCAGGGCTTTGGCGGTGGGGCGTCCCTGCAGCGACTCGAGCCAGTGCACCACGGTCAGGCGTCCGGGGTTGGCGGCCTGCAACTCGCGGAGCTCGGCGGCGAAGATGACGTCCTGTTCGCCGCGGTTGGCGTAGAAGAAGGTGATCGGCCCGGTACCGGCGGCCAGGGCCGTCTTCAGGATCGACATCACCGGCGTCACACCGGATCCGGCGGCGATCAGCAGCAGCGGCGCGTGGATGTTGGCCGGGGTGAAGACCCCCGACGGGGGCAGCGACTCGATCTGTGAGCCGGCCGCGAGGTTGTCGCAGATCCAGTTGGAGCCGTAGCCGTCGGCGGTGCGCTTGACGGTCACCTTCAGCAGTTCGTCGCGGCCCGGCGCGGACGACAGCGAATAGCAGCGGGCCACCGAGCCGGTCTGCTCGCTCGGGATCCGCAGGGTCAGGAACTGGCCGGACAGGTAATCGCTGAACTTGTCCGAGTGCGCCTCGGGGACTTCGAAGACGATGCTGCGTGCATCGGGGGTCTCGTCGATCACCTCGGCGACCGTGAGGATCGCACTGCGGGAGGAGTGCGGTGTCAGTTCCGTCATCGATGAGCTCTCTATGGAATCGGTCCCGGACCTCGGCGCCGGGACAAAACTAGAACAGGTTCTACCGAGGATAACAGTGCCTCGCGGGACTGCACAGCCCCTCGGGGGCTCAGCGTAGGGGAACGTCGGCGGACGTCCCGGGCAATCCCGCCGAGAGGACGGCGCACCCTTCGTCGAGGAGAGTCAGCAGGTCGGACGCGGGGTCGCTCAGCCACTGCTCGTAGGCGGCCAGGGAGACGCCGAGGAGCTGCCAGGCGATGGACTGGGGCAGGTGTGCGCCGGGTTCGCGACCCAGCCGCTGCGCCACGTGGGCGGCGACGATCTGACGCCACTCGTGGTACATCAGCATCGAATGCGCTTGGAGGGCGGGTACTTCCAGCAGCAACTGCATGCGGCGCCGGTGGTGTTCGTGTTCCACCTCGGGTACCTCGTTGAAGGCGATCAGGGCGCGGCGCAGGCCCTCGTCCAGCGGCAGGTCGCCCGGCGTCGCAGCGAGCCAGTCGCGCATCTTGCCCAGATGGCCGTCGAAGTCGCCCCACGGGATCGCGTTCTTGGACGGGAAGTAGCGGAACAGGGTGCGGCGCGCGATACCGGCGGCCGCGGCGACGTCGTCGACGCTGGTCTCGTCGAAACCGCGCTCGGTGAACAGGTCGATCGCGAGAGTGCTCAGTTCGGCCCGCGTGGTCGATTGCGGCCGTCCGGCTCGTGTCATCGTGTTCGCCCCTCGGTTCTTCGCGGTCTTCGTGATCACCCTTGAATTTGCACCCGGTGCCATTATAGTGTGCTGTGAACCACAAGAAAGCACCGAAGGAGGTTGGTTCACATGGCCGATCAGGACACTCAGGAACTCGTCACCGAATCGCTGGTGGAGGAAGTCTCCATCGACGGGATGTGCGGCGTCTACTGATGACCACCGCGTCGACCAGTGCTGCCGGCGACCTCGCGGTCGCCGGCAGCACGTCCTTCGAACTCGCGCGCCCCTGGCGGATGAACCCGTCGGTGGCCCTGCGGCCCGAACCCTTCGGGGCGCTGCTCTACCACTTCGGGACACGCAAGCTGTCCTTCCTCAAGAACCTCGTCGTCGTCGGCCTGGTGCAGTCGCTGGCCGATCAGCCCAGCGCGGAGGCGGCGCTGACCGCCGCCGGCATCGCCGACGCCGACCGTCCGATGTACGTCCAGGCGCTGACCGCGCTGGCCGATTCCGGGATGATCATTCCCGGCGAGGAGTCCATGACATGACCAGCGTTGAGACCCGCACCGCAGACCTGCCCGGGACCACCCCGCACCTCGACCTCCCGGTCGTGACGCCGGCGGCGCCGCCCAAGGTGGGCCGCCTGGTGGACCAGTTCGAGCGCGGTCTGGACGCGCCGATCTGCCTCACCTGGGAGCTCACCTACGCCTGCAACCTCGCCTGCGTGCACTGCCTGTCGAGTTCGGGCAAGCGTGACCCGCGCGAGCTGAACACCGAGCAGTGCAAGGCGATCATCGACGAGCTGCAGCGCATGCAGGTCTTCTACGTGAACATCGGTGGCGGCGAGCCCACGGTGCGCCCGGACTTCTGGGAACTGGTCGACTACGCCGTCGATCATCAGGTGGGCGTCAAGTTCTCCACCAACGGTCTGCGCATCAACCCCGAGGTGGCACAGCGACTGGCCGCGACCGACTACGTGGACGTGCAGATCTCGCTCGACGGCGCCACCGCGGAGGTCAACGACGCGGTGCGCGGCCCGGGCTCCTTCGACATGGCCGTGCGCGCGCTGGAGAACCTGCAGAACGCGGGCTTCACCGACGCGAAGATCAGCGTCGTGGTGACGCGGCAGAACGCCACCCAGCTCGACGAGTTCAAGGCGCTCGCCGACCGCTTCGGCGCCACGCTGCGGATCACTCGGCTGCGTCCCTCGGGTCGCGGCGCCGACGTCTGGGACGATCTGCATCCGCTGCCCGAGCAGCAGCGCGACCTGTACGAGTGGCTCGTCGCCCACGGCGAGAACGTGCTGACCGGCGACTCCTTCTTCCACCTGTCGGCCTTCGGCGGCGACGGCGGCGGCGGCCTGCCCGGCCTCAACCTGTGCGGCGCCGGGCGCGTGGTCTGCCTGATCGATCCGGTCGGCGACGTCTACGCCTGCCCGTTCGCCATCCACGAGAACTTCCTGGCCGGGAACATCCTCACCGACGGCGGCTTCAGCGAGATCTGGCAGCGGTCGGACCTGTTCACGCAACTGCGCGAACCGCAGAGCGCCGGCGCCTGCACCCAGTGCGCGCACTTCGACGCGTGCCGGGGAGGCTGTATGGCCGCCAAGTTCTTCACCGGTCTGCCGCTCGACGGTCCCGACCCCGAGTGCGTGCAGGGCTACGGCGAGCAGCTTCTCGCCGGCGAACGCACCAAGCCGACCGCGAACAAGGATCACTCGCGCGGGGTGCCGCTCACGCTGATGACCCGCCCGCCGTCGCGCGACTGCGATGAGAACCCGCTCGCCGGCTTCATGCCGACCACCGCCACGGGCTGTTCGTCGTCGTCCTGCGGAACGCACTGACACCCACCCGATCGACCCACACGCATCACCTACAGGAGTACCCGCATGTCTAAATTCGCCGAGCTCATGGAGAAGAACCCGTGGCGCCGCAACCCGTGGTTCGAGACCGTCGGGGAGGCTCAGCGGCGTGCCAAGAAGCGGCTGCCGAAGACGGTGTACTCGTCGCTGGTGGCCGGAACGCAAGCCGGCATCACCGTGACCGACAACGTCGACGCCTTCACCGAGATCGGCTTCGCCCCGCACGTGATCGGCGCTACGCCCGAGCGCAATCTCACCACAACGGTGATGGGACAAGAGATCTCGTTCCCGGTGATGATCTCGCCGACCGGCGTGCAGGCAGTGAATCCGGACGGTGAGGTGGCCGTGGCCCGCGCCGCTGCGGCCCGCGGCACCGCGATGGGCCTGTCCAGCTTCGCCTCCAAGCCGGTCGAGGAAGTGACCGCAGTCAACGACAAGGTCTTCTTCCAGATCTACTGGCTCGGCAGCCGCGAGGAGATCCTGGCCCGCGCCGAGCGTGCTCGCGAAGCCGGCTGCAAGGGCCTGATCGTCACCACCGACTGGGTGTTCAACGTGGGCCGTGACTGGGGCAGCCCGGAGATCCCGGAGACCGTCGACGTGCGCGCGGTGGCCAAGCTGGCGCCGGAGATGATCACCAAGCCGAGCTACGCGCTGAGCTGGTTCCGCGACGGCAAGCTGGACATCCCGGACCTGGGGGCGCCGAACATCGCGCATAAGGGGGAACCCGCTCCCACCTTCTTCGACGTCTACGGCCAGTGGATGAACACCCCGCCGCCCACCTGGGAAGACCTGAAGTGGCTGCGCGAGCAGTGGGGCGGGGAGTTCATGGTCAAGGGCATCACGCGCATGGACGACGCCAAGCGTGCCGTCGACATCGGCGCCACCGCGATCTCGGTGTCCAACCACGGCGGCAACAACCTGGACGGCACCCCGGCCACCATCCGGGTGCTCGGCCCGATCGCCGACGCCGTCGGCAAGGATCTCGACGTGCTGCTCGACGGCGGCATCCGCCGCGGCAGCGACGTCACCAAGGCGCTCGCTCTGGGGGCCAAGGCCGTGATGATCGGCCGCGCCTACCTGTGGGGTCTGGCCGCCAACGGCCAGACCGGCGTGGAGAACGTCCTCGACCTGCTCCGCATGGGCCTCGACTCGTCGATGATGGGTCTGGGCAAGGCAGACGTCGCCGACCTGGACCGCTCGGATCTGATCCTCCCGGAGGGCTTCGAGCGCACCTTCGGCGACGACTGACGCGCGCGAAGAAGCGCCGACGGGCCCGACGTCCTCCCGGTGAGGATCGTCGGACCCGTCGGCGTCCGGGGGCGGATCAGGCGGTGGCCAGCGCCGTCGTCGGGGCGACGGCGACCGCGCGCCGGCTCGGCGGCAGCGACGCGATCACGACCAGCAGGGCCGTGGCGATCACGATTCCGACCAGCGCCGGCCACGGCAGTCCGAGGTGGAACCCGTCGGTGATGCCGCCGATCAGCGACTGACTACCGACCGACCCGAAGATCAGGCCGAGCAGCAGGCCGACCAGCGAGGCCGCGCCCGACAGGGCGAGCGACTCGAGCGTGATCATCGAGCGGATCTGGCGTCCGGTGAACCCCATCGCCCGCAGCATGCCGATCTCGCGGGTCCGGGAGATCACCGTCAGCGACATCGTGGAAACGAATCCCACGCCCGCGATCACGGCGGAGATCGCGATCAGAGCGATCAGGACGGCCGAGATCGCCGACAGGATGCGTTCGGTCTCGGCGGCGTCCTGGGGGCTCATTCCCTCCCACGAGTGGACCGAGGCTCCGAGTGCACTCATCCCGGCCGCGATGGTGGTGATCAGGGTGACGCCGATGAGCAGACCGACGGTCGAGCGCGCGGTGCGTGCCGGATCGCTGATCGCGTTCTTGCGGGCGACGAGTGCGCTGGGACCGTCGCCGCCCAACCGGCCCACGGCGGCGACCACCGTCGGGAGGAACAGACGCGCGCCGATCAGCACCCCGATCCCGACGGTCGCCGAGCCGAGGAACGCGACGCCGAAGCCGGCGAGGCTGGCCCGCTCGCCCAGGACGCACGCGATGGCCAGAAGCAGTCCGCCGAGGAGGATCGCGGTGCCGGCGACGGCGCCGCGGATACCCGTCCGGACCGGTGCCGAACCCTGCAGGGCACTGGCGCCGAGAGGTCTGCGGGCACCGATCGCGGTAGCGGCCAGCGCGGTCGCCACCACCGCGACGGCGGCCGCGATCGACCCGGTCGGCAGCACCGCGTAGGACGACGCCGGAAGAACGTCGCGGGCCCCGAGCACGGCGCGGACCGCGGCGAGGAGCGCGATGCCGATGACCACGCCTGCCACGGTGCCGATCGTCGCGACCTGGGCCACGGCGCGGAGCAGGCCGGCGCGCAGCTGACGGCTGTCCGCGCCGATCAGCCGCAGCAGCGTGAGCTGTTGCGTCCGGCTCGCGATGACGGTGTCGACGCCGTTGGAGATCACCACCGCCGAGACGAACAGCGCGATCATGATGAAGACGGACGCGACCACGCCCAGCAGGATTCCGGCGGAGCCGTCCTCCACGTCGGCCAGTGCCGTCATGATGTCGCTCGCCCCGAACAGGACGGTCCCGTAGGCGGCGGCCAAGGCGCTCACCACGCCGATGGTGGAGACCTCACGCAGCCGGCCGACGATCAAGCGAGAGCTCGTGGCCTTCATGCCGCCACCTCCATGCCGATCAGGAGGTCGGAGATCTGGTGCGGGTCGAGGCGGCCGTACTCTCCGGCGATCCGTCCGTCGGCGAGGATCACGGTCCGGTCGGCATACGACGCGGCCACCGGATCGTGCGTGACCATCGCGATGGCCTGTCCGTACTCGCGGGCGGTGGTGGTCAGCAGACTGAGGACCTCGCGGCTGGTCCGGGTGTCCAGGGCGCCGGTGGGCTCGTCGGCCAGGATGATGGTCGGACGCCCGGCCAGCGCGCGGGCGATCGCCACCCGCTGCTGCTGGCCGCCGGACAGCTCGCCGGGCTTGTGGTCGAGGCGGTCGTGCAGGCCGAGCACCCGGACGAGGTGGGCGATCCAGGCCCGCGTCTCGGTGTCCATCGGACGGCCCGCGAGGACGAAGGGCAGTTTGATGTTCTCGTCCGCGGTGAGTGTCGGCACCAGGTTGAACGACTGGAAGACGAACCCGATGTGGTGGCGGCGCAGCACGGTACGCGCGGTGTCGTTGAGTCCGGAGACCGCGGTGCCGCCGACGGCGACCAGACCGGACGACACCTCGTCGAGTCCGGAGATCACATTCATCAGCGTCGATTTGCCGGACCCGGACGGGCCCATGATCGCAGTGAACTCGCGGCGATGGAGGTCGAGACTGACGTCGCGCAGCGCGTGGATGGGATTGGCGGTGTCGCCGTAGACGCGGGAGACGTTCCGTACGGTCACGGCGGGCTGGGGGATCGGTGTGCTTTTCATGGTTCCCACGCTATTTCCGCAGAACAGAGCGCACATCGGCCACGATGCTGAAATCTTCTCGTCCCCGGGGGTGACCCGCCGTCATCCTCGGGATGTACGCGGTCCGGCTGAGCGGCCCGGCGCCGACGAGGTCAGACGAGGCCGTTCTCGTAGGCGTAGACCACCAGCTGGACGCGGTCGCGCAGGTCCAGTTTGGCCAGGATCCGGGAGATGTGGGTCTTGACGGTCGCTTCGGACAGGACCTCGGCATCGGCGATCTCCGCATTGGACAGCCCGGCGGCCGCGCGGACCAGGATCTCCCGTTCACGGGGCGTCAGGCGCTCGAACTCCGGGCCGGGTGACGACTGCCGTGCCCGATGGCGCTCGAACAGCTGCCGGGTCGCCGAGGCGGCTACCACCTGATTGCCGGCGGCCACCGCGCGGATCGAGGCGAGCAGGAACTCCGGTTGCGCGTCCTTCAGGACGAAGCCGCTGGCCCCGGCTTCGATCGCGGAGGCGGCGGCCTCGTCGACGTCGAATGTGGTCAGCACCAACACCTTCGGACTGCGGTCGCCGTGCGCGGCGATCAGGCCTGCGGTCGCGGTGATCCCGTCGACACCGGGCATCCGCACGTCCATGAGGATCACATCCGGCGCGGCGTCGCGGACCATGTCGAGCAGGTCGTGCGCGCTCGACTCCTGGGCCACCACCTCGATGTCGGACTGGCTTGCGAGGATCATCGCGATCCCACCCCGGAAGAGGGGCTGATCGTCGACCAGAGCCACCCGGATCATGATGTGACACCTTTCGCGGGTGGGGCGGTGAACTCCAGTGTCCAGCCGTCGGCCGTTGCCCTGCTGCGGATCTCGCCGCCGACTGCGGAGGCGCGTTCGGACATGCCCAGGATTCCATGCCCGGCACCGATCGCGGTGGACGGCAGGGTGTTCACGGTGTTGTGAACGGTCACCACGGCGCCGTTCCGCCAGTCGTGCACCACGGTCACCGGCTCGCTCAGATCGCCGTGCTTGAGGGCGTTGGTCAGTGCCTCGGTGAGGACGCGATGTGCGGTCTGGACGGTCGCCGGATCGGCGGTCTCGGGATCGCCGAGCTCCTCGACCACCAGCCGCATGCCCGCCGCCCGCATGCGATCGAAGAGCTGCGCGCGGTCGACGGCGGTCGCCTGGGCGGCGGTGTCGCCGCTCCGCAGTTCGTGCAGCACGCCGCGGACTTCGCCGAGTGCGTCCCGCGCGGTTCCGGCGATCACGCCGAGCGCCTCATCGGCGGCATCGGGGGACGACGCCAGTGCGAAGCGCGCCCCTTCGGCCTGCGCGATCACCACGGCGAGCGAATGCGCCACCACGTCGTGCATGTCGCGCGCCAGCCGCGACCGCTCGGCCTGCTCGTCGTACAGCTCCAGCAGTCGCCGTCGTTCCAGTTCGGCGATGGTCTCGGCGACCTCCGCCTGCTCGACGTTGCGGCGCTGATAGCGGATGAAACCGAAGGCCCAGCCACCGAGGACGACGACGCTCGCGCCGGCGAGGCCGAGGACGAGGCCGAACAGCCAGGATCCGCCCTCGGGGTATGCGCTGGGCATCACGGCCCCGGCCACGAGCACCCCGACGATTCCGACGGCGAGGGAACCGCGCCGTACCCGCCGGTCGGGATGACTGCCGGCGACCGCGAACAGCGGTGCGTAGCCGAGTGACCCGAAGAGCGCCACTTCCAGGAAGATCACCTGCACCGCCGCGGTTCCCAGGGCGAGGACGATCATCACCGTGGGGGCGACGCTGCGCACGGCGATGGCCAGGGCGATGACGGCGGTGACGATCGCGGTGAACGCCGAATCGCTCGACTGGATCGGAAGGCCGATGAGCGCGAACACCCCGGCCATCAGGAGGTCGAAGGCCACGGTGCTGCGGGGCGTATGCGGGCGGGCGAGCGGATCGTGCACGAGTCTCACCCTGCCACGGTCGGCTCAGACTTTGGAGTGGCCCATGTCGATCTGGAACTCGGCGCCGGTGACCGACTTGGCGGTGGTGAGGTAGAAGACCGCGTCGGTGAGGTCGTCGAGGGAGGCGACGGGGTAGTGGCCCAGCAGGGAGGGGAAGTGCATCCCCCAGGTCTCGAAGGCCTTCAGGGCTTCGGTGTCACCGATGCCCATCGGCGTGTTCACCGCGTACGGGTGGACGGTGTTGACGCGGATCCGGTTGGGGCCCAGTTCTTTCGCGGCGGTCTGCGCCAGACCGCGCAATCCGAACTTGGATGCCGAGTACGAGGCCTGCGCGGGCATCGCCTTCAGCCCGGCCACCGACGACATGATGGTGATGGAGCCGCCCTCGGCGTTCTTGAGCAGGTGCGGGATGGTGGCCTTGAGGGTTTTCCAGGTGCCCACCAGGTTCACGTCCACCACATCGGTGAACTGGTCTTCGGTCAGCTCCCAGGTGAGTCCCCACGTCAGGATTCCGGCGTTGGCGACGACGTGGTCCAGGCGCCCGAACCGCTCGACCCCCTCGGTGACCAGTTCCTGCTGGAGGGCGAGGTCGCGGATGTCGCCCTGGCGGGCCAGGATCTGGCCGCCCTCGGCCTCGACCAGGGCGATGGTCTCGGCCAGGTCGTCGGCGGTGGCCGGGGGATAGGTCGCGTGGTCGGCGACCGGGCCGGCCACGTCGATACCGATGATCGACGCGCCCTCCCGCGCGAACCGGACCGCGTGATTGCGACCCTGCCCGCGTGCGATTCCGCTGATGTAGACGACCTGACCGTCGAACTGCCCCATGACACCCTCTTTCCGCTGTTCCGCGAACTGTAACACGTTCTAGTTAGCGGTCTGCGAGTGATCCTCGTGCCGGGCGTCTTCGTCCGCTCAGTGGGCGTTCGACGCGCCGATCAGTCGTTCCAGATCGCCGCCGGATCGGTCGCGGTGCGGGCCGGCGGCTCGGGGGTCTCGGTGCTCGAGCGGGTGAAGCGCGGGGCCACCTGCGCCTGCACCACGCCGTCGATCTCCACCAGGGAGCCACGCGCCGCCAGGTGCGGATCGGCGGGAGCCTCGGTGAAGTCCAGAATCGGGGAGACGCAGGCGTCGGTGCCGTCGAAGATCGCCGCCCACTCGTCGCGGGTCTTGGTCTGGAAGACCTCGACGAACCGCTCCTTGAGCTCGGGCCACCGCGCCGCATCGAGCTGGTGTGGAAGCGACTCGGGATCGAGCTCGAGGCCGCCCAGCAGCTGTGCGTAGAACTGCGGCTCGATGGCTCCCACGGCCATCCACTTGCCGTCGGAGGTCTCGTAGACCTCGTAGAACGGCGCGCCGGTGTCGAGCAGGTTCACCCCGCGCTTGTCCTGCCAGAGTCCGGTGCCGCGGAAGGACCACATCATCTGGCCCAGGACCGAGGCGCCGTCGACCATCGCGGCGTCGATCACCTCGCCCTTGCCGGAGACGCTGCGCTCGACCAGTGCGGCCAGGATGCCGACCACCAGGAACATCGAACCACCGCCGAAGTCGCCCACCAGATTCAAAGGCGGAGTGGGCTTTTCGTCGGGGCGGCCGATCGCGTGCAGCATGCCGGTCAGTGAGATGTAGTTCATGTCGTGGCCGGCGAGTTCGGCGCGCGGGCCGTCCTGGCCCCACCCGGTCATCCGGCCGTAGATCAGTCCGGGATTCACCGCCTGCAGGTCGTCGGGGCCGAAGCCGAGCCGTTCCATGACACCCGGGCGGAAGCCCTCGACCACGACGTCCGCCTTGGCGATCAGGTTCAGGATGGTCTCGCGGTCGGCGGGGTTCTTCAGGTTGGCCTCGACCACCCGCCGCCCGCGCAACAGGACGTCGGCGTTGCGGCCCTCCTCGGGCAGCTCGCCGGGCCGCTGCACCCGGATCACGTCGGCGCCGAGGTCGGCGAGCAGCATCGCGGCGTGCGGGCCGGGACCGATGCCGGCGAATTCGATGACGCGAACGGACGCGAGAGGGCCCGAACGGCCTGAGGGCTGGTGGCTGGACGTCGTCACTGGAGTACCTCCGGATCGAGAGAAAGGTGGTGTCACCTCACCGTTGAGTTCAGCATTACACAGCTGTGATCGAGGCAACTCGAGTGGTGGCTGGTTCTGCAGGGACACGGCGGGGTGCATTGGTCTCGAATCATGCCCTCGGAGGGTTCACCCGGGCGTCGCCCATCGGTAGAGTCTGCGCAATGAACATGGTGCCGCGACTCGCTTCAGCGGTGTGGCCCGAACTCGGGGAGAGTGCGCTGACAGTGGTGGTGCCCGTCGGATCCGTGGAGCAGCACGGTCCGCACCTGCCGCTCGACACCGACTCGAGGATCGGCGAGGAAGTGGCACGCCGTGCCGTGGCCGCGCTCGCGGAGGATCCGGGCGTGCCCCGGTGCCTGTTGGCGCCGACCGTGGAGTACGGAGCCTCCGGCGAACACGAGGGCTTCCCCGGGACCGTCTCGATCGGCACCGAGGCGCTGCGATCGCTGTTGCTGGAACTCGGACGCAGTGCGGGCCGCTGGGCGGACCGGCTGGTTCTGGTCAACGCGCACGGCGGCAACGCCGAGGCGGTGGTCGGTGCGGTGCGTACCCTGCGTGCCGAGAGCCGCGACGCCGCTTGGTTCCCGTGCGCCTTCCCGGACGCCGATGCCCACGCCGGGCACACCGAAACCTCTGTGCTGCTAGAGATCTCGCCGGAACGGGTGCGCATGGACCGGGCCGAGGCCGGCAACACCGCGCCCATCGCCGAGTTGCTCGGCGACCTGCGGGCCACCGGCGTCGCCGGGGTCAGCGCCAACGGTGTGCTCGGTGATCCGACCGGTGCCGACAGCGTCTCCGGCGCCGGTGCGCTGGCCGAGGCGACCGCGGCGCTGATCGCCGCGATCGATCAGTGGAACGTCGACTCCACCGGACGTCTGCGGTGACCCGGCCGGCCGAGGTCGGGCTGCCCGACGGATTCCAGGTGCAGATCGACCAGCGCTGTGTGCGAAACGGGGACCTGCGGTGCCTCGTCGGCGGTTCGCCGACCCGGGTCCTCAAGCTTTCTGAAGCCGCCCTCGGCATGACCTCGGCGGATGGCCGGATCGCCGTGCACGACGCGGCCACCCGATCACTGGCACGCACCCTCCTGGACTCCGGAATAGGCCTGCCGCGGCCGATGCGTGGGCCCGGAGTGGATTCGGTGACCATCGTGATTCCGGTGTGCGACAACCAATCCGGCGTCGACACCCTCGTGCGCGCGGTGCCGGGGCGACGGGTGATCGTGGTCGACGACGGCTCGGCCGAACCCATCCGTGCCGACGGCGACGGCGTCACGGTGATCCGCTTCGACGACAACCGCGGGCCGGCCGCCGCCCGCAATGCGGGACTGGCCGCCGCCGAGACCGACCTCGTGGCCTTCCTCGACTCGGACACCGTGCCCACCGGGGACTGGCTGACCATGCTGCTCGCGCACTTCTCGGATCCGACCGTCGCGATCGTGGCACCCCGCGTCGTCGGGCGGCGCGAGCAGACCGGCTCGATGGTCGCGCGGTACGCGAACGCGCACTCGTCCCTGGACATGGGGCCGACGGAGGGACCGGTGGCGCCTGGGACGGCGCTGGCCTACGTCCCCAGCGCGGCGATGGTGGTCCGCCGCGACGGCTTCCTCGGCTTCGACGAATCGCTGCGCGTGGCCGAAGACGTCGACCTGTGCTGGCGCACCGATGCGAGCGGCTGGCGCGTGTATTACGACCCGATCGCCCAGGTGCGCCACGACCACCGCGAGTCGCTCGGCAGGCTCCTCGATCGGCGCCGCTACTACGGCACCGGCGCGGCAGAGCTGGCCGGCCGGCACGGGCCGGTCGCGGCCCCGGTGATGTCGACGGTCCCGGTGGCGGTCGCGGTGATCGGCCTGCTGACCCGCACCCGGCTCGGTCTGCTGATCGCGGCGATCCTCGCCCTGCACTCGATCTACCGGACTCGTGCACTGCTCACCGGGATCCCGGGCCGCGAGCTGATCGCCACCCGATCCACCGGCCGCGCCCTGGGCTGGGGGCTCCTGCAGGCCTGCCAGGCGCTGCTGCGGCACTACTGGCCGATCACGCTGGCGGTGGCACTGTTCTGGCCACGGTTCCGGAGTCTGGTGCTGCAACTGGCGGTGGCCGAGGGGGCCGCCGAGTGGATCCGGCACCAGGTGCTCCAGACGCGTTCGCCGGCCCTGGGCCCGGTCGGGTTCGTCTGCATGCGGCGGCTCGACGACCTGGCCTACGGCACCGGCCTGTGGCAGGGCGTTCTCAGTGCGGCCAGCCCAGGGGCGCTGCGCCCGGTGCTGAAGACCTGACCGGCGTGACTCCCGGATGGCCCTCCTCGGCTGACGTGGTGGTGGTGGGCGCGGGCACCGCGGGATGCATCGTGGCGCACCGCCTGGCCGCCTCCGGTGACCGGTCGGTGCTGCTGCTGGAGGCGGGGCCGGGCACCGTCCCGGCGGCGGCGACCACCGCCCTGACGCGGCTGCCGACCGGTGATCGGGCGCGATCGGTGCACTTCGACGAGCGCTGGGGCCGCCCGGTGGTGCGGGGCCGAGGGCTCGGCGGGTCGGCGAGCATCAACGGCGGCTACTTCATGCGTCCCCACCCCGGCGACCTGACCGGCTGGCCCGCGTGGTGGACACCGGACCGGGTCGGTCGCGGCTACGCAGCGCTCGACGGCGGCGCCGCAGGCGGCGGCGCGATGCACGTCTCGGCTTTCGGCGACGACGAGCTCGGCGACGTCGCCCGCATCTTCGAGGACTACTGGGCGGGCACCTGGGGCCCCGCGGACACCGGCGCGTGGGCGCACCCGGGACTGTTGCGGGTGCGCAGCAACCGGCGCGGCGGGCACCGGTTCACCGCCGCGGACGGCTTCCTGTCACCGCCGCCGCCGCCGTTGACGGTGGCCGGTGAGGCGACGGTGGACGAGATCCTCCACGATGAGGGCCGGGTGCGGGGTGTGCGCGTGGGCCACCGGCGCGTGGCCGCCGGGGAAGTGATCGTCTGCGCGGGCACCGTCGGGTCCGCGCTCCTGCTGCGACGCAGCGGCCTGTGGCACCGGATCGGGGTCCGGGCGCTGCCGCTGCACGAGCACCCCGAGCGACTGGTCCGCTTCGCCCCGCGTCGGGAGGTGCATGCACCGGCGCTGCTGCAGTCGGTGGTCCACACCGACGACGGTCTCGAGATCCGCTGTTACGGAGCAGATTTCGCGGCGTTCATCGCGGGATTGACGCCCAGCGGGGTGCCGATCGGGGTGGCCGACCTGGCGCACCCGGCCGCGGGCACGATCGATGCCGAGGGTGGGCTCGATCTGGGAACACCGGGCGCCGAGTCGCTCGCCCGCATGGACGCCGCCGCCGATCAGGTGGTGCAGATGCTGTCCGCCCCGGCGTTCGCCGGCCTGGTGGAGCCCGGCTCGGTCGCGGTGGATCCGGTACTCGGCATGTCGCAGCACGCCACGGGCACCTTGCCGCTGGGCGCCGCCGTCGATCATCTCGGCGGGGTGCCGTCGGTCGAGGGGCTGCGGGTGGTGGACGGCTCGGTGCTGCCCGGTCCGCTGCGCTCTGGACCCCATGCGACCATCGCGATGGTCGCATGGGTGATCGGCGGGGAGCTGGCCCGGACGGCCGGCTGAGCGCCGTTGGAGAACCGGGTGCGCCGGCCGATCAGAACAGGGTGCGCCAGTAGTACCAGAACCGCTCGCCCGCGGCGATGATGACGATCAGATACCAGGCGGCGAGCACGATCCACGAGGCATCGCGCAGCAGGCGTCCGGTCGGGCCGTCACCGAGCGCCGGAGACAGGCTGAGTACCAGGATGATCGGCGTCACCGTCCACACCACCATGCAGTACGGGCACAGGGCGCCGATCCGGTAGATGCTCTGGAACGCCAGGTAGTTGATGAAGACGAAACCGAGGGCCGCCACCGCGGTCTGGCCGATCCAGTACCAGCGCGGCAGCTGGGCCCGCCCGACCGACAGGACCGCGGTCACCAGGATCACCGCGAAGGCGGCGAGCCCCAGCAGCGGATTCGGGAAGCCGAAGAACTCGGCCTGCTGGGTGGTCATCACCGACGAGCACGACACGACCGGGCTGAAGTTGCACGACGCCTGATAATCGGGATTCTTGAGCAGTTCGATGCGCTCGATGGACAGGGCCGCCGACCCGGCCATCCCGAGGATGCCGCAGATCAGCATCACCCACGAGCTGACGATGCCGACCGGCCGCAGCGCCGTCAGCACGTTGCCGGAGGGTACTCGGTCTCCCGGATCGGACTGCGGCGCTGCCGCTTCCGGCACGGTGACGACTGTGGTGTCGCTATCGGGGCTGTCGGTATCGGGGCGGTCGGCACCGGGGCTGTCGGCGCCGGGAGCCTCGCTGCCGGTCACCTCGCTGTCGGGGCCGGAGGCCCCGGTGCCGCTGGTCACTTAGCGGCCTCGACGGCGGCGTTCACCTGAGCCTGCAGCGAGGCGGCGTCCTGCAGCTGCACCACTTCACCGTTGATCCGGACGCTCGGGGTGCCCTGGAAGCCCTCCTCGCTCATGGCCTTCTGCGAGTTCTCGGTGATCCAGAGGTCGTAGTCCATGTTGTCCACGCAGCTCTTGATGTCGTCCACGCCGGCATCCTCGGCGAGCTTGATCAGCTCCGAGTCGGGCAGGCCTGCGCCGCCCTCGGCGGGCTGGTTGGCGAACAGCAGGTTGTGGTACTCGAGCCACTTTCCGAAGTCGCCGTCCTTACCGGTCTTCTCGGCCACACACATCGCGGCGTTGGCCGCACGCGTGGAGTACCGGGTCGACGACGCCTGGTCGAGCATGTTGATCGTCACGTAGTCCACCGCGACGTCCGGGTTGTCGTGGTAGGCGGCCAGCGCCGGGCCCATGGTCTGCTCGAAGGTCTTGCACGCCGGGCACTGGAAGTCCTCGGTGACGGTGATCACGACCGGCGGGTTGGTGCCGGCGGGAGCGCCGGTGAGCCGGATGGCGCCGTTGTCGGTGGTGACCGTCGGGGTCTCGGTGCCGCCGCCGCTGCTGTTGGTGCTGCTGGAGCCGTCGCCGCGGCTGACGGCCCAGATGATCACCACTGCGGCGATCACGACCAGCGCCATCACGGCGGCGATCGTGATCAGAATGGAGCGGCGGCGTTCGGCGGCGCGGGGATCGATCACCCGGTTGGAACTCACGTCAATAGTCCTTCGTCACGTGTGCGCCCCGCGCGGTCGGCGGGGAAGGTCGGGGACAACCCTACTGGCAATTCCTGAGAGGAATACAGGGTCTACGGCCCTGGTTCGGGCGGGACTGCCGCGGCCCGGGTGGCGCCGCCCGGGCGCGGGTTCACGCCGGGGTCACCCAGGTGGTGATGTCGGCGTGCACCACTTCGGTGCCGGCTGTGTCGCAGACGCGGACCGAGATCACCACGTCGGTGCCCTCGGTCAGGGCGTCGAAGTCGATCGGCTCGGCCGGTTCGGCGTGCGCGGTCAGCCGCGTCGTCGCCTTGGCCAGGTATTGGACGTTCATCGCCTTCGGGATCCAGCGATGGGTCGGCGGCGTCGTCGCCTCCATCAGCATGCCCATCGCGGCCTCGGCCAGGTTGCAGGCGGCGATCGCGTGGAAAGTGCCCAAGTGGTTGTGCACACCGAACCACTTCGGCGCCACCACCCGGCAGTAGCCGGGCCGCATCTCCTGCACCAGAGGCAGTACGGTCCCGAAATAGGGGACCCGGGCCACCATGCCCAGTGAGAACAGTGCGTTCCCGAGACGATTGGCCGGCAGCCGCTTGCGAAGCGCGTACGTGGGCGATTCAGGGGTCATAGGGACGAATCGTAGGGCACGGCGCGGGTCAGTCGGGTTTCCGCCGGAAGGCCGCCCGCACGGCCTCGCGGTTGACGGCGGCGACGGCGGCCAGGTCGATGTCGGCGGGGCACACCTGCGCGCATTCGCCGAACGTGGAGCAGGGGCCGAAGTCGTGGTCGAGTTGGCCGGTGATGGCGCGGGCCCGCAGTCCCCGCTCCTGCCGTCCGTAGCTCAGTCGGTCCAGATGCAACAGTTTGGCGCCGGCGAACAGGTGGGCGGCGCCGTTCGGGCAGGCCGCTACGCACGCCCCGCAGCCGATGCAGCCGGCGAAGTCGAGGGCGTTCTCGGCCACCTCGTGCGGAATCAGCATGGCGTCGGCATCGGTGGCCTGACCGGTCTTCACATCGACGTAGCCGCCGGCCTCGATCACCCGGTCCAGCGCCGCCCGGTCGACGGCGAGGTCGCAGACGACGGGGAAGGCGTTGGCGCGCAGCGGCTCCAGCCGCAGACGGGTGGGATCGGGGAGCTGGTTCACGTGCTGCATGCACGACGGCGTGTTCGGCACCGGACCGTGCGGACGCCCGTCGACCGTCACCCCGCACGCGCCGCAGATGCCTTCGCGGCAGTCCGAGTCGAAGGCGATCGCCGGTTCGCCGGCCGCCACCAGCTGCTCGTTGAGCAGATCGAGCACCTCCAGCAGGGACATCTCCGGGGTGACCCCGGTGACGCGGTAGGTCGCGAAGGCGCCGGCGGTTTCGCCGGTGGCCTGCCGCCAGGCTTCGATGGTGATCTCCACGGGCCCGTCTCCTATCGGTAGTTCCGGGTCTGCAGGCCGACCGCGTCGAACGTCAGCGGCTCGCGGTGCCGCACGGCGCTCCCGTCGGGCCGGGTCTCCCAAGCCGAGGCGAAACACCAGTCGTCGTCGTTGCGCAGGGCCTCTCCGTCGGGGCTCTGATGCTCGGTGCGGAAGTGCGCGCCACACGACTCGTCGCGGTCCAGGGCGTCCAGGCACATCAGGTGCGCCAGCTCCAGGAAGTCGGCGACGCGCCCGGCCCGCTCGAGTTCCTGATTGAACTCCCCGGTGCCGCCGGTCACCCGCAGGTCCGACCAGAAGCGGACGCTCAGGTCGTCGATCTCGCGCAGTGCGGTGGTCAGCGACTCGGCGCTGCGAGCCACCCCGCAGCCGCGGTAGAGGATCTCGCCGAGCTCGCGGTGGAAGACGGCCGGGCCGGTGGCCCCGCCGATCCCGGTGAGGGCGTCGATGCGGCTGCGGACGTCGGCGGCGGCGTCGACCACCGCCGGATGGTCGGCGGGCAGCACCGGCTCGCCGAGCAGGCCGGCCAGATAGTTCGGCACCGAGTAGGGGAGGGTGAACCAGCCGTCGACGCACGCCGACAGCAGCGAGTTGGCGCCCAGCCGGTTGGCGCCGTGATAGCCCCAGCCGGCCTCGCCGCCGACGAACAAGCCGGGAACCGAGGTCATCTGGTCGTAGTCGGACCAGAGGCCGCCCATGGTGAAGTGCGCCGCCGGGGCGATCCGCATGGGCTGGCGGTACGGGTCCTCGCCGGTCGCATCGCGATACATCTCGAACAGGTTGCCGTAGCGCTCGGCGATGGTGGCCCGGCCCAGTCGCTCGAGGGCATCGGCGAAGTCGAGGTAGACGCTGTTGCGCAGCGGCCCCACCCCGTGCCCGCTCTCGATCTGCTCGCGCGCGGCCCGCGAGGCGACGTCGCGCGGGGTCAGGTTGCCGTAGGTCGGGTACTTGCGCTCCAGGTAGTAGTCGCGCTCGCCCTCGGGGATCGCGCCCGGAGGGCGGTCGTCGCCGGCGCGGGCGGGCACCCAGATCCGGCCGTCGTTGCGCAGGGACTCGCTCATCAGCGTGGTCTTGGACTGCCACGGTGCGCTCACCGGCAGTGCGGTGGGGTGGAACTGCACCAGCGACGGGCCCGCCAGGTAGGCCCCGCGCCGGTGGGCGCGCCAGGCGGCGGTGGCATTGGAGTTGCGTGCCAGCGTCGACTGGTAGAAGACGGTGCCGTAGCCGCCGGTGGCCAGCACCACCGCGTGTGCGGTCTGCGCGCTGATCTCGCCGGTCACCAGATCGCGCACCACGATGCCCTGCGCGCGGCCGTCGGCGACGATCAGATCGAGCATCTCGTGGCGGGTGTACAGGCTGACGTTGCCGGCCGAGACCTGGCGCAGCAGCGACTGGGAGGCCGCGATCTGCAGCTGCTGTCCGGTCTGGCCGCGCGTGTAATAGGTGCGGGAGACCTGCACGCCGCCGAAGCTGCGGGTGGCCAGCGGGCCGCCGTACTCACGGGCGAACGGCGCACCGAGGGCATTCAGGTGGTCGATCACGTGCACCGATTCCTCGGCCAGGCGGAAGGCGTCGGCCTCGCGGCCGCGGAAGTCGCCGCCTTTGACCGTGTCGGTGACGAACCGTCGGATCGAGTCGTTGTCGACCGTGCGGCCGCGGGCGGCGTTGATACCGCCCTGCGCGGCGACGCTGTGCGCGCGGCGCGGCGCGTCGTGGAAGGTGAAGGCGTGGACCCGGTAGCCGAGTTCGCCGAGGGCCGCGGCGCACCCGGCCCCCGCCAGACCGGTGCCGACGACGATCACCGAGAACTTGCGCCGGTTCAGCGGCCCGACCACGCGGTAGGAGTCGCGGCGGCGTTGCCAGGCGGTGGCCGGGTCGCCGGCCGGCGCGTGCGAGGCGAGGTCGTCGCCCACCTGGCGCAACTGCTCGGAGTCTGCGGTCATGTCAGCTCACCCATCCGGCGAGGACGGCGATCGGAATGCTGATGTCGCCGACCATCACCACGACCGCGAACACCAGGGCCACCAGCGCCCACACCTGCCGGGTGCGGCGGCCGGTGACGCCGAAGTCGGTGGCCAGCGTCCACAGCCCGTGCACCAGATGCAGGGCCAGCATCAGCATCACCGCGATGTAGAACAGGGCCATCGGCCAGCGCTGGAAGCTCTCCACCAGGTTGGCGTAGGCGTGCGAGGTGTCCTGCGTGGGGGCGGTGAAACCGCTCGGGGCGATCGGTCGGGTGCCCGTCGTCAGATCCAGGACGTGCACGACGATGAAGACCAGCAGGACCAGCCCGGTGTACGGCATCAGGGTGGCCGGCACCCGCCGCCAGCCCATGCCGGTGCGGCGGAAGGCGCCTTTGGCGCGCCGCGCGCGGACGATCAGCACGAGCGAGGCGCCGACGTGGGCGGCCAGGGCGAGCAGCAGCACCGCCCGGAAGATCCACAGCGCCCCCTCGTAGGGCAGCAGCGGCTCGGCCAGCGTGCGCAGCCAGTGCGCGTAGTCGTCGAAGTGCTCGGCCCCGGTGTAGACCTTCAGGTTCCCGATCATGTGCACCAGGACGTACAGCGCGAACACGGTGCCGCTGACCGCCATGGTCACCTTGAGGGTGACGGTCGACGGCCGCGGCGCCCGCCCGTCCGGCATCGGGGTGACCGGATCCGGTCGCGGTACCGCGACCGGTGCGGTGATCGATCCCATGGGCGCTCCTGGCTGAACGTGGCGCGGGGGCTGGCCGCGGCTACGCGCAGGACATTAGTCCAGAACCTGCGCGGCCGCGCGCGAACGCTGCCCGCGCCGGCTCAGTCGAGAGGGCCGGTCGGCAGCAGGCGGCGCACCAGTTTGCCGGTCGGATTGCGGGGGAGGTCTTCGACGAAGACCACGTCGCGCGGGACCTTGTACCGCGCCAGGTGCGCTTTCACGTGCGCGCGCAGATCGTCGGGATCGGGGGTGGCGCCCTCGGTCGGCACCACGAAGGCGCGCAGGCGGGTGCCGTACTCGACGTCGTCCACGCCGATCACCGCGATGTCGGCGACGTCGGGGTGCTCGGCGAGCATGTTCTCCACCTCGAGCGGGTACACGTTCTCGCCGCCGGAGACGATCATGTCGTCGTCGCGGCCGGCGATGAACCAGAGGCCGTCCCGGTCGACGTAAGCCATGTCGCCGGTGGACATGTAGCCGTCGATGATCTCCTTGTTGCGGCCGTCGGAGTAGCCCTCGAACGGGGCGCCGTTGCGGACGAACAGCCGACCGCTGGTGTTGGTGGCGCTCACCCGGGTGCCGTCGTCGTCGAACAGGGCCAGGTAGCTGCTGATCGGCGGCTTGCCGACGGTGCCGGGGGCTTTGCGCAACTCCTGCGGCTGAGCGATCGCGGCGATGGCCACCTCGGTGGAGCCGTACAGGTTGTAGAGGACGTCGCCGAAAGTGTCCTGGAACTCCTCGCACAGCGTCGGCGAGAGGGCGGAGCCGGCCACGACGACGGTCTTGAGCGACGAGGTGTCGTACTTGCCGATCACTTCGGGGCCGAGAGCGAGGATTCGGTGCAACATGGTCGGCACCGCGACCAGCATCTCAGCCTTGTGCCGGTCGATAGCGGCGAGCGTCTTCTCCGCGTCGAAGCGGCGCAGCGTCACCGTCTCGTTGCCCAGCGCCGTGCCGACCGCCCAGGTGGCGAAGCCGGTGGAGTGGAACAGCGGCGAGACGATCACCATCGACTTCTGCTTCGGCAGCGGAATCCGGTCGAGCAGCAGGGCGCTGGTGAACGGCGAGAACTTGGAGCGCTGTGCCCCCTTGGGCAGTCCGGTGGTGCCGCTGGTCAGGATGATCATGCCGCCCCAGGTCTTGGGTCGTGGGGGCAGGGACGTCCGACCGGTCGAGACGACGTCGTCGAGGGTGCGTGCCCCGGGGTGCAGCGGCCGCTCGCCGTCGACCCAGGTGACGATGCGAGGCATCTCGGGCAGGCCGTCGGCGAGGTCGGAGAACTCCTCGTCGTACAGGATCGCCTGAAGGCCTTCGCGCTCGGCGACCTCGGCGAACTGGGTCGCGCCGAAACCGGTGTTCATCAGTGCCAGCCGGATGCCGGAGCGGCCGACCGCGCACTGGGCCAACGGAATGGCACGGTGGTCGCGGGCGATGATGCCGATGACCGAGCCCGGCCCCAGGCCCGCCCCCAGAAGGGTGTTGGCCAGGGCGTTGGCCTGATCGCTGAACTCACGCCAGGTGAGCGTGCCGCGCTCGTCGGAGACGGCCGGCAGATCCGGGATGTCCTCGGCGTTGTGGCCGATGACCGTGGCCATCGGGCCGATCACCTTGCTGCTCTTGACCGTGTCGATCACGCGGCCCGGCCGTTTCAGATCGGTGACCCCCGCCTCCCGAAGCACGCGGCTCGCGCCGAGGGCGTCCTTGAGTTGTTCGAGCTTGTAACTCAGCTTCGGCATGGAGTGCATTCCCCTGACTCGCGGCATGCTCGCCGCCCTAGATGTCCGATTTAAGGTGTGTCGCCGGTCACAGTACTTGGGTCGAGCGGCTTGTGCCATCCCTGCGTTCATCTGGGGCCGAACAACTGATAACAAAGGTTATCCGATAGTGGCGGTCCGTGTCCGGACTGCGGCGACAACGTCGCGCATGTGATGGTGGTGGGATGAGCGCACCGAGCCCCGATCAGGTGAGAGTCTTCGAGCGGGTGCACGCGGATCTGCCGCGGCAGGCGCCGGGGTCGACGGCCACCACCGAGTTGCTGCTCGCATCGCCGGAGCCTCGCTGCCGCCGGCGCCGCGGATCCTCGACATCGGGTGCGGACCGGGCGCCTCGAGTGTTCCGCTGGCGCAGTTCACCGGTGGTTCGGTGCTCGCGGTCGACGTGCATCGCCCGTTCCTCGACGCCGTCCAGGTACGGGCGCGCGAGGCCGGTGTCGCCGATCGGGTCTCCGTGCGGGAAGCGCGGATGGAGGACCTGCCCGTCGAGCCCGCCACCGTCGACCTGATCTGGGCCGAGGGGTCGGCGTACCTGATGGGGTTCGACGACGCGCTCGTCGCCTGGCGCGGGCTGCTCGCGCCGGAGGGCGTGGCGGTACTGACCGAGGCGGAGTACGTGACGGACGAACCGTCCACCGGTGCCCGTACCTTCTGGGAGGCGGCGTATCCGGCCATGCGGACCACCGCGGAGAACGTCGCCGCGTGTCAGCGCGCCGGCTGGGAAGTACTCGGCACCTATCTGCTGCCCAGCTCCGACTGGCTCGAGTACTACGGGCCGATGCGGCTGCGCGTGGAAGAGCTCCGCGCCGAAGGGGTCGACGAGGGGCTGCTCGCGCCGATCGTGGAGGAGATCCGGGTTCGGCAGCTGTACGGGCGCGACTACGGCTACACCGGATACGTGCTCCGTCCCCGGCGGCGACCGGCGGGCGGAGAGTACGGCGTGGGATGACGGCTGCTGACGGACCGATTTGTGGTCCGTGCCCGACGTCGTGCATACTTGTCGGGTTGCCTCTGATGAGGCGATGAACCCCTCCGGACCGCGAAACGCGGAGCCGGGCGTGTAACGCGTGCTCTTTTAGAGTCACGGTCACGACACGCCCGACCGCGGGTGCCGGAGGAAGCGTACAACGACGAAAAGAACAGCGTCGATCGCGTCCATGTCAAGGACGTTGGTCATGTGTGGCTCCGTTGCCGCCCGCCCTCACGGCGGGTGTGAGTCCACGCGGTGTTCTGCTCGGCGAGAGACATACAGACGGAAGAGGACACAGCGTGGCGGGACAGAAGATCCGCATCAGGCTCAAGGCCTACGACCACGAGGCGATCGACGCTTCTGCGCGCAAGATCGTGGAGACCGTGACCCGCACGGGTGCACGCGTGGTCGGCCCGGTGCCGTTGCCCACCGAAAAGAACGTGTACTGCGTCATCCGTTCGCCGCACAAGTACAAGGACAGCCGCGAACACTTCGAGATGCGCACGCACAAGCGACTCATCGACATCCTCGACCCGACGCCGAAGACGGTCGACGCGCTGATGCGCATCGACCTGCCGGCCAGCGTCGACGTCAATATTCAGTGACGGGGGACTAGACAATGAGCAACCAGACTGCAAAGAAGGGCCTGCTGGGCACCAAGCTCGGCATGACCCAGGTCTTCGACGAGAACAACCGGGTCGTCCCGGTGACCGTCGTCGCGACCGGCGGAAACGTCATCACCCAGCTCCGCACCGACGAGCGCGACGGCTACTCGGCCGTGCAGCTCGCCTACGGCGCTATCGACCCGCGCAAGGTGAACAAGCCGGTCACCGGCCAGTTCTCCAAGGCCGGCGTCACGCCGCGCCGCCACCTCGCTGAGATCCGCGTTGCGGACGTCTCGGAGTTCGAGGTCGGCCAGGAGCTCGGCGCCGACCTGTTCGCCGACGGTGTCAAGGTCGACGTGACCGGCACCTCGAAGGGCAAGGGCTTCGCCGGCGTCATGAAGCGTCACGGCTTCGCGGGCGCCAACGCGACCCACGGTGCGCATCGCGTGCACCGTTCGCCCGGTTCCATCGGTGGCTGCGCCACCCCGGGCCGTGTGTTCAAGGGCATGCGGATGGCCGGCCGGATGGGTAACGACAAGGTGACCACTCAGAACCTCACCGTCTTCAAGGTGGATCCCGAGGCCGGTCTCCTGCTGATCAAGGGCGCGATCCCCGGCCGCAAGGGCGGCATCGTGGTGGTTCGCGACGCTGTGAAGGGTGGCGACAAGTGAGCACCGAAACTCAGGCCAAGCTGACGCTGGACGTCCGCACTCCGGCTGGAAGCACCGACGGCACCGTCGATCTGCCTGCCGAGCTGTTCGACGTGACGGCCAACATCGCGCTGATGCACCAGGTGGTCGTGGCCCAGCAGGCCGCCGGCCGCCAGGGAACGCACTCGACCAAGACCCGTGGCGAGGTCCGCGGCGGTGGCGCCAAGCCGTACCGCCAGAAGGGCACCGGCCGCGCCCGTCAGGGTTCGACCCGCTCGCCGCAGTTCGTCGGCGGCGGTGTGGTCCACGGCCCGCAGCCGCGCGACTACACGCAGAAGGTCAACAAGAAGATGAAGACCGCCGCCCTGCGCGGTGCTCTCTCGGACCGGGCGCGCAACGAGCGCATCCACGTGGTCACCGAGTTGGTCGAGGGCCAGGCGCCGTCGACCAAGTCGGCCCGCAAGTTCATCGCCGATCTCAGCGATCGCCGCAAGTTCCTGGTGGTTCTCAGCCGCGAGGACGAGGCAGCGCGCAAGAGCATCGCGAACCTGCAGAACGTGCACGCGATCGCTCCGGATCAGCTGAACACCTACGACGTTCTCGACTCCGATGACATCGTGTTCAGCGTCGAGACGCTGAACGCCTTCATCGAGGCGAACACCAAGAAGGAGGCCTGAGGATGACCACGCACGCTGATCCGCGCGACATCATTCTGGCGCCGGTGATCTCGGAGAAGGCCTACGGCCTGCTGGAAGAAAACCAGTACACGTTCCTGGTCCACCCGGATGCCAACAAGACCCAGATCAAGATCGCTGTCGAGAAGATCTTCGACGTCAAGGTCACCAGCGTCAATACCGCCAACCGCGAGGGCAAGCGCAAGCGCACTCGTTACGGCTACGGCAAGCGCAAGGACACCAAGCGCGCCATCGTGACGCTGCGTGAAGGCAGCAATCCCATCGAGATCTTCGGGGGCCCGGTCGCCTGACCGGTGCGCTCTGAGAGAGGGACTACAGACTCATGGCTATTCGTAAGTACAAGCCGACGACTCCGGGCCGCCGTGGCTCGAGCGGATCGGACTTCGCCGAGGTCACTCGTGACCACCCGGAGAAGTCGCTGATCCGCCCGCTGCACAGCACCGGTGGTCGCAACGCGCACGGCCGGATCACCACCCGGCACCGTGGTGGCGGGCACAAGCGCGCCTACCGCCTGATCGACTTCCGTCGCAACGACAAGGACGGCATCAACGCGAAGGTCGCTCACATCGAGTACGACCCGAACCGCACCGCGCGGATCGCGCTGCTGCACTACTTCGACGGTGAGAAGCGGTACATCATCGCCCCCAAGGGCCTGAAGCAGGGTGATGTGGTCGAGTCCGGCCCCAACGCCGACATCAAGACCGGCAACAACCTGCCGCTGCGCAACATCCCGACCGGTACCCAGATCCACAACGTGGAGCTGCGTCCGGGCGGCGGCGCCAAGATGGGCCGGTCCGCCGGCGCTTCGATCCAGCTCCTCGGCAAGGAGGGCCCGTACGCGAGCCTTCGTATGCCGTCGGGCGAGATCCGCCGTGTCGACGTGCGCTGCCGCGCCACCGTCGGCGAGGTGGGCAACGCCGAGCAGTCGAACATCAACTGGGGCAAGGCCGGCCGCATGCGGTGGAAGGGCAAGCGCCCCACCGTTCGTGGTGTCGTGATGAACCCGGTCGACCACCCGCACGGCGGTGGCGAGGGCAAGACCTCCGGTGGTCGTCACCCGGTCAGCCCGTGGGGTCAGCCTGAGGGCCGCACCCGTAAGAACAAGGCCAGCGACCAGATGATCGTCCGTCGTCGTCGTTCCGGCAAGAACAAGCGATAACTAGGAGGAGGTAAGAAAATGCCACGTAGCCTGAAGAAAGGCCCGTTCGTCGACGACCACCTCCTGAAGAAGGTGGATGCGCAGAACGAGAAGGGCACCAAGCAGGTCATCAAGACCTGGTCCCGCCGCTCGACCATCACCCCGGACTTCATCGGTCACACGTTCGCCGTCCACGACGGCCGCAAGCATGTGCCGGTGTTCATCTCGGACAACATGGTCGGTCACAAGCTGGGCGAGTTCGCACCCACCCGCACCTTCAAGGGTCACATCAAGGATGACCGGAAAGCGAAGCGCCGGTAAACCATGACTACGCAGACTGAAAACCCCGTGCAGAGCGCGCGTGCGACCGCCAAGTTCGTGCGCGTCACGCCGATGAAGGCGCGTCGTGTGATCGATTTGATCCGCGGCAAGAACGTCGACGAGGCACTGGACATCCTGCGGTTCGCACCGCAGGCCGCCAGTGAGCCCGTCTCCAAGGTGCTCGCCAGCGCCGTCGCCAACGCCGAGAACAATCTCGGCCTGGACCGTCGCACCCTGGTGATCACCGAGGCGTTCGCAGATGAGGGCCCGACCATGAAGCGGTTCCAGCCGCGTGCTCAGGGTCGTGCCTTCCGGATCCGCAAGCGCACCAGCCACATCACCGTGGTGGTGTCGAGCGTCGGCGAGGTCGGCGATCGTAAGCGCTCGCGTCAGCAGAAGAAGAAGGGAGCCTGACAGTGGGCCAGAAGATCAACCCGCATGGCTTCCGCCTCGGTATCACGACTGACTGGAATACCCGGTGGTACGCCGACAAGCAGTACGCCGAGTACGTCAAGGAAGACGTCGCGATCCGCAAGCTGCTGAACACCGGACTCGAGCGCGCCGGCATCTCGGGTGTCGACATCGAGCGCACCCGTGACCGGGTCCGCGTCGACATCCACACCGCGCGTCCGGGCATCGTGATCGGCCGCCGCGGCGCCGAAGCCGACCGCATTCGCGGCGAACTGGAGAAGCTCACCGGCAAGCAGGTGCAGCTGAACATCCTCGAGGTGAAGAACCCCGAAGCGGATGCGCAGCTCGTGGCCCAGGGTGTCGCCGAGCAGCTGAGCAACCGTGTGGCGTTCCGCCGCGCGATGCGCAAGGCCATCCAGTCCGCCATGCGTCAGCCGGGCGTCAAGGGCATCCGTGTCCAGTGCTCGGGCCGTCTCGGCGGCGCCGAGATGAGCCGCAAGGAGTTCTACCGCGAGGGACGCGTGCCGCTGCATACGCTGCGCGCCGACATCGACTACGGCTTCTTCGAGGCGAAGACCACCTTCGGCCGTATCGGCGTGAAGGTCTGGATCTACAAGGGCGACATCGTCGGTGGACGTCGCGAGCAGGCTGCGGTCGCTCCGGCAGCCGAGGACCGTCGTTCCCGTCGGCCGAGCCGCCCGCGTCGCAGCGGTGCGTCCGGCACCACCGGAACCAGCACCGAGGCCGGCCGCGCTGCGGCCACCGCGGAAGCCACCGCGCCTGCTCCCGAGCAGGCCGAGAACCAGGAGGGCTGAGGCATGTTGATCCCTCGTCGGGTCAAGCACCGGAAGCAGCACCACCCGAGCCTGAAGGGCCAGGCGAAGGGCGGGACCAAGGTCACCTTCGGCGACTACGGAATCCAGGCGCTCGAGAGCGCCTACATCACCAACCGTCAGATCGAGTCCGCTCGTATCGCGATCAACCGCCACATCAAGCGTGGCGGCAAGGTCTGGATCAACATCTTCCCGGACCGCCCGATCACGAAGAAGCCCGCCGAGACCCGCATGGGTTCCGGTAAGGGTTCGCCCGAGTGGTGGGTCGCCCCGGTGAAGCCGGGTCGCGTCCTGTTCGAGATGAGCTACCCCAATGAGGAGACCGCTCGCGAGGCCCTGCGTCGCGCGCAGCACAAGCTCCCCATGAAGACCCGGATCGTGACCAGAGAGGAGCAGTTCTGATGGCACTCGGAATCGCTGCTGGTGAGCTTCGTGAGCTCGCCGACACCGACCTGGTCGATCGCCTGAAGGAGGCGAAGGAAGAGCTCTTCAACCTTCGTTTCCAGATGGCCACCGGCCAGCTCGACAACAACCGCCGCCTGCGGACCGTGCGTCGCGAGATCGCACGTATCTACACCGTCATGCGCGAGCGTGAGCTGGGCCTCGCGTCCGGTCCGGAAGGTGACGACGCATGAGTGAGGACCAGAACGTGAACGTCGAAGATCGCAACCGCCGCAAGGAGCGGATCGGTTACGTCGTCAGTGACAAGATGGACAAGACCATCGTGGTGGAGCTCGAGGATCGCGTGAAGCACCCGCTTTACGGCAAGATCATCCGCACCACCAGCAAGGTTAAGGCGCACGACGAAGAGCAGGTGGCCGGCGTCGGCGACCGCGTTCGTCTGATGGAGACCCGACCCACGTCGGCGACCAAGCGCTGGCGTCTGACGGAGGTGCTGGAGAAGGCCAAGTAGGCCCGCTCCCAGCCTTCCGCTGAGCATCCGATCGGCCCGATTCCCCGCTGGGGAGTCGGGCCGATCGCTGTCGTAGGCGGGTGTTCACAGATCTTGGCCGGGGGTGCCGGGAGTTCCCGGGCCTCCGGGGGAGGTGCCTGCGCCGCCGAGGCCGGAGCTGCCGCCGGAGCCGCCCGGGTTTCCGTCGCCGCCGTTTCCACCGTTGCCGCCGTCGCCGCCTAAGCTGGGGCCGCCGCTGCTATCAGCATTGCCGCCATTGCCGCCGGCACCGCCGTCGCCACCCGGTCCCCCGCCGATTCCGTCACCGCCGTTACCGCCATGACCACCGTCTCCGCCCAGGGTGGGGAGGTTCGGATGATTGGCGACTCCGCCGTTGCCCCCGTCTCCGCCGTTTCCTCCGGCAGCCCCCCTGCCGCCGTGTCCGCCGTTCCCTCCGTGTCTAGGAGCTATTGAGTTCGTGCTCCAGGAGACGTCGCAGCCGTTGCCGCCGCTTCCTCCGTTTCCGTCCGCTCCCCGCGTTCCGGCATTACCGAAGAGCCCGCCGTTGCCCCCGGCGGCGCCGACTCCGCCGTTGCCGCCGTTGCCGCCGTTGCCGGCCGATATCGCGCTCAGTCCGGCTCCCCCGCGTCCGCCGTTACCGCCGTCGCCTCCAGTGCCTCCGTTTCCGCCATTGCCGACCAGGAAACCGCCGCGGCCTCCGGCGCCTCCGGTGGCGCCGTTGCCACCGTTGCCCCAGATCAGCCCGGCGTCGCCGCCGTCAGGACTGGACTCGGTGCCGTCGGCGCCGTCGCCGATGAGCAGGAGACCGAAGGTGGCCAGGCGCCAGTCGCCGGTGCCGGGGCTGTCGCCAGGTACGTGGCTGATGGTGATGATGATCAGGTCGAGGGTGAAGCCGTCGGTGTCGGTCGCGCGCAGCAGTGTCGGGACGGCGGTGGGAGCCGCGGTCGGCGTGGTGTTTGCGGCGGGTGTAGCCAGGGTGGTCAGGCTGGGCAGGGAGGTGGGGGCCATCCGGCTACTACTCGGTGGGGTGGTCGTATCGGCGGTATCGGTGCCGACGGTGTCGGTCAGGGATCGTCCGGTGGTGGCCAACAGCGTGGCGTCGACCCGGGCTGCCAGGTTGCGCAGTCCGGCGGTGGCGTCGGAGCGCTGCGCCGCAGCGGCGAGCAGACGCAGGGCCTGCAGGGTGTTGACAGGTGTTGATCCGGTGGTGTGGTGCCGGGTGGGACCGGCCGCCTGCAGTTGAGTCGTCAGGGCCGCCAGCCCGTATCCGGCACTCTGCTGCTGGGTGGCGGCGTGGACTGTCGAGGAGACGGGTGCGGCCAGGACGGTGCCGGTGAGGACGGCTGTCGAGGCGAAGACGATGCCGCAGCGGGTGCGGGTGGTGCTGGTGGTCATGGCCGGTGTCGCTCCGTGAGGTGGGAGTCGGCTGATCGAGACGACAACCCGGGAGTCACAGGCTGGTGTGGCCGCGCTTTCGTGGCATGAGTCGGCACCCTGGTGAATATGTGGCAAGGACGCTACGGCAAACAGTGCCGCCATGGGGCGAATTCAGTAAACGCGCTGTCACACGATCCTGTTGCCGGCGCTCTTGCATCGATGCGTCGACCGCGTTTATTCGGGCGTGTTTCGCGAAATTATCGCAGAGTTCGGCTGCCCGAATCGTCGGCTAATTCGCAGGACAAAGCGGCAGAATTCTCTAAAACCAAAGACCGGTCCGCTTCCGGCGTAATTCTGGAAATCTGTGTTATCTAATGGGCGGAGACGCAAAGGGTGTCGACCACCCATCGAATCCGACATTTCGGTAGCCCTT
Organism: Gordonia caeni; assembly: GCF_039537105.1. Taxonomy (NCBI): domain Bacteria; kingdom Bacillati; phylum Actinomycetota; class Actinomycetes; order Mycobacteriales; family Gordoniaceae; genus Gordonia; species Gordonia caeni. Next base: position 341,727 of record NZ_BAAAZW010000002.1, read on the forward strand.
GTCAACGGTTGCATCGGTGCGAACCAGCGCTGAGACCACAGCGGGATCCGCGCCGATGATCCGGGTCGGCTCGACTCCTCGAGGCGACATTCACGCCGTGGCAGACCGGTGCTCGACGACGGTCGGCGCGGCGATGCTCCAGGGTGATCGTTGACCGCCGAAGGGGCCAGGCGTCGACAGCAGTCTCCGTGCTGGGTGCAGATCTGCATTTCACCGGGCATTGGGGCGTCGCGGTGACGCTCGCTGGCGCGGCGCGACGGGTGGCGGGAGATCCGCGGTGTTCGTCGGCCAGGAGTTGCGCGGGGGTGCCGGCCGTCGATCCGATCGGCCGAGTGGCGGTGCGGGAGCTGGACGAAGGGGTCGCGAAGCGGCTCCCGCGGGGCCGGGATCGGTTGGGCTGAGTTTGAATAATTGCAGGTCAATTGGAAATACGCATTAGTAGCCCAGTGGTCGATGGCGGCATCCATTTTGTGAGGGTTTAGAAGGATACGTAACCTGCATTCAGTCTCAGTTTCCTGGTCTCTGCAACAGATTTGTCGGTGGCGACGATAACCTGGGTAACGGGAGTGTCTCTTGTCACCTGCGGGCGCAATAGTGAGGCGCTCCCGAAGACCTAACAGCCCAGGTGAGAAGGAATTTATGGCGGCCCTTGACGGCGCCCTCGGCGATGGCGGAGTGCGGTCCGGCTCTTCTGCCGTCTCCGGTAACGGGGTCCGCCGAGCGATCGATCCCCTGCAGGACACCATGCCCTGGGTACCGGAGGACGATCCGACGCTGCAGCAGTTGCGTGACTGGCGACGCGAACTCAACGCCGAGGCCGACGGGTCGGGTTCTTCATGGTCGACGGATACCGTGGCTCGGCACGTCGGCGAGTCGGGAGAGGTCGCGGTCCGACCCGCTGTGAAGCCGGCCGCAGAAACGGGCCCCGGGCCTGGAGGACAGACAGCACGGCCACAGCCCCTGCACGCGGATTTCCCGCCATCGGCACCGCCGCGCCGGCGCCGGCACGGCCGGCGCGAGGGCGACCAGGTGCCCGGTACCGGGGCCTGGGCCATCCCCGGATTGGCGTGGCCCCGTCAGCCCGAGCCGGTCATCGACGAGCCGGCCCGTCCGGTGCCGCCACGGCCGTTGCCGGCGGGGCGGCATGTCGGTTGGGATGTCACGCGCGCCGAACCCGCGCCGCCGCTGAGCCCGGACGAGCTGGCGAAAGCGCAGGCGAGCACCGTCGCGTTCCCCGCGCTGGACCTGGTGCCCGTCGGGGAGAACGTCGACCTGGAGATCGCCATCGAGGCCAAGGGCCTGCGCAAGGTCTTCAACGACCAGGTCGCTGTCGACGGCGTGAGCTTCTCGGTGCCGAAGGGCCGGATCATCGCGATCCTCGGCCCCAACGGCGCGGGTAAGACGACCACGGTCAACATGCTCTGCACGCTGCTCAAGCCGGACGGCGGCAGTGCGACGGTCAACGGCTTCGATGTGGAGAAGAACGCAGCCGACGTCCGCCGGTCGGTGATGCTCACCGGCCAGTTCGCCGCCCTGGACGAGGGATTGACCGGCCGCGAGAACCTGGTGATGTTCGGACGGCTGCTCGGACTGTCGAAGGCCGCGGCGAAGCGCCGCGCTGCCGAGCTGCTGGCCACGTTCGGTCTCGAAGCCGCCGCCAACCGGAAGGTCGGCCAGTACTCGGGCGGCATGCGGCGCCGCATAGACATCGCATGCGGGCTGGTCACCCAGCCCACCGTCGTCTTCCTCGACGAGCCCACCACCGGGCTCGACCCGCGCAGCCGGCAGGAGGTGTGGGCACTGGTAGAGAAGCTGCGGTCACAGGGCGTTACGGTGCTGCTCACCACGCAGTATCTGGAAGAGGCGGACGTCCTGTCGGACCGGATCGTGGTGATCGACCACGGAAAGGTGATCGCCGAGGGGACTTCCGACGAGCTCAAGAGCGCGACCGGTGCGGCGTACTGCGAGGTGACCCCGGTGCATCCGGCGTACTTGCCGCGGCTGCGCGGTGCGCTCAAGGATCTGCTGGGCCCCACCGCCGCCGATGTCGACACCCCCGACGGGACCCTGTCGGTGCCCGCACCGGACGGACCGGCGACGCTCTCGCTGGTGCTCAAGCGCACCGAGCGTGCCGAGGTCCCGCTCGCTGACATCGCCCTGCGCCGCCCGTCGCTCGACGAGGTGTTCCTGGCTCTGACCGACCCCGATGCCGCGCGGACCGTGGCCCCGGAGGGCAGCGAGGCGACGACATGACCGCCGTCGTCGACGTCGTGCCCGCCGCGCCCGAGGCTCCTGCGGCGCGGATCAGTGCGCTGCAACAGTGGTGGGTGCTCACCTGCCGCGGTCTTTTGAAGGTGTTCCGGAACGGCGAGTTCATCTTCGCCTTCCTTTCCCCGGCACTGCTGGCTGTGTGCTTCTTCTTGCCGCTGCGCAAGGTGGTGGCCGAGGTGACCGACGGCGGGATCGACTACGCCCAGTTCCTGATGCCGATCATCATGCTTCAGTCGATGGCCTTCGTGGCGTCGGCGTCGGCCATGCGCTCGGCCCTCGACGGCCAGGAAGGCGTCCACACCCGATTCCGCGTGATGCCGATGCCCGCTGTCGTGCCCTTCCTGGCGCGCACGGCGACCAACGTGGTCCTGCTGCTGGTCGCGCTGATCTGCGGCGTGGCCGCGTGCCTGATCATGGGCTGGCGGCCGTTGCCCCTCGACGAGGACGGCGGCGGCGTCACCGGTGCCCTGATCGCCATCGCGATCGTCGGTGTCTTCGGACTGATCTTCGCGCTCCTATCCGACGCATTGGGCCTGGTCGCCAAGACCCCCACCGCCACCAGCCAGCTCGTCGCCTTCCCCACGCTGATCCTCGGCATGCTGTCGACGGGATTCATTCCGCTGGCGATGTTCCCGGAGTGGATCCGCGGCTTCGTCCGCAATCAGCCGATCTCGCAGATCACCAAGGCCATGCGGGAGGCGATGGAGGGGCGGCTCATCTGGGACGGGCTGGCGCCGACGGTGTGGTGGGCGCTGGGCCTGCTGGCCCTGGCGCTCGTGCTGTTCGGATTCGCCGCACGGGAGGCGAATCGATGACTATGCAGACAGCCGTCGGCGCGGCTGATATACCGAGGTCCTTGCCTGAGAGCTCAATAGGGGCGTGGTGGAGCCAGGCGATGATCCTGACTGGTCGCCAGTTGGCCGTCGCGTTTCGGGACCCGGCAACGCTGATTCAAGTGCTAATCTTTCCGATCCTCACCATGGTGATGTTCAAGGTGGTGCTCGGTGACATCATCGGCAGGGCGACCGGGCAGGACAGCGCTTACGGAACCGTGCCGCTCGTGGTGTTGACCAGTGCGATGTTCGGGTCAGTGGTCGCAGCCACGCGACTGAACCTGGAACGCAAGACGGGGCTACTCAGCCGGCTCTACGTGCTGCCGATCAATCGCGCCGCCGACTTCACCTCCCGAGTGCTGGGCGAATCGGTACGTGCACTTCTGACGACCATCGTGCTCATCGCCTGCGGATTCGCGATCGGCTTCCGTTTCACGCAGGGCGCCGGCCCGGCGATCGGGCTATTCGCCGTCGCGGTGGCCTATGCGAGCGCCTTCGCGATGCTGGCGCTGGCGCTGGCGGTCAACGCCTCCCCCGGGGCGCCATTAGTGCCCTATTTGGGGATGCTTGCGAGCCTGATGATGTTCTTCAACTCCGGATTCTCGCCTGTGGGTGCGTATCCGGGATGGCTGCAGCCGATCGTCGCGAATCAGCCGATGACCCCGGCCATCGACCTTATGCGTGCCCTCGCCGCTGGTGGTCCAATCCTCGGCAACCTGGTCAAGGTCGTCGTGTGGACCGTCGTGGTGATCAGTCTGACGACGTACCCGGCACTGCGCGGCTACCGGAAGGCGGCGGTGGGCTCGTGACTGGGGCTTCCGATAGCACGCACGTCGCATCCGTGCGGCTCGGTGCAGCAGAGCAGGGCGGGCATCGATTGGTGATCTTACGGCCAAGCGTGGTGCGCGGCAGTGGCGGCGGAGCAGGGCGACGATTGATGTCCCGGTCGATTAGTTCTTCTCCTCCGGGTCGACGAGGCATAAAGAGTTGTAGACGTACAACGATGACTAGGTGTAAGAGGGGGACCCAGTGACGCAGCAATTGGCAGACGTTAGTGGTTCCGGAGATGCGAGGAACGGTAGGGAGCAGAGGGACCTGTTCCCTCTGACTCCTGCGCAGCGTGGAATGTGGTTTGCCGACAAGCTCGCAGCGGACTATTCAGTGAACATCGCACAGTATATCGACATCCGCCACGAGCCTGGAGACTTGGATGTCGATCTTCTGGTCGATTGCAGCTATGCAGTCGGTCGAGAACTGGAGACACCATACATTCGACTTGCCATGGTCGACGGAGTCCCTATGCAGTACGTCGACTTTGAGTATGACCAGAAGATCGACCTCTATGACCTCCGTGCCCGAGAGGATCCGGTCAAGGCGGCTCTGGCCTGGATCAACAAGGAGTTTCGGCGACCGATAGATCTGATCAACGATCAATTGATCGTGGTCGCGATCATCAAAGTCGCCGACGACCACACGATTCTCTACCAGCGTGCGCACCATCTGATCGTCGACGGCTACGCCGCGTTGACCAATCTGCGACGGGTTCTCGAGCGTTACAACGCGATGCGGCGCGGAGAGGAAGTGGCGGCGAAACCGGTTGGCACTCTCGCCGACATCGTTGCCTATGAGGAGAGCTACCGGACTAGCACCCGACGCCAGACGGATCGGACCTACTGGCAAGTACGTACTCAAGACCTGCCCGAGCGCGTGACACTCGCGCAATCGAATACCGATGCTCCGCTGTCGTTCGACAATGCCGTCGCCGGCGGAACTCTCGCCAATGCCTTGCAGCGAGATCTGGAACTCGTGGCTCGAGAGATGAACAGTTCAGTAGCAGTGGTTTTGACCGCCGCCTTCAGTGCATTCCTCGCCCGGATGACCGGGGGAGATGACATCGTACTGAGCCTCGCTGTCAGCGGCCGGACCACAGCACGAGTCCGGAACTCCGGCGGAATGGTTTCTAACGTACTACCCATCCGCCTCGGTGGCGTCCGGGCGTCGACGGTGGCTGAACTGATCCGTTCCGCACAGTTGGAACTGACTGGTGCACTGCGCCATCAGCGCTACCGCACAGAGGATATTCGCCGCGACTCCGGCCTCGAGGATTCGTCGGTGGGCTTTGGACCAGTCATCAATATGGTGCTCTTCGACTCGCCCGTCGAGATTGACGGAGCAGACCTCGACTATCGAATATTGTCCTCGGGCATTCTCGAGGATTTGCTGATCAATCTGTACCAGCCCGGGCCGGGCGAACCCCTTGTAGTGGATCTGCACGGGAATCCTCACCTCTACACGAGCGAGGACCTCGCCGGCCATCACGGACGCTTCGTAGTGTTCCTCGAGCGACTCTTGAGTGACCTCGATCGAACGATCTCGGCGATCGAGCTGGTAGGTGCTGACGAGGGGATCCGGCTAGCCCAGGCCGAACGCGGTGCGCAGGCTGTGGACCTGGGCAGCCCAGACCTGCTGACGGCGTTCACCAGACAGGCGGCGGCGGCGCCTGAAAGTACGGCGTTGGTCTCGGGCGACCGGAGTCTTACGTATCAAGAGCTCGCCACGCGGGTCGAGGTGCTCGCCACCCTGCTACGTGAAGCGGGCGTGGGACCTGAGGTGGCGGTGGCGGTGGCCCTGCCTCCTTCGCTGGAATTGGTTGTGGCGACCTACGCGATCATCTCGGCGGGAGGACAGTGTGTCCCGATCGGTACAGGGGCGCCTGGTGATCGGGCCGCCCGGATCATGTCGATCGCCGATGCCCGTATTCTCCTGGTCCACGCCGACTATCCGGGTCTCGTGGCAGCTGCGTCGGCAGAGTATGCGTCGATTCCGGTGTGGAGAATCGACGCTGCAGAGGAGGTGGACCAGACTACCCGATTCGCCATTGTGGACGAGCGAGACAAACCTGTGCCGGAGTCGGCCGTCGGTACCTTCTTCGAGCCCGGATCGGCCTCGAGTCGGCGAGGGGTCATCGTTGAACACAGAGCTGTCCTGAACCAGTTGCACTGGGGCGGTGGCGAATTCGGGTACTCGGCTGATGACGTCGTCGTGCACGCGATGCCGCCCGCTGCAGGCGGCTCGGTCGTCGGCTTGTTCGCGCCGCTAGTGGCGGGAGCAACGATGGTGCTCCCGGACGGCGACGGGGGGGCCGATCCGCAGAGTTTGCTTGACGACATCGCCCGGACCGGAGCGACGTCGGTGTACTGCGATCCTGCGACACTCTCGACAATGGTCGAGATGAAGGCTGCGGATACCGCTCTCGACTCGTTGCGGTCGATCACGGTCAGTGGTGGGGAACTGACACCTGAGGTGGCCTCACAGGCTCGGCAAGCGTGGCGATCGATCGCTCTCCGCAGGATGCGTGGTTGGGCGGAAACAGCAGGTCAGATCATCCTTCGTGAGCCGGAGTTGGATGACCTCGACACCTCGGTGGCGATCGGCACCCCGGCATGGAACTCGACGGCGATGGTGCTCGACGAGCGTCTGAAACGTGTGCCGGTCGGAGTGCCCGGCGAGCTCTACCTTGGCGGAGCGCAACTGGCGCGCGGATATGCGTCACGGCCCGATGTCACCGCCGAACGAATCGTTGCCAACCCCCACGGACGTCGCGGCGAACGGATGTTCCGTACTGGTGATCGGGTCCGGCGCCTGTCCGACGGTCGACTGGAACTTCTCAGCCGGTCGATTCCCCGTGAATTGAAGTACTGGATCGACGAACTCGATGGGCTCGAAGGGGCGGACTACTTAGGGGTGCAGCGGCAGGAGGCATCGCGTACTGCCGAGTCCCGCAGTTCTATCGAGCGTCTGCTGCCCGGCGACGCCACAGCTGAGTTGGAAGCTCTGGCAGATCGACTGCGGGTCACGCCGTTCCAACTCCTTCATGCTGCGCTCTCGGTTGTGCTTGCACGGCTTTCTGGACGTTCCGATATCGCGGTGAAGGCGACGATCGCTGGCGAGATCAGGGCGACCGATGCGGTGCAGGCTCGGCAGTTCGACGATTGTCTGGTCATCCGCACTGAGATCAGTCCAAGTACCACTTTGAACGAGGTGATCGCGGCAGGTCGCGTGCAAGTGGCGAGGGCACAGCGCTACGCCGATATCACTTTCGAAGACGTCGATGCTGCGCTGGCGTCCACTGGTCGGACTCCGATTCAGATCATGAGTCGATGGCAGCGCCGAGGCGCACAGACTCCTGTCAGGCACCGGTCCGGCCATGGTGCGACTGCCGATGTCGAGATCACCTTCACCCAAATAGACGAGCCCGATAATACGAGTATCGGAATAGGGGTTAGCTATTCGCCGGGCTTTGCGGGTGTGGTGTCCATGGAGGCCCTCGCCGGCCAGATTCTCCGTGTCGTGACCGCACTGATGGCCCAACCCACAGCAGCGGTTGGGTCCGTGGACTTAGTGTCGACCTCCACGATCCGTGATCTGACGGAGATCCGACCTGTCGGCTCGCCCGGCACACTTCGCGATTTGATCATCGATCTCGAACACCGAAAAGATCGTTCACCGGTTGCGATCTCCGGGGCCCGCCGCGTGGAGCGACCTCACTTTGAGTCTTATACCAGTCAGCTCGCACGTGAACTGATCAGCCGAGGTGTTGGCCCTGGAGTGGTGGTAGCAATTGCGATCGCCCGATCGGCAGAATCGGTAATTGCAACGGTCGCAGTGGCAAAGACCGGCGCGGCATTCGTCAGTATTGACCCGCGCTATCCGGTGGAACGCCAAACGACGATGCTGTCCGACAGTGGCGCCAAGCTTGGGTTGTGCGCGTCAGCGGCCGGGGTGACGCTCGACACGGAGTCGTGGCCGGACATGGCCTGGATCGACCTCAGTGACCCGGATGTGGAGCGGCGGATAGCGGGATACTCCGTCGCGCCGGTCGAGGACGATGAACTAACCCGACGTCCGGATATAGACGACCTCGCGTACCTTATCTACACGTCGGGCTCGACGGGAGTACCCAAAGCGGCAGCCGTTCCGAACCGGGGACTCCGCAATTTCACCGCTAACCAACTGGACAAGTTCGGCCTCACGAGTGCCGACAAGGTCGTCCACGTAGCTTCGCCGAGCTTCGACGCCTCAGTGCTCGAATTGTTGAGCGCAATCGGGTCGGGGGCTGAACTCGTAGTGGCACCCGCCATGGTGTACGCAGGCGCCGACCTGGAGTCGCTGATCACGGAAAATGGTGCGACGCACATATTCCTGACGCCTTCAGTGCTCGCGACAGTCGATCCCGACAAGGTCCCCTCGCTGCGTAACGTGATGGCCGGTGGCGAGGCTCTCCCACAGGAGATCATGCGACGATGGGCGCGGGACGACTCGAGCGGGTCGCCCCGTCTGTTCAATTGCTATGGGCCGACCGAGAACACCATTTACGCCGTGTGGTCTGACGCACTGACCGATCCCGAGGCGCAGGTGCCTCTCGGCCGCCCGCTGGATGGAGTGCGAGCTTACATCCTGGATCTGTGTCTGCGTCCGGTACCTGACGGAGTCGCCGGCCAGTTGTATCTTGCGGGCCCTCAACTCGCGCACGGGTATCACAACCGTTCGGGACTGTCGGCGACTACCTTTATTGCCGACCCATTCGTACCTGGCGACCGTATGTATGCCACCGGAGATCGCGTAGTACGTGCAGGCGGTGGTGACCTGTTCTTCCAGGGGCGGATCGACTTTCAGCTCAAGATCCGCGGTCAGCGTGTGGAGCCGGGTGAGGTAGATGCGTTGCTCGGGCGCCACCGGGACGTGATCAACTCGGTGACAGTGGGAGTCGAGGGACCTGGTGGTCACACGGCCTTGGTGTCGTATGCACAGACGCGGTCAGCGTCGAAGGTGACTCCCGACGATCTGATCAACTATCTCGTACACCGGCTGCCGGGACACATGGTGCCGCAGCGCATCCTATTGGTCGAAGACTTCGCACTCACGGCCGTCGGAAAGATCGACAGACGTGCATTGCCGGACGTCGACCTCTCCACGAACCGTGAGTACGTGGCGCCCAGGACGCCTCTCGAAGAAGTGATCGCCGAGATCTTCGCTCGGATCCTCGGAGTGAATCGGGTGAGTGTCGATGTCGGATTCTTCGAAGCTGGTGGCGATTCGCTTGCAGCGGTGAAACTTGCGACTGCATTGGCTGAGGCCACTGGACGGCGCCTTGCGGTGGAGACCTTGCTTGAGGCATCAACGATTGCTCAGATCGCGGAGCATATGGAGACCATTGCGCACGATTCCGCTGTCGATTCGGCACTGACACCGCAGCCGCGGCCGGATGTGGTCCCTGTGTCCGAGGTCCAGCGTGGAATGTGGTTGCTGAACCGGACAGACCCGGATTCTCCGGCATACAACATTGCCTTCGCGCTGCGGCTCTCTGGGGAACTAGACCCGGATATTGTGAAGGCGGCCGCGACGGACCTGGTTGAACGACAGGTTGCGTTGCGCACCTATTACCCGATGGTCGACGGGGAGCCGGCACAGCGGGAGGCATCGGTCGATGCCGTCCTCGAGGGCCTTGAACTCGACCCGGTGGATGTTTCCGAATCGCCTCTCGAAATCGTCGCACGAACTGTCGGTCGCGGTTTCGACGTTACAGCGGAACCTCCATTTCGGATGGCCCTGTTGCGGACGGGAGTAAGTGAGCACATCGTTGTTTTCGTGGTACACCACATTAGTGCGGACGGGTCATCACTGAAGGTCTTGGCGAATGACTTCCTCGGTTCGGCTGGCATGCGAATGCAGGGCCGGGCGCCGGAGTTTGTTCCGCTGAGTGTTGACTATCTGGACTTCACCTTGTGGCAGCGTGACCGCCTGGCAGTCGTCACAGAGACTGGCGAAACTGAACGGCAACGTCAGCTTGCGTACTGGAGAACGAGGTTGACAGGGGCACCGGAACAACTGAGCCTTCCCGCAGATCGCCCTCGACCGCAGACTCCATCCTTCGTCGGTGCAAGCGTTGAATTCAAGATTCCCGCAGGGTTGGTCACCCGACTCGAATCGATCGGCCGTGGCCGGAATGCAACTATTTTTGATGTGGTGCATAGTGCCTACGCGGTGTTTCTCGGGCGTATGGCGAGCACCGACGACGTCGTCATCGGCACCGCGTACGCGGGCCGGGTGGATCCTGCGTTGGAGAACCTGGTTGGCATGTTCGTCAACAGTTTGCCGTTACGCTCACAACTACGTCGAGATGAAGGTTTCGACGCCCTGGTCAGCCGGGTTCACGCGGACAACTTGAAGGATATGTCGAATGCCGACGTCGCGTTTGAGTCGATAGTCGAAGCCACGGGAATCCGGCGCAGTAGTTCAATTAATCCGGTCTTTCAGGCAATGCTTCTATTCCAGAATTTTGAGTTCCCGGTCGTCGAGCTTCCCGGCTTAACGATAACGCTGGTAGATGAAGGGTTCACGGCCGCCCAAGTCGACTTGCAGCTCACGATCTACCCATCCGACCCGCTGCAACTCGGCGCACAATCGTCGGGCGAATCGATGCGGGCAGCATTCGTATACGCCACGGACCTCTTCGACCCTGCGACCATCGAGAAATACAGTGAGCGTTTTATGTCCGTGCTTGAGGCAGTCGCGGAGGAGCCGGAAATAGAGGTCGGCGATATTTCCATTGCAGGACATGCAGACCTTGTCACAGTCCCGGACAACAGTTCGGCACCGATTTCCCTCGTTCATTTCGTTGAAGAAAAAGCGGCTGTGGAGCCTAGCCGAGTAGCAGTCAGTTACTCCGGTACCGCAATCACCTTCGGGGACCTGGCGGCGATGACTACCGTACTGACTGCGTCGCTACCGGACGCTGATTCGGCGCTGGTGACTGCTTTGATGAGCCTGATTCCGGACCTGGCCACGGCAGGCGCCGAGGCACTCGGCGAAGTTATGGCCTCGATTCGCCAGAACGAAGCCTGATACCGACGAAATGATGGGAGCAGAGTTGAACTACGCCTTCGCCCGGTTGCTCGGTCCGGAACCGGCGACCGCCGACATCCTCGCATTCGCTGCAACTGTCGCTCCGGACTCCCTGGCATTCACTGGCCCGGGCGGTGGCGTCTCATTCGAACGACTCCATGCGCAGGCTGCTCCGCTCATGGCCGTATTCGAGGCTCAGGGGTTGGGTTCGGAGGCAGCGGTCGGGGCCGCTATCACCCCGCTGCTCGTCCAGGGGGGTGTAGCAGGCGCCGATGCGGGAGAGGCGACCTCCCGTGCCATCGCAGAGGTACGGCGAGCAGGGCTGGCGATCGTGGGGTCTGACGACCTGAGCTCGCTCCCGGGCGTCTTCCGCTCGATTGCGGCGCGATTCCCGGATCGACCCGCGGTGACAGACCAGGCGGGGACCACTCTGAGTTACCGAGAGCTCGATGAGCGATCGGATGTTCTGGCGACCGCCCTCATCGCAGGTGGTGCCGGCTCCCAAACGCGTATCGGGATCTCGATGGCGCGCCGAGTCGAGCTCATCGTGGCCCTCCTCGGGGTAATGAAGACCGGCGCTGCATACCTCCCGCTTGACCGGTCCCATCCTCGTGCGCGACTATCGGCGATCGTCGAAGATGCCCGCCCGCTGATGGTGTTGACCGATAGTGAGGCATCAGCTGAAGAATGGGCCGACGTCGCGGACCGCGCCGAGTTCGAGTTCAGGATCGCCACCCTCGCTGACAGTATCGCTGGAGTGGCCGGCGAGGCGAGTGTGCGGCTTCCAGTCAGGATCTCTCCCTCACAGTGCGCGTATGTGATCTACACGTCGGGCTCGACCGGCACGCCCAAGGGCGTCGCCGTCCCACATGGCGCCCTTGTGTCGCTGCTGTCTTCGATTGGGCTCGAATACGGTTTCCGCCACAGTGACGTTTGGTCGATGAGTCATTCATATGCTTTCGACCTGTCCGTTGGTGAGATCTGGACACCGCTGGCGACTGGCGGAAAGTTGGTGATTCTAGACACCGACACCACCCGTGACCCGGCAGCATTCGTCGAGGTTCTCGATCACGAGAATGTCTCAATCGTCAATATGACGCCTTCAGCGTTCTACCAGTTCGCGTCGGCCGTTCACGGAGCGAGGAGGCGCCCGCTGCCGCAGTCTTTGCGGTCGGTGATTCTCGTGGGCGAAGCTCTCGACTTCGAGCAGGTTCGTCGCTGGTACGCGGAGAGGCAGATCGAAGGAAACGGCCCGGGCCCTGAGCTGAACAACATGTACGGGCCGACTGAAGCCACCGTGTACATGACCCGTTGCCGACTGACGCCGGAGTTGGCCGCAAAGAGGACGGGCGACATCGGTGCCGCCTTGTCCGGGTCCCGGGTGTATGTGCTGGACTCGAGACTCTCCAAGGTTCCCGACGGCGTACCCGGGGACCTCTATATCGCCGGCGATCAGCTCGCACTGGGTTATGCGGGTCGATTCGGGCTGAATTCAACTCGCTTCGTCGCTGATCCGTTCGGCTCGCCAGGTGACCGGATGTACTTGTCCGGTGATGTCGCCCGCTTCCGTGACGGCGTCTTGGAGTACCTCGGGCGCGCCGACGACCAGGTGAAGTTGCGCGGTTACCGAATCGAGCTCGGAGAGGTCGAGGCGGCGCTACTGGCGACTCCGGGCGTCGAAATGGCTGCGGCAGCAGTCAAGAAGCGTCCAGGTATCGGCGATCAGTTGGTCGGCTACGTGGTCGGCGCCAGCCTCGAAGGGGAAGCCCGTTCGGGCGGAGCCATCCGTCGAGAGGCCGTGGCAAGATTGCCCGACTACATGGTGCCGGAAGCTGTCATGGTGCTCGACGGGCTTCCGCTGAACGTAAATGGAAAGCTCGATCGCCGAGCCCTACCCGACCCTGTGTTCGAGTCTCAGGTGGACTATGTGCCGCCCGCAAGCGCGATCGAGGTGCGCCTGGCGGCAATCTTCTCTGAGGTTCTCGGTATCGAGCGCGTCAGCGTCGTCGAATCGTTTCATGACATCGGCGGTACGTCGCTACTCGCAGCACGCATAGTCGGCCGGGTCAGTATGGAACTCGACGTCGAGTTGAACCTTCGGGATCTCTTCGAAGCGCCTACTATTCGGCAATTCGCGGCCCGCGCAGCAGACGCTGCGCCGTCTTTGCCGCCAGTGACTTCGGTCGATCCCCGCCCGGATCACGTGCCGTTGTCGTTCGCTCAGCAGCGGATGTGGTTCATCAACCGCTTCGACAAGTCGTTGCCGACTTACAACATTCCGGTAGTCCTGAGGTTATCCGGGGAAGTCGACGTAGCTGCGTTGCGCGCAGCGATGGCCGATGCCGTTGAGCGCCAGGATGTCTTGCGCACGACATTTCCATCGGTAGACGGCGTCCCGCATCAGCTGGTGTGGCCGGTCGAGTCGATCGACTCCAACCTGCCGTGGCGCGTAGTCGACTCCGACGAGGAGATGCGGAGTGCGATAGCGGAGGGTTTCGACGTCGCCGAAGAGTGGCCGCTGCGAGTCGTCATTCGAACAGTCGGCCCCGATGAACTGATCCTCGCGGTGGTGGTTCACCACATCGCAGCGGACGGAGAGTCGCTCTTTCCTTTAGTCAGCGACGTGCTCCAGGCGTATGCCGCGCGCCGCGACGGTCACAGTCCGAGGTTCACGCCGCTCCCGGTGCAGTTCGCCGATTTCGCGCTCTGGCAGCACGCGGTGCTTGGTTCGGCAGACGCTTCGGACTCCGTGCTCGGGCGGCAACTCAAGTACTGGCGGGAGACGCTCGCCGATCTGCCGGAGGTGCTGGAACTGCCTGCCGATCGGCCACGCCCGGCAGTCGCATCGCACACAGGCGCAGAGCGCGACTTCACCGTGCCTGCTGAGGTCGTTGCTCGAATCGAAGCGATCGCACGCCAATTGGACGTAACACCGTTCATGGTCGTGCATGCGTCGCTCGCCGCGCTGTTGGCGAGGCTGTCCGCCTCAGACGACATCGCAATCGCCGTACCGGTCGCCGGGCGCGGTCAGGTCGCTCTGGAGCACCTAGTCGGCATGTTCGTGAACACCCTCGTGCTGCGAACTGTAATTGACCCGGGAGAGTCGTTCACCGACCTCGTGCAGCGAGTGGGATCAGCGGACCTGGATGGGTTCGCGAATGCAGACGTCCCGTTTGAGAGCGTCGTGGATGCGCTGGACCCGGTGCGTAGCGAATCCTTTGCGCCACTGGCGCAGGTGATGCTCTCGTTTGATCCTGCTGCCGAGGCAACCAGGGTCGATGCGTCAGTGGCGGGGCTGCAAGTCGCCAGATGCGAACCGCCGTTTGTTCCGGCGCAGGTGGACTTGACCTTCCGTCTCAGCACCGGCGCAGCCGACGGAGGCTGGACTGGTGCGGTGCTGTACGCGACTGACTTGTTTGATGCGGCATCTGCCCACCGCTTCGCTGAACGTTTCGTCGACCTGTTGGCGCAGGTGAGCGCAGATCCCGATATCACCATCGGTGATGTTGGTGTTGCTGGTTCGGTGGAATTGTCTGTGTTGGGGGAGTTTTCGCGGGGTCCGGTGGTGTCGGTGCCGGGGGGGTCGGTGGCTGATTTGGTGGCTGCTGGTGTGGCTGCGGTGCCTGATGCGGTGGCGTTGGTTTTTGGTGATCGGGAGGTGTCGTACGCGGAGTTCGGTGTGCGGGTTGCGGCGTTGGCGCGGGAGTTGATCGCTGTGGGTGTGGGGCCGGATTCGGCGGTGGGTGTGTGGATGGATCGCAGTGTTGAGTTGGTGGTGGCGGTGCATGCGGTGGTGGCTGCTGGGGGGCGGTATGTGCCGGTGGATGTGCAGTCGCCGGTTCAGCGTGCTGCGGTGATGTTGTCGGCTGCTGATGCGGGTGTGGTGTTGGTGGCGGCCGGTGGTGTTTCGGTGCCGGTGGCTGATTTGGCTGGTGTGCGGGTGGTTGAGGTTGATGCTGGTGGTGGGGTGGATTGGTCGGTGGTGCCGGTTACCGATGTTGATCGGGTGTCGCCGTTGCGGGCTGATCATGGGTTGTACACGTTGTTCACTTCGGGGTCGACGGGTGTGCCTAAGGGGGTGACGGTTTCGCATGTGGCGGTGGCGAATCGGTTGTGGTGGATGGCTGCCGATTATGGCTTGGCTGGTGGTGAGCGGTTCTTCTTGAAGACGCCGTACACGTTTGATGTGTCGGTGTGGGAGTTGTTCTTGCCGTTGGTGGTTGGGGCGCGGTTGGTTATTGCTGCTCCTGATGGTCATCGTGATCCGGAGTATTTGGCTGGGTTGATTGATGAGCGTGGGGTGTCGGTGGTGCATTTCGTGCCGTCGATGTTGTCGGTGTTCGTTGATGTGTTGGGGGATCGGGTTGGGGAGTTGTCGTCGCTGGAGGTGGTGTTCACTTCGGGTGAGGCTTTGGCTCCGGCGGTTGCTGGTCGTGTGTTGGGTTACTTGCCTTCGGTGGCGTTGGTGAATTTGTACGGTCCGACTGAGGCTGCGGTTGATGTCACTGCGTCGAGGGTGTTGCCGGGTGTTGAGACGGTGACGATTGGTCGACCGGTGGCCAATACGGGGGCGTATGTGTTGGATTCGCGGTTGGGGATGGTTCCGGTGGGGGTGCCGGGGGAGTTGTATCTGGCTGGTGTGCAGGTTGCTCGTGGGTATGCGGGGCAGTCTGCGTTGACGGCGGAGCGGTTTGTTGCTGATCCTTTCGGGTCGGCTGGTGCTCGGTTGTACCGGACTGGTGATCTTGTTCGTTGGAATGCTGCGGGTGAGTTGGAGTATTTGGGGCGCAATGATTTTCAGGTGAAGTTGCGGGGGCAGCGGGTGGAGTTGGGGGAGATTGAGGCGGTGATCGCGGCTTCGCCTGGGGTGGTGCATGCGGCGGCCACGGTGGTCGAGTCTGGGGCTGGTGGACAGTATTTGGTCGGTTATGTGTCGCCGGCGTCGGTTGAGCTCGATGTGGTGGGTGAGTATGTGGCGGCGCGGTTGCCGGAGTACATGCGTCCGTCGGTGTGGGTTCGTTTGGAGGATGTGGTTCTGAGTGCGTCGGGCAAGTTGGACCGGCGTGCGTTGCCTGAGCCCGATTTCGAGTCGGGGGGTGATGAGTATGTCGCTCCAGATGGTGAGGCTGAAGAAGTTGTGGCGGCGGTGGTGGCCGATCTTCTTGGCTGTGAGGCGGTCTCGGTGACGAGTTCGTTCTTCGAGCTGGGGGGTAATTCGCTGGCGGCGATGCGGTTGGTGGCGCGGGTGTCGGAGGCCCTGGGCGTGCAGGTGTCGGTGCGTGATGTGTTTGATGCGCCGTCGGTGCGTGGGCTGGTCGCGGCGGTTGCTGGTCGTTCGGCTTCGTTGCCGCCGGTGACGGTGGTGAGTCCACGGCCGGACCGGGTACCGCTGTCATTCGCACAACAACGCATGTGGTTCATCAACCGGTTCGCGCCGCAGGATGCGACATACAACATTCCCGCTGTATTGCGACTGGTCGGGGAGCTGGATGTCGACGCGCTGCATGAAGCCGTCCGTGACCTGGTCGCGCGGCACGAGATCTTGCGCACGACGTTCACCGCCATCGATGGCGTGCCTCACCAGGTACTGCACTCCGCAGAAGTCGCTGGAGAGACAGTCGACTGGACTGTGACAGACGACGACGCGGTGATCGTTGCTGCGGTGACGACCGGTTTCGACGTGACCGCCCAGTGGCCGATGAGGGTCGCGCTGAGGCGGATTTCGAACTCTGAGCACGTGTTAGCCGTGGTGCTGCACCATATCGCGGCCGACGGCGAGTCCATCCGGCCCTTGGTGACGGACCTGGTTACGGCCTATGCGGCTCGGCGACAGGAGCGGGCTCCCGAATTCGAGCCACTCCAGGTGCAGTTCGCTGACTTCGCTCTGTGGCAGCAGCGGAACCTGGGACGCAATGACGATCCGGAGTCGATCGTCGGTAGGCAATTGGTCTACTGGCAGCAGAATCTGACCGGGCTCCCGGATGTGCTCGAGTTGCCATCCGATCGGCCGCGACCGGCGGTCGCTTCGGGACGCGGGGCGACGGTCGAGTTTGCGATTCCGGGGGAAGTGACCAGCCGAGTCGAAGACTTGGCCGTGGACCGCAACTCCACTCCGTTCATGGTCATGCACGCAGCTCTCAGCGTTCTGCTGTCTCGGCTCTCGACGTCACCGGACGTGGCGATTTCGACTCTGATTGCTGGGCGTGGACAGGCGGAGCTGGACTCGCTGGTCGGGATGTTCGTGAACACTGTTGTGCTGCGGATGGCGGTCGACGGTGCAGACTCCTTCATCCAGACCGTCGATCAGGCGCACCGTATCGATTCGGAAGCGTTCGCCAACGCGGAGGTGCCGTTCGAGGCAGTCGTGGAGGCTGTTGATCCGGTACGCAGTGAGGCATTCGCGCCCTTGGCGCAAGTGTCCTTGACCTATCGGCGAGCGTCAGATGAGGTCGACACGCGGACGATCGCCGGCATCGATGTGACGCTGGAGCCGATCGAAGAAGTTCCGGCACGACGCGACCTCAGCATCGAGGTCGTGGCGGATGATGGAGACTGGCAGGGGTCGATCGTCTTCGCGGTGGACTTGTTCGACCACTCGACCATCGACGAGTTCGCTCAGCGGTTCGTTGGACTACTAGACGAGTTGACTGCGAATCCTGGGCAAGCCGTTGGTGATTCGAACCTTTTGCTTGCCGGTGAAGCGGACCTTGTCGGTAATGGTGCTCCGGGGCGAAGTGCATGGACGCACGGTCCGTCGGTACGTGTGAACGCCCCGCTGACCGCTGTCGATTTAGTGGCGCAGGCGGCACTCCGGACACCGGACGCCACAGCGGTAATCGCGGAGAACGCAATCTGGAGCTACCGCGATTTTGCCGTCCGGGTGACTGCGCTAGCCCAGACGCTCATCACCGCGGGCGTGCGTACCGACTGTGCGGTCGGAGTGTGCATGGATCGTTCCGTGGAGCAATATCTTGCCGTACATGCCATCGTCGCGGCCGGTGGGCAGTACGTTCCGATCGCCCCCGACTATCCGGAGCAACGCGTTCGGGAGATCGTGGAGACTGCCGAGATCAGCCTTCTTCTGGTGACGTCAGCAGTTCCGCGCCGGACGATCGTGGCCGCCGGAGTGGAAACTCTCACCATCGATTCAGAGGAGCCGGTAGGCGCGGTCACGGTTGAACGGACTGTCGGGGTGCATCCCGGTAACGCCGCTTACACCATCTTCACGTCGGGCTCGACGGGCCGCCCCAAAGGCGTTGTTGTCACGCACGAGGCGCTCGTCAACATGCTGAATTGGTTCACCGAGTCGAATGGCGGCGGTGACCACCGCTTCCTGCTCAAAGCCCCATTCACATTCGATGCCTCCGTCTGGGAGTTCTTCGGTCCGGTCTTCGTCGGGGCGCCGGTCGTGATCGCGGCTGCCGACGGGCACCGCGACCCGCGCTACCTCGCCCGTCTGATCGCAGAGCACGCGGTTACCACGGTGAAGTTCGTGCCGTCTGTGCTGGCAGCTTTCGTCGACGCGACAGTTGCTACGGATACCAGTGACCTCGCCTCTCTCCGCCGCATCTTCTCCGGGGGTGAGGCACTGACGCCTGCCCTTGCAGACCGCTTGCGTTCTCAGCTCCCCGACGCGCAAGTGATCAATCAATACGGTCCAACGGAAGCCGTCGTCGATATCACCTACGAACAGGTCGACGATCCGACGGCTCTGATAACGATCGGAAGACCGGTCTGGAACTCCGCGACGTATGTCTTGGACGAACGATTGCATCCCGTACCGGTCGGCGTCGTGGGCGAGATGTACCTCGGCGGATGCCAGTTGTCTCGTGGATATGCAGCGCGCCCAGGGGAGACTGCGAGCACCTTTATCGCGGACCCATTCGGCGAACCCGGGAGACGTTTGTACCGAACCGGTGACCTGGCTCGTTGGACGCCTGACGGCCGTCTGGAGTATCTCGGGAGGACCGACTTTCAGGTGAAGCTGCGGGGCCAGCGTCTGGAACTAGGCGAGGTCGAGGCCGTACTGGCTTCCGCTCCTGGTGTGTTGCTTGCCTCGGCCGACGTGGCAACTGCTCCCGCGGGTGGAGAGCACCTGGTCGCATACATTACGCCGGAGACAGTTGATATCGATTCGGTGCGCGACGTGGCGAGAGCAGCCCTGCCCGTTTACATGCAGCCGACGGTGTGGATTCCAGTGGCGAAGTTCTCGTTCACGTCGTCTGGGAAGATCGATCGCAAGGAACTGCCGAGCCCGGATTTCAGTGTGCTGGATTCCGAGTACGTAGCTCCTGACGGGGACGCAGAGGAGATCGTCGCCGCTGTGTTCGCCGATCTACTCGGTGTCGACCGGGTATCGGTTACGGAATCGTTCTTTGACATCGGGGGCACTTCGCTATCGGCGATGCGCCTGGTCGCCCGGGTGTCTGAAGTACTGGGGGTTGAGGCCGCTGTTCGCGACGTCTTCGACGCGCCGAGTGTTCGGGAATTGGTAGCCGGACTTGCAGGTCGGGAGACCGGCACGCCTTTAGTCGAAGCCGTCGATCCGCGACCGAGCAGGATCCCGCTGTCGTTCGCACAGCAGCGCATGTGGTTCATCAACAGATTCGACCCGAGTGCTGCGACATACAACACGTCAACAGTCCTGCGGGTATCGGGAGCGCTCGATGCTCGAGCTCTGTTCCAAGCGCTGGCGGATGTTGTTGTGCGGCACGAGATTCTGCGAACCGTATTCCCCGCTATTGACGGTATTCCGTACCAGCTCGTGATGCCGGCAGACGCGGTACGCGATCGCATTGATTCCTTGTGGGAGGAGGTCGATTCAGAGGCGGGTGTGGAGTCGATTCTCTCCAGGGGATTCGATGTCACCGAACAGTGGCCGTTGCGCGCATGCCTGTGGCGTATCGACGACAACGAGGCAGTAGTGGCATTGGTCGTGCACCACATCGCTTCTGACGGTGAATCCCGTCTGCCGTTGATCACCGATCTCGTGACCGCGTACGAGGCGCGCGCTGCGGGCGCGGTGCCGGTCTTCGCTCCGTTGGCGGTTCAGTTTGCCGACTACGCAATCTGGCAGCATGAAGTCTTGGGATCGACTTCCGACCCGAAATCGATTCTGGGTGAACAACTGGAGTTCTGGAAGCGCAGGCTCACAGGCGTCCCGGATGTGCTGGAGTTGCCTGCCGACCGTCCGCGTCCGTTGGTCGCTTCGAACCGGGGCGAGGTCGTCAGATTCAGTGTCCCGTCCTCGGTGGCCGATCAGATAGTGAGTCTCGCACGCGCTCACCGCGTGACCCCGTTCATGGTGTCGCACGCGGCGTTCGCGGTGCTGCTTGCGCGACTTTCAAACACCGATGACATCGTTATCGGCACGCCGATCGCGGGCAGAGGGCAGGAACAGCTGGATCGGTTGATCGGGATGTTCGTGAATACGCTGGTGCTGCGGACCCATGTTGATCCGAACCAGGCCTTCGCAGAGCTGCTCTCTCGGGTTCGATCTACGGATCTAGACGCCTTCGCGCATGCAGATGTGCCGTTCGAGGCGCTCGTTGAGGCCGTGGATCCGGTGCGGAGTGAGGCGTTCTCGCCGTTGGTGCAGGTGATCTTCTCCTTCGATCCAGCAGCCTCGGCAACCAGCGCTGGAGTGGAGGTCGCGGGACTGTCTGTGACGCCCATACAGAGCACCGACGTGCCAGCACAGCTCGACTTGAACGTGACGTTGTCGACTGCAGGGCCGGGCGAAGACTGGTCAGGAGTCATCGTCGGCGCGGCGGATTTGTTTGATGCTGGGTCGTTGGCGTTGATGGGTGATCGGTTTGTGGCGTTGTTGGGGGCGTTGACTGGGGATCCGTCGTTGGCGGTGGGGGATGGTTCGTGGTTGTTGCCTGGGGAGTGTGATCGGGTGCTGGCCGTGGGGTGTGGTTCGGAGCGGTCGCGGTCGGTGTCTTCGTTGGTTGATGCTGTGGATGAGCAGGTGGGGTTGGTTCCGGATGCTGTGGCGTTGGTGTTTGAGGGTCGCAGTGTGTCTTATGCCGAGTTCGGTGCGCGGGTGGCGGTGCTTGCTCGTGAGTTGATTGCGGTGGGTGTGGGGCCGGATGTGCCGGTGGGTGTGTGTATTGACCGGTCGGTGGAGATGGTTGTGGGTATTCAGGCGGTGCTTGTGGCGGGTGGCCAGTATGTGCCGATTGATGTGGGGGCGCCGGTTGATCGTGTCGAGTACATGGTTGTGACCGCTGGGGTGGGTCTTGTGTTGGTGGCTGCTGGTGAGCCGGTGTCTGAGGCGTTGGTGGCTTTGGAGGATCGGGTGGCGTTGTGGCCGGTGGATGCCTCGGGTGAGGTTGGTGTGGATGTTGAGCCGGTTGCGGTGGCTGAGCGTCGGGGTGTTCTACGTCCGGAGAGTGCGGCGTACACGTTGTTTACTTCGGGTTCGACGGGGCGGCCGAAGGGTGTGACGGTTTCGCATGGGGCTGTGGGGAATTTCCTGGCTTGGTTCGATGGGCTGGTTGATTTGCCGGCGGGGCAGCGGTTGTTGTTTAAGACGCCGTACACCTTTGATGCTTCGGTGTTGGAGTTGTTCTGGCCGTTGGTGTTTGGGCAGACGATGGTGATCGCTTCTCCGGAGGGGCATCGTGATCCGGCGTATTTGGCGCAGGTGATGGTGCGGGAGCGGGTGTCGGTGGTTCAGTTTGTGCCGTCGTTGCTGTCGGTGTTCCTTGAGACCGTTCCCGGTGGTGAGGCGTTTGCGTCGGTGGAGCGGGTGTTCTGTGGTGGTGAGGCGTTGTCTCCGGCGGTGTATCGGAGGTTGGTTGAGCGGGTGCCGGGTTTGTCGGTGGTGAATCTGTTCGGTCCGACGGAGTGTGCTGTGTATACCGAGTCTGCGGTGTTGCGCGGTGATTCTGCGGTGGTGCCTATCGGTGTGCCGATGCCTAATACGTCTGCGTTGGTGCTGGATGGGCGTTTGCGTCCGGTTCCGGTGGGGGTTGCTGGTGAGTTGTATTTGGGTGGTGTGCAGTCTGCTCGGGGGTATGTCTCTCGTTCTGGGTTGACTGCTGAGCGGTTTGTTGCTGATCCCTTCGGTGGGTCGGGTGCTCGGATGTATCGCACGGGTGATCTGGTGCGGTGGAATTCAGCTGGTGAGTTGGAGTATTTGGGGCGTTCGGATTTCCAGGTGAAGTTGCGGGGGCAGCGGATTGAGCTTGGTGAGATCGAGGCGGTGCTGGTTTCGGTGCCGGGTGTGGTGCATGCGGCGGCTGTGGTGGCCGGGGCTGATGGTGATGAGAGTTTGGTTGGTTATGTTGCGCCGTTGACGGTTGATCTTGAGGTGTTGGGTCGGGCTGCGGCTGCTGTGTTGCCGGGGTACATGGTGCCCTCGGTGTGGATGCCGGTTGATGAGATGCCGTTGAACAGTGCCGGGAAGGTTGATCGGCGGGCTTTGCCGGAGCCGGTGTTCGGTGACCGGGCACGGGAGTATGTGGCTCCGGTGGGTGAGGTTGAGAGCACGGTGGTGGCGGTGTTCTCCGATGTGCTTGGTGTGGACGGGGTCGGCGTGAACGACTCGTTCTTTGAGTTGGGTGGGAGCTCTCTGGCGGTAGTTCGCGTTCGGGCGCGACTCGCTGAGTCGGGCCACGAAATCGAACTCCCGTGGTTGTTCAGCGATCCGACGGCGAGAGGGCTGGCGAACAGGATCGCCGGCAACGATCAGTCGACGGGAGGCGTGCTGCTACCGCTGCGGGCCGAAGGGGCGAGAGCACCGCTCTTCGCAGTGCATCCGGCCGGCGGACTGGCCTGGTTCTACGGTGGTCTGGCGCCATATCTGGCGGATCGTCCGATCTACGGTTTGCAGGATCCGCATGTGGCGACGGGTGAAGAGTCTGTGTTCGACGCCCGCGAACTCGCCGCTAGGTACATCGAGGAGATCCGGAGGGTCCAGCCGTCTGGTCCTTACCATTTGCTCGGTTGGTCGCTCGGCGGCTACGTCGCGCAGGCGATGGCCACGCTTCTGCAGGATGAGGGTGAGTCGGTCGTCTACCTCGGTCTCCTGGACACAGGGGTTCCGGGGCTCGCTCCATCCGAGGACTCCGAGGGCGAGCCTGTTTCGGACGAAGCTCTCGATGTCCTCGGCCAGTGGCGAGAACTATTCGACATCGACTCGTACATCACCGCAGGCGATGCGGACGAAGTGGTCGCTATCATCCGGCAACAAATAGCCGACATGGACCTGTTCGCCGAAGAGCAGGTCCAACGGATCATGGAGAGCTTCGAGTCGGCACGGGTGATCGCCGAGTCCTTCGAACCGCAAGAGTTCTCTGGTGATCTCCATGTCTTCACCGCCACAGCCGACAAGGACGATCCCGCCATCATCGCTGAGAGCTGGAGACCGTACGTCGACGGCACGATCCACAACGTGGATGTCGATACCCACCACCTCGGTATGGCAAGTCAAGAATCACTTGATGTGATCGGCCGGGCGATCGAAAGAAGGCTCGCCTTACTCGACGATCAAGGCGTGAGAGAATCTGACAACAAGAGAGAGGAACGCAACTGATGACCAACCCCTTCGACGACGAGAACGGTCGCTTCTTCGTCCTGGTGAACGACGAGAACCAGCACTCGCTGTGGCCGACCTTCGCCGACATTCCGGCCGGCTGGACCAAGGTCTTCGGCGAAGACAGCCGTGAGGCGTGTCTGGCGTACGTGGAGGAGAACTGGACGGATCTGCGTCCCAAGAGCCTTATCGAGGCTATGGAACGCGATGCAGCCGAGCGGAACGCGAACGGCTGAAAGGTGGCACGCGTCGCCGCTGCTCGAATATTTGGGCGGCGGCGACAGCGTGCTTCGGTTGAAGAGGATGATCCCCAGTCACAGGGGGATCACGAATCGGCGCCGATCCCGCACGTCCCTTCGGTCTCAATAACATCACCTGCCACACTAGATGTGGAAACAGGTCATAACCGGATGGTGATCTTCAACACACTGAAAGTCAGCTATTCGTATGACGCCGGGCTTCTGGCACACTCGCTGCTGGGCCTTCAAGAGAAGGCAGACGGGTGAGGTCCGGCCCAGACGATCGACGGGTGAACGACCATGAACGCACTACTTGCACACATCGAGCAACGCGCCGAAGCCATGCCTTGGCTGGCAGCAGTGCGCTTCGACGGCCAGGTCATCACCTACGGCGACCTTCGAGAGCGAGTCGGAGACTACGACCCGGTCACTTCCCGGCAAGGTTTGTCCGCGAACGCGGCGCTATCCGCGGCCCTCGTCAGCTTCCTGCCGGACTCGGTGCGTGCGCTTGAGCCCGCCGATCAGGCCGCGTGGATCTCACAGTCGATCATCTGGCTGAGCCGCGGTCTCGATGATTCCTCTGGTCCGCTCAGTTCCGCCGTCTGACATCGATGTGGCCCTCACCGGGCCGTCTCGACGAGCAACATCACCGGTGTTGGCTTTGGCGACCTGCGGAGGAAGTTCCGGCATCCCTGGGTAAACTCCCCGACGATGAACGCCGCAGACGCCCGTCGTGAGAGACGGGGCGTGACCCCGTGAACACCTGGCGGATTCAGCGCGCGGCCGCGGTGTGTATCGGCATTCTGCTGCTGATCATGCCGGTGATGCAGTTGAGTCCGCTCCTGCGCAATACCGAGATGACCCGCCCGTGGTGGACTCCGGTGTGCATCGCCTTGTTCACGGTGTCGGGCGCCGCCTTGCTCGCCACCGCCACCGCACGGTTCCGTCGATACCTTCCTACCGCCGGTCTCGCGGCCGCTGCGGTGCAGATGGCGGTGCTCGTGCTGTGGTTTCCAGCGTGGACCGGAGCGCCCGCCGCGCCCGATGACATCGCACCGGTCTGGGTCACGGGCGGGACGGCACTCGTGGCCGTCGGAATCGCCGCCACAGTCGGGTATCTCGCGTCTCTGGCGTACACGGCGGGCACGCTGACCCTGCTCGTCTTCGTCTACAGCTACGCCCATTCCGGTCACTTGATCCTCGCCGAGGTCTTCCGCATGACCATCAGCGGTGGTCTGATCGGCGTCTTCCTCGCCGTGATGCGCGCGGGGATGATCACCGCCCGGCGGGTCGACGCCGACCGCGAGCGCGTCCTCGCGACCGCCGCGGCCGCTGCGGCCCGGACCGCTCGCGGACAGGAACGGGACCGCCTCGACGCCGTCGTGCGCGACGAGGTGATCACGGTCCTGCGCACCGTGCGGGTCGGGGAGCCCGCCCAGGTGCAGCGGGACCAGGCCGCCGTCGCCCTGGCCGCGCTGGACGACAGCGCAGCTGCGCGACCGTCGGTGATCGAGCCGTGGCAGGCGCAATTGCGGCTGCGCGAATCGATCGTCGCGCTCAGCGACGAGATCGCCGTGGCGGTGGACGTCGATGACCTCGACGCTGACTACGACTATCCGATGGAAGTGATCGACGCACTGGTCGACGCCACCGGGGAAGCGGTGCGCAACAGCCTCGAGCATGCGGGGGCTCTCGCCTCGCAGGCGGTCGTCGGACGACTGTCCGCGGAGGGCATCCGCGTGCGGGTGGTCGACGATGGCGACGGCTTCGATCCCGGCCGGATCCCGCCGGACCGGATGGGCGTCGCGATGGGCATCCGCGGCCGCATGGCGCGCTTGCCGGGCGGTGCCGCACAGGTCGAGAGCGAGCCGGGCGGCGGCGCGATGGTGTCCCTGGAATGGCGGCGGTCGTGACCGTCCGCGAGCCGGACCACCCCGGCGACCCGTCCGAGGTGCCCGATCTGCCGACACTGCTCGGACTGCGGTCACCCCTGGTCGGGTTCTCCATCGCCGTGCTGGCCGTGGCGTACGTGGTCACCGTGATCGGCACGTCCGGCCCCATGACGGGGATCGCCTGGGCCGGTCAGGCGCTGGCGTTCGTGCTGGCGCTGGCCTGCATTCACACGGTCGTGGCGATCCCCGCCGACCCGCTGCCGCGGTGGGCAGCCGTGGTGATCGGGGGAGCCTCGCTTGCGGCCCTGGGAATCGCGTGGTGGCTGGCGCCGGCAGGCTCGCAGTGGTGGGTTCAGGTGACCGCACCGCCGGCGATGACCGCGGTGGTGGCCGGGGTGTTCGCACTGCGCGGCCGCGCGGGTCTGGCCTGGCTCATGGTGCTCGGCACCATGGGGGTGGCCGCAGCGTGGGCATTGGCCCACGGCGAGAACATCGGCCTCATGATGATGATGAGCAACCGGGTGCTGAGTACCGTGCTGCCGGCCACCATCATCGCGCTGATGGTGCGGCCGATGCTGCAGCTGATGGGTGCGCTCCGCGACCGGGAGCTGGCGGCGGTCCGATTCGCCG
This sequence comes from Gordonia caeni, assembly GCF_039537105.1. Taxonomy (NCBI): domain Bacteria; kingdom Bacillati; phylum Actinomycetota; class Actinomycetes; order Mycobacteriales; family Gordoniaceae; genus Gordonia; species Gordonia caeni. The sequence goes on from NZ_BAAAZW010000002.1 coordinate 368,041, forward strand.
CTGCCTCCCGAGCCACCGCCGACGAACGGAACGAGCGACTGGACGCCTTCGCCGGGGAGGTGCGGCCGATCCTGGAACGGATCGCCGCCGGACAGGAGTTCAGCGAGGACGAGGCCATGCGCGCCCGGCTGCTGGAGAGCACTCTGCGTGACGAGGTCCGCGGCCGCGGCTGGGACAGCGAGGGGGTCCGGCTGGCGGCCGCGGCGGCGCGCTCGCGCGGGGTCGCGGTCCAGCTGTTCGACGACGGCGGCGTCGACCTCGATCAGCTCACCGCGATCGACGCCGAGCGCCTGCGCGGGGAACTGATCCGGGTGCTGACCGCGATTCCGGCCGGCGCGGTGACGGCGCGGATCCTGCCGCCCGGCCGCGACCACATCGCCGTGATCAACGCCGTGGGCGATGACGTCCGCCGACGCCGAGTCTATCGGCCGGGACCGACCGGCCCGCGCTGGTACGACGACGCCGCGCCGACCACCTGAGGCGGATCGGCGCGGCGTGCGACGGGACTACCGGGCGGGTCAGCGACCGCCGGACATGCCGGCGAGCTGGGTCACGGCGTCACCGCTGAGCTTCCAGTCGCCGTCGATCTCGACGTAGGTCAGGGTGATGTCGACCGGCTCCGGGGTGTGCGGGGACGCGACTGCGACGGTCACCGTGGCGGTGTCGTTGCCGTCCACCTCGTCACCGGCCGCGACCGACTTCACGCTGTAGACGTCCGGGGTGTAGCCGCCGGCCGAGGAGCCCTTGGCGTAGCCGATGATGGCTGCCTGGGTGGCCGGGTTGCTGGTGTCGACGACGTCGGGGATCTTGTCGGCCGGGGTGTCCGGGTTGACGGCCGTGCGCAGGATCTCCTGGGCCTTGTCGTTGCTGAGTCCGTCGACGGTGGCCTTGGCCTGGTCGGTGGCCGACGCGGCGGCGCTGGCGACCGAGCTCGCGGTCGAGTCGTCCGAGTCGCTCGAGCAGCCGGTGAGAGCGATGGCGGCGCCCGCGGCGAATGCCGCGACGGCCAGAACGGGCTTGCGCAAGGTCTTCTGCATGATCTGGGTCCTCCTTTGGACGGTCAGGTGAACCTAACCTACATCGGAGGCCCGGGGTGGACTATGCCGAGTCCGGATCCAGCACGATCGACGGGTCGAAGGTCATCGCCAGGTCGGCGACCGAACTGCTGGTGAGTGCGTGGCGGGAGAGTCTGAGCGCGCGCAGCTGATCGGCGATGGGGTGCGTGCCCAGGCGCAGCGTCGCACCGCCGAGCCGGGTGCGGGTGCCGCTGGTCGACTCCAGACGCCACGGCGTGCGGCGCGTGCGGCCGTCGAGCTGCGAGTACGACTGCAGAACCGCGGTCGAGGCGCTCGAGGGCATCGGGATCCCGGGCCTCACCGTCAGGTCGGCGATCAGTCGGCCGTCGACCGATACCGCACCGTGTTTGGTCGCGCTGTCGTGGTCGACGTCGAACTCGGCCATGATCTTGGGAAAGCCCCAGATGCCGCGGCCGGCGGCCAGCGTGAACTCGCCGTCCACGGGCAGCTCGTGGATCAGCGCGTGGGCGTCGCCGCGGGCCAGGGCGCGCAGGGCCGCCGTCCGGGACGAGGTGGGGGCGGCGGGGTCGTCGAGCAGGAAGCAGACCCCGAACTCGTGGTAGGGGCCCAGGTCCCCGTCGAGGTACTCGACGAACACCAGCATGCACACGGCGCGCTCGGCGCGGATCCGCAACGGTTCGAGCCGGACGTCGCCGCGTTCGGCGATGGCGTCGCGCACGGCCCCGGCGTCGGCGGTGAAACCGGCGACGAAGCAGCGTGCGGATCGGATGCGTACGGGAAGCTCGACGGTCTGCCCGGCGATCAGATAGGAGTCCACGGTTCCTCACCCTAGGGTCCACGGCCGCAGTGGGGGCTTTTTCGGTGCCGATCATGGGATGTTCCCGGGACGAAGGCCCCGTCCGAACCGCGGAACCGGGTTGCTGTCGGTGGTGAGCACTAAGATGTCCAATGAATGCAGCGAAGTTGCGAGAAATGGCGACGACGCGCGTTTCGCGGCAGGAGCGTGAGGGGTGTGACTGTGCAAGATGACGGGGCGACGGGGGAGCCGGGGAGAATCATCCGGGTCGGCATGGTCGACGACCATCGGGCTCCGGTGTGGGGGATCGAACGCATCCTGGAGCGCCAGGACGATTTGAGTCTGGTCGCCTCGGGGACCACCGTGACCGAGCTGCTGGAGCAGACCACCGATCTGGATGTGGTGATCCTGGACCTGCGTCTGGGGGACGGCACCACGCCTCGCGAGAACGTGGCGCGGCTGGCCGAGCGCGGTATCGGGACCGTGGTCTACACCTCTGGTGAGCACCCTGACCTGCTGCGTTCGGCCGCACGCGCGGGCACTCTCGGGGTGGTGCTCAAGTCGGCCGACGAGGAGGAGATCGTGGGTGCGGTCCGCGCCGGCGGTCTCGGCCAGGAGTCGCTCACCACCGAATGGGCCGCGGCCATCGACGGCGACCCCAATCTGGACGCGGTGGAACTGAGTCCGCAGTTGCAGCGCGTGCTGGCCCTGTACGCCTCCGGCGGGACATCGATCAGCGTCGGGCACGAGCTCGGGGTATCGCCGGACACGGTGAACGAGTACCTCAAGCGGATCCGGCAGAAGTACGCCGATGCGGGACGGCCGACCCGGACGAAACTGGATCTGTTCAAGCGGGCCGTGGAGGACGGCTGGCTGCCGATGCCGGAGCGGCCACGCCCGGAATAGCGTTCGGAGACGGAATTACTCCGAAATGAGGAATTCGGCGCCGTTCCCGGGACATTCCGGGCAACAGGCGCTATGGCTTGATTCGTCTGAACGGGACCGACGCGCCGTGGCTTGAAGGGGGGCAGGGGATGGGGCCGACCGCGGTGAGCGGTGATGCCGAGACCAAGTTCTCCTCCCATCGGGAGCGCGAACGGATGCTCACGGTGATGGCGCGGTTCGTCGGTGTCGGCTATCTCGCGTACTTCCTGGTCTCCATCCCCGACTTCGGGCTGTCGTCCGAGTTGGTCGCCGGCTGGTACCTGCCGCTCGCCGCGGCGCTGGCCTTCGGCCCCGGCTTCGCGCTGCTGGCGGCGACCTTCCTGCCTGGGGCGCCGCGGACGGCCGTTCCGCTGGCCTATCTGTGCGCGGCGGGCTATCTCGCGGCCGGGCTGCTGTGGCTGGTGGCCGTGCGCGGCACGCCGGCCCCCATCGACCACGTGGCGTGGCTGACCGGCTTCGCGGGTCTGCCCAGTCTCGCCGTCGTACTGCACCGACTGCAGCCCGCCGTGCTGGTCCTGGTGCTGTGCGACGGCGTGGCCGGCCTCATGACCCTGGCTGCCGGGATTCCCGGGACCGATACGGTCGACGTCGCCTACCAGACCGTCTGGAACGTCCTGTTCACGTCCCTGTTCCTGCTCGCCATGTACACCGTGGTGCGCGCGGGCTGGATCCTCGACCGCACACGCGCCGGTGCGGTGCGCGCCGCCGCGGACTCGGCGACGGCCGCCGCCCGCAACTCCGAGCGCTCGCGCTTCGACGCGCTGATCCACGATCGGGTGATCGCGACGCTGCTGGCCGCGAAGCGGGACCCCGAGGACCCGCGCCTGCCCGACCACGCGCAAGCGGCCCTGGACGAGTTGGCCGCGCTGGCCGACGGCCCGGTCGCCGACGGGACCCGGCTGAGCGTCGCCGAGACCGTCGCGCGGCTGCGCACCCTCGCCTCGTCGATCGAGGCGGACGTCCCGGTCGGCTCGGTCGCCGACGGGGACCTGGACGTGGGTGCGCCCCGCTATCCCGAGGCCGCGGTCCGGGCGGTGTCGGAGGCGATGGGGGAGGCCCTGCGCAACTCGGTCCACCACGCCGGTGACACCGCCGAGCGCGCGATCCTGGTGGAACCGGGCCCCGACGGGCTCCTGGTGACGGTCGCCGACAACGGCGCGGGTTTCGACGTGGCGGCGGTCCCACCGGAACGGCTGGGCATCGAAGTGAGCATCCGCTCCCGCCTCCAGGAGTTGCCCGGTGGCAGCGCGCACGTGCGGAGCGCGCCCGGCTCCGGGGCCACGGTCCAGATCCGGTGGGAGGGCGCCCGATGACCGGAGTGCACTGGTGGCAGTGGTGGCGGCACCCGCCGCGCAATGATGCGTCCACCATCATCGGCATGCAGACGCGCGGGGCGGCCGTCCTCGCCGCAGTGGTCGTGGTGGTGCCCGGCGTGCTGGGCTGGGCGACCGGAGACGTCGGCCGGCCGTGGCTGTATCTGCTGGCGATGGTGCTGATCGCCGGGGCTGCGCTGGTGCTGCTCGCGGCCCCCGGTGATCCGTTGGACCGGCGTGCCACCGCCGTGGCCGTGCTGGTCCCGTCGGTGGCCCTGGTGGCCGGGGTGTACAGCGCGGCGTCGTCGTCGGCGCAGGCCGGGACCGCCGTGATCGGCAATCTGGGCGGGATCGTCCTGGCCTTCGCCTGCATCCGCGGCCGGGTGGTGACCGCGTGGGCCGGCCTGGCCCTCAGCGCCGTGGTCACCCTGGTGGTCGACGGGCTGGACGGTCCGCAGCCGGCGATGGTGGAGACCGTCCTGCCGAACGTCGCGGTGCTGGTGATGGCGACGTTCTTCGCCACCGTCGCCTGGCCGCGCGCCAAACAGATCTACGCGCTACGGCACCAGACCGAGCGGCAGAGTGCCGCCGAAGCCGCGGAGCGGGCCGCCATCGCCGTCCGCGCACAGCAGCTGGAGTATCTGGACGAGCGCGCGCGGCCCCTGCTGCTGCGGATCGCGGCCGGCCCGATCGATACGCAGGTCGTGGCCGAATGCGGTCTGGTCGAGGCGGCGCTGCGCGACGGGATCCGTGCTCCCGCCCTGGACGTGCCGATAATCACCGAGGCGGCCTGGGCGGCGCGTGCCCGCGGTGCGCGCGTGCTGCTGCTCGACGATCGCGCCCCTCGCGGCGGCGACGGCGCCGAGCCGCTGGAGGCGCTGCACGCCGCGGCCGTGGCCGCTCTGGACCGGGCCGGCGCCGGCTGCGACGTCACGGTACGGGTGCTGCCCAGCGGCCGCAGCCGCTTGGCGACGCTGACGGTCGACCGCGGAGACGGCTTGCAGCGGTGGGAATTCGGGCACGACGGCCGTTTGCTGACCGGGTAGACACTCGGCAGAGGTGCGCTCTCGCACTCCGGGTCGAGATCTGGATCACCTCGTCTGATTTGTCCACGATGTGCCCCGCCGCTGCCGTCATCCTCCCCTTGCGACGGTGACCAGCGGATACGCGGATGTCGACTGATCGAGTGATTGACATTCGGCGGGGTGCCGTGAGTTCCGGTGTCCCCCGATCTGGGTCTATACCGTTCACACATGGTGCTCATAGCCTGAGAGGAACCTGTGTGGGGGAGGCGTCTGGCGCCGAATCCACCTGGCGGAATCGGAGCTTTGAGGGTCGGGGAGACCTACTAGGGGGAAGTATTGTGACGGCGATGGCAACGGAGGTCGTGCCGGTCTCTGTGAACCGTGTCGATGTCGACATCCGGACCGGCGATGGCACCGCGACGGCCGGACTGAACACGACGGTCGCCGAGTTCGCGGACTTCCGCGGTGCGGATGTTCCGCGCCTGGTCCGTCCCGCGCTGTCGCGCCGGGAGGTGGAGGTACTGCTGGCGTGGCTGGCGGCCGATTCCAAGGAGGTCGCGGCCGCGAGCCTGTTCATTTCGGCGTCCACGGTCAGCACGCACATCTCTCGGATCCGGGCCAAGTACGCCGTCCTGGACCGGCCCGCGCCGACCAAGGCGCACCTGCTGGCCCGTGCGGTGCAGGACGGATACACCACCATCGCCGAGTGGTGAGGACCGAGTGGTGACGCTGCGGCCGCTGCGCTGATTTGGCGCTGGCCTGCGTGAACACCTACACTGAACCGGTTGCCTGCGGTGCGTGCACCGCGAGTCGGCTCGCGAACCCACTGGGATCTTCCGCGTCACGCGGAAAATGCCAGGCAGGCGCGTGTTCCGGTGGCAACAGGCCGAGTGCGTCGGGTCGGCAATCCGGCGTACATACAAGTCCAGGTCAAGGAGACCAGCAGTGATTCAGCAGGAATCGCGCGTGCGGGTCGCCGACAACACCGGTGCCAAGGAGATCCTTTGCATCCGAGTGCTCGGCGGGTCCTCGCGACGCTACGCCGGCGTGGGTGACGTCATCGTCGCCACCGTCAAGGACGCCATCCCCGGCGGAAACATCAAGAAGGGTGAGGTCGTCAAGGCCGTCATCGTGCGCACCGCCAAGGAGCGCCGTCGCCCGGACGGTTCGTACATCAAGTTCGACGAGAACGCGGCCGTCATCCTCAAGAACGAGTCCGAGCCGCGCGGCACGCGCATCTTCGGCCCGGTGGGCCGTGAACTGCGCGACAAGCGCTTCATGAAGATCGTGTCGCTCGCACCGGAGGTGATCTGACAATGAAGGTTCACAAGGGTGACACCGTGATCGTCGTCGCGGGCAAGGACAAGGGCGCCAAGGGCAAGGTCATCGAGGCCTACCCCAAGCGCGAGCGTGTGCTCGTCGAGGGCGTCAACCGCATCAAGAAGCACACCCCCTCGTCGGCCAACGAGCGTGGCGCCGAGTCCGGCGGCATCGTGACCCAGGAAGCCCCCATCCACGTCTCGAACGTGATGGTGGTCGATTCCGAGGGCAACCCGACCCGCATCGGTTACCGGATCGATGACGAGACCGGCAAGAAGGTCCGCATCTCCCGCAAGACCGGGAAGGACATCTGATTATGACCACTTCTGAGAAGGTCCAGCCGCGCCTGAAGACTCGCTACCGCGAGGAGATCAAGGACCAGCTGAACAAGGATTTCGCCTACGACAACGTGATGCAGATCCCGGGTGTCGTGAAGGTCGTCGTGAACATGGGCGTCGGCGACGCGGCCCGCGACGCCAAGCTGATCAACGGTGCGGTGTCCGACCTGGCGCTGATCACCGGTCAGCAGCCCGAGATCCGTCGTGCCCGCAAGTCCATCGCACAGTTCAAGCTGCGCGAGGGCATGCCGATCGGTGCCCGCGCCACGCTGCGCGGCGACCGCATGTGGGAGTTCCTCGATCGCCTGGTGTCGATCGCGCTTCCGCGTATCCGTGACTTCCGAGGCCTGAGCGACCGTCAGTTCGACGGCAACGGCAACTACACCTTCGGCCTGAACGAGCAGTCGATGTTCCACGAGATCGATATCGATTCGATCGACCGCCCGCGCGGCATGGACATCACCGTCGTCACCTCGGCCACCAACGACGAGGAAGGCCGCGCACTGCTCAAGGCGCTGGGCTTCCCGTTCAAGGACTCGAACGCGAAGGACAACTGACATGGCAAAGAAGGCTCTGCGGATCAAGGCCGCCAAGAAGCCGAAGTTCGCGGTGCGTGGCTACACGCGCTGCAACAAGTGCGGTCGCCCGCACTCGGTGTACCGCAAGTTCGGCCTGTGCCGGATCTGCTTGCGCGAGATGGCGCACGCCGGCGAACTGCCGGGCGTGCAGAAGTCGAGCTGGTGACCCACACCTGACCGACGCGGCGCCTCCGGGCGACCGATGACGTCTGTGCCGCACCCCCGCCTCCGATCCGGAGGCGGGGGTGCGGTGCATCCCGGCCCGCGCCGCGCGTCGTGGAACCGCCCGGGGAGACGGTGCGTCTAAGAGGCATGGGGATAGAGAACGGGGTGTTCAACCGGAACGACCTGGCGCGGATGGGGGTGAGCAAGACCGAGTTGCGGCGGTACCTGCGCGACGGCGCGCTGATCCGGCTGCGGCGCGGCTGGTACGTCCGGGCGTGCGCGCACGACCGCGCGGCCGCCGCCGCAGTGCGCAGCTTGCCCGTCCGCCACCGGTGGGCCTCCTGTGATTCGCGGCGGCTCGCCGACGGTTCCTGATCGGGCCACGCTCGGGAGACCACTGAAAGTAAACTAGCCCTCAGTATCTTTCAGGGAGGGTGCGGTGAGCGAACCGAAGCGGTCGCCGGGACGGCCGAAGGCGGCTGAAGGCCTGGACACCAGAGCCGAACTCCTCGCCGTGGCGCGGGCCCTGTTCTCGGCGAAAGGTTATGCGGGCACCTCGGTTTCCGAGGTCGGCAAGGGCGCCGGGGTGAGCGTACCGGTGATCTATCAGCGATTCGGCAGCAAAGCCGGATTGTTCGTCGCGACAGGCGAGGACGTCTACGACGTCGGGCTGGCGCGGTTGCAGGCCTCGATCGACGGGCTGGAGGATTTCGATGCGGCCCTGGAGGCGGCGCTGCGCGAGTTCGTCGCGATCTCCCGTACCGAGCCGGATATGACCGGCATGGTGGTGATGGTCTTGATCGAAGCCGAACGCAGCCGTGAGCTGGCCGCGGACCTGAAGCCGATGCTGCGCGACTTCCGGGCGTTCTGCAGCGCCATCGCGGCGCTCGCCCCCGAGTCCCGCGCGCCCGGGACGCGCGGGCAGCGGAACCTCGCCCTCGCCCTGGAGTCGATGTTCAGCGGGCTGATGGTGTCGTCGACGCTGTCCAAGCCCGCGGACTTCCGGGCCCTGGTCGACGCGATGCGCCACCTCGTCGCCCCGTCCTGACCCTCGCTGATCGGTGGACCCGAGCTCAGGCCGGCGCGGTCGCTCCGGTGCCGAGGTCCATCCAGGCCCGGTGCAGCATGCCGAAGCCGGCGAGCCCGAAGCCGCCGTCGACCTGGATCCGGCAGCCGCTGACGTAGGCGGCCAGGGGCGAGGCGAGGACGGCGGCCATCACGCCGACCTCCTCGGTGGTGCCGAAACGTCCCAGTGGCACCGCGCGGCGCCATTCGGCGGCGCCGACCTCCGCGGAGAGCCGCTCGACACCCAGGGTGCCGGCGATCGGTCCCGGCACGATGGTGTTGGCGCGGACACCGCGCGGCCCCCACTCCAGCGCCAGGTTCTGCATCAGGTTCTCGATACCGGCTTTGGCCGCGCCGGCGTGCACCTGGTTGCTGGTCGGCGCATAGGCCTGCCCCGCGGAGATGAAGGTGATCGAGCCGGAGGTCTCGGCGAGTTGCTCGAAGGCGGCGTGCGCGGCGTTGAAGGCGCCGAGGAGGTCGATCCCGACCACGGTCGCGAAGCCGTTGGCGCTGATCTTCTCCGCGGGGGCGTTGAAATTCCCTGCGGCACCGGCGATCAGCGTGTTGATCGGTCCGACGGCGTCGGCGGTGCGCTCCATCGCCGCGGCGAGTGCGTCATGGTCGCGGACGTCGGCGACACAATGGACCACCCGGGCGCCGAGTTCCTCCAGTTCGGTCGCAGCGCGCTGGAGCTTGGCGCCGTCCCGCCCGCAGATCGAGAGGTTCGCGCCCAGTGCGGCGAAGACCTTGCCGATCCCCAGATTGATTCCACTACCGCCGCCGGTGATGAAGGCGGTGGTGCCGTCCAGCAGCGTCGGCGACAGATTGCTCAGCAGATCGGACATGTCAGCTCCTCACTAGTTAATGAGCGCTAATTTATAATAGATCGGCCGTCGGGTCCAGAGCAGCGCCGATGTGCGGCGCGCAGAGCGGTGCCGCCGGGGCGGAAGAACAGTGGGGCCGGTCGGGCCGGGGTCAGCCGGCGGACAGGTCCTTCTTGCGGCCCACCAGCAGGTACGCCGCGGGCAGGACGCCCATCGAGCTCACCGTCGCCAGGGCGGCCGACCACAGCCACTTGGGGCCGTTCACCTGGTCACCGGTGCGTGTCGACAGGTCGCGGCCGGCCCACAGCCGCAGGCCCGCGTCGACGGCCGTCGCGGCCACGAGTGCACCCTTCTGTCCGTCGGTCAGTTCGGCCCACTTCTTCTTGGCCATGGTGCGGTCTCCTCGGGTCGGTCGGCAGTCGAGTCCACGGTATCGCGTTCGCGGCCGCCGGTGAGGTCGGCGATGAGCGACGGCCAGATCGGCTCTCGCATGTAGTTGCTGTGACCGCGGCCGAACGGGTAGGCCTGGGCCAGTGGCGGATCGGGCAGCCGGCGCTCGGCGCCGATCGCCAGGACGCGGGTGCGTGTGCCGCCGAGGAACTCGCCGGTCGCCGGCTCGGCGCCGTGCGCGGTGAGCATCGTGCCCTCGACCGGTGTCCCGGCGGGGTCGGGCGCCGACAGTCCCCACGAGAGCACGGGGCCGCCGACCGGGTCGGTGAACCGGATCAGATTGATCCAGCGGCCGTCGAGGGCACCGGTCAACTGCACGTGCGAGTCGAAGTCCAGGTAGTCGGGAAAGGTTCGGCCGTAAGCCCATTGGAGTTGTGAGCCGTAGGACAGCAGTGCCAGGCCGGTGACCGGCTCGGCGGTCTGCGTCAGGCGCTGCGCGGCGGCGTACATGATGAGCGATCCCTGACTGTGGCCGCACAGGACGATGCGGGTGCCCGGGTGGCGGGCCACCTCGTCGCGGACGCGCCGCACGATGTCGGTGATCACCACGGGCGCGTATGCGGGCGGAACCACCGGATGGCCCTCTCGGGGCCAGAACGAGGCCACGTCCCAGAGCACCCCCAGAGTGCGGCCGGCCCCGTCGGGATTGTTGATGGCGCGCTGGATGAGGAACCCCAGGCCGAGGACGAACGCCAGCAGCGCGAAGGCGCCCAGGACCCGGAGCGGAGCGCCGAAGTGATCGGGCGCGATCGCGGCGACGAGCGCGGCGACGACGGCGGCGGAGAAGAACCCGGCGATCGGGTACTGGACGTACCGGTTCAGGGTCGCCAGCCACACTCGCCGACGCAGGTTCCAGCGCTGCACTCCGGACAGCTCGCCGGCGCGCGACCCGCCCGGCCCGACCTCGGAGAGGCATTCGGCGATCGGGTTGCGTCCCCACCACCAACTGGTGGCGACCCCGACGGCGAACCCGGCGAGCGCCGCGCCGAGCAGCACGGTGACCAGCCCCCATTGCAGTGCGATCGTGTCGTAGACCCGCGGCAGCACGACGACCGGCGAGCCGCCCCGGCCGGCCAGGCCGATCAGGCGTGCCAGGCCCGCCCCGAAGCCCGCGCCCAGCATCACGCCGAGCCCGGTGAGCAGCAGCGGGGTGGCCCCGAACAGCCACGGCCGGTACGGCTTCGGAAGGTCCCGGCGGCGGCGGAAGGACCCGGTGAGCAGGAGCGTGCCGCACAGTGCCAGCCAGGAGAACGCGCACACGACGAGCGCGATCCAGACGGGTCCGTCGGCGCCGGCGAGCGCCCTCGCGCCGACGTCGTCGGCCGGTCTCTCCAACTGGTCGGGCAGCCGTACTCCGGCGACGGCGAAGACGACGGCGTTGGCCGCGACGACCGCACCGAAGCCGCCGATCCGCAGCGCCCACTCTCCGGCCGGGGTCCCGAGATGCGCCAGCTTCTCCCGGGGCCAGAGGTCGACGATGAGCAGCACCGCCCCCAGTAGCCCCAGCACCGCGACCGGGATCGGCCAGTACTGCGACGGCGCACCGACGACGAGGATCATCACCGTCACCGCGGTCGGTGCGGCGATGCCGTGCACCGTGCGCAGGATCGGGGCGGTGACGTCACCGTCGTAGAAGTCGGCGCGGGCCAGACCGGCGCGGGCTCCGGGATGGTCGGCCTGCTCGTCGGGCCGCAAGGCGCCCCGGGTGTCGATGTCGGAGATCCGGGTGACCAGGCCGCCGATCATCAGCACCAGCACGACGACGCCGGTGGCCGCCCAGGCCAGGGCGGTCGGGTTGTGCCGCAGGTGGTCGTCGAGGCCGAGGGGCGTCAAGCACGCCGTCTCACCGGGTCGCGCGGCCGGACCGAGGCACTGATAGGCGAGGATGTCGTAGGCGACGAGCGACAGCTGAAGGGTGAACACGACGGTCAGCGCGACGCCGAGAAGGTGCACAGCCCAGCGGGACAGGCGCGCCGACCACGTGTCGTCGTGGGCGGGCAGCATCGCGTAGGCGGTGTTGATCAGGGCGAACGGAACCAGGACGGCCCACAGGGCCTTCTTCCAGCCGCCGGAGGTCATGCGGCCCCAGTGGTAGGCCCAGACGTGATGGTTCGGGTCGTCGCCGACGGGCACCGGCTTCCGGTGGGCGTCGACCCGGTGCACGAACCCGCGGTCGGGGCTCAGCGAACCCGGTACGGCGACGACGTCCCCCGGCGGCATGGCGCCGATCTCGTCGGCCAGCACCTGCTCGGGCGGCGTGCCGCTGACGCCGTGGGTGCGGATCTCCAGAATCCGCGGCGGCACGGCGCCGGTCCGGCTGCTGTCGTGCGCCACCGGTCACCTCCGCCCGTGCGTCTGGCGAGGACGTCAGCGTACGTCCGGCGCCCGGGTCGCCGCCGCGCCTCCGGGCGATCGTGAGCACTCCGTGACCGGTGATCCCGACCGCGCTCGATCAGGTGCCGGCGGGGCGCGTCAGAGAGCGACGGTGAGGAGGACGACGGCGTCGGTGTCGGCGGTGAGGCCGTGGCGGACCCCGGGGACGTCGGCCAGCTGGCCCGCGCGCAGCGCCATCTCGGATGCCCTGTCCGGCACGGTGATCCGCACCTGCCCACGCAGCACCTGGATGGTGGCCTCGCCGGGACTCTCGTGGTCGCTGAGCTCCTGGCCGGCGACCAGTGCGATCACCGTCTCCCGCAGCCGGTCGGCGTGCCCCCGGACGGTGGTCGAGGAGCGGCCGCTGGCCTGCCCATGAGCCTGGGCGAGCAGGTCGTCGCTCAGGGCATTCAGGTCGGACACACTCATGGTGCGGATCCTTCCGCTTTCTCCGCCGGGCGCCGCGCGATCCCGAAGATGGTGAACAGGCAGGCGACCGCGGCGAAGGCCACCAGGAGGGCCAGGCCCACCGTGTACGAGTGCGCGGCCTCATCGTAGGTCGCGCCCATCACCAGCGGCGGGAAGAAGCCGCCGAGACCGCCGGCCGCACCGACCAGGCCGGTCACTGCGCCGACGCGGGCCGGCGGGGAGGCCACCGCGACCCACGCGAAGACCGAACCGGCCCCCATGCCCATCATCACGGCCATCAGCAGGAAGTCGGCGCCGGCCAGCCAGGGCATCGACGGTTTGAAGATCATCCAGACCGCGAGCACGGCGGCGCCGCCGCACGAGATCGCGGTGATCAGCCGGGGTCCGAAGCGGTCCGACAAGGCGCCGCCGATCGGCCGGGCGACCACCGCGGCGATGGCGAAACCGGCGGTGCGGGCGCCCGCCGACTTGAGGTCGGTCATCTCGTAGACGTCGTTGAGGTAGGTGGGCAGGTAGGTGGAGAAGGCCACGAAGCCGCCGAAGGCCGCGGCGTACAGGAACGACATCTGCCAGGTGATCGGCAGCTTCAGCGCATCCACCAGCTTCGGCACGGCCGGGTCGGTGTTCGGCCTGAACTCGGGGGAGTCGCGCATCCACAGCCAGCACATCGCCGCGACCACCAGGAGGGCGACGGCGATGATGATGTGCGTGGGGAAGTAGCCGAACCACTCCCGGAACCGGGGAGTGAAGAACGCCGACAGTGCGGTGCCGCCCATGCCGGCACCGAAGACGCCGGTCGCGAAGCCGCGTCGGTTGGCCTCGTACCAGTTGTTCACGAACGGGATGCCGGCGGCGAAGCTGGTGCCCGCGATGCCGAGGAAGAAGCCGACGACGATCATCATCGGGTACGACTTCACCGTGCCGGCCACGGCCACCAGGATCACGAACGGTGCCGACAGCACCAGCAGGCCGGTGAACATGACGCGGCCGCCGTACCGCGGCGTCATGACGCCGACGACGATCCGGCCCAGCGAGCCGACCAGGATCGGTACGGCGATCAGCACCGATTTCTGGGACGGAGAGAGAGCCATCTCACCGGGGCCCGCGTAGAAGACGGCGAGCGGCCCGATGAGGTTCCACGCCCAGAAGCTGATGGCGAAGGCCAGGGTGGCGAGGAACAGGTTGCGGGACTGCGCGCTCTTGGTGATCCCGGGGGGCGGGGCGTGGGTGGTCGTCATTTGTCACGGTCCTCTGTGCCGACCGGGGCCCACGCGCGGGACTGCGGGCTCGCGCCCGGAGCCTTCTGCACGTCACGGCTCCGGTACACGATGTACGGACGGAAGAAGTAATGCAGCGGTGCGGTCAGGATGTGCACCAGACGGGTGAACGGCACCAGGCAGAACAGCGCCAAGCCGATCAGCACGTGCACGTGGAAGCGCAGCGGGGCCGCAGCCATGGCGTCGATGTCCGGCTGCAGGATGAAGATGGACCGGAACCACGGCGCCACCGTCGTTCTATAGTTCACCCCCGGTCCGTCCGGATCGATCATGCCGATGACGGTGATGTAGGTGCCCGCGACCAGCGCGGAGACCAGCACCAGGTACATCAGTTTGTCGTTGTTGGTGGTGGCGGCGAAGACCGGGCCGGTGGTGCGGCGCCGATAGATCAGGATCCCGACGCCGATCAGCGTCGCGATCGCCGCGACGATCCCGCCGTACGCGGCGAAGATGTGGTACCAGTGCTCGTCGATTCCGATCGCGTTGGTCCACGACTCGGGGATCACCAGGCCGATGACGTGCCCGGCGATCACCGCCAGGATGCCGTAGTGGAACAGCGGTGAACCGATCCGCAGGAGCTTGGACTCGTACAGCTCCGAGGATCGGGTGGTCCACCCGAACTTGTCGTACTTGTACCGCCAGATGGTGCCGCCGATCAGCACCACCAGTGCCACGTAGGGGATCACCCCCCACAGAAAGATATCCATGCTCGCTTCACCTTCCCCGGGGGCCGCGCGCGGCCAGTTCCGTCGTCGTGAACAGCGGGAGTAGTCGTGGATCGCCGGGCTCGAGGCCCACGCGTTCGACAGTGGGCGAACTGCCCCGCAGCGCCAACGCCGCCGCCTTGTCCGCGGGGGACTCGCCCGGCAGCGTCGCGCAGAGTGCGACCAGCACGTCGGCGTAGACCGAGTCCCGTTCGGCCAGCGCCAGCCGGATCAGCTCGAGGGACGGGCGGTGCTCGATCAGCAGTTCGCGGCCGCCCGCGGGATCGGCGCGGGCAGCGAATTCCAGGACCATCGGCAGATAGTCGGTCAGTTCACCGCGGGTGTCGACCAGGAAGTCCGACTCCCGGTAGAGCTTCTTGAAGGCGCCGAGGGCGCTCCCGCGGCGCCGGGTGTCGCCGTCGGACCAGTACGTCAGGTACAGCGTCTGCTTCCGCGACAGGTCGAAGACCTCGACGTAGGCCTGGCGGAGTGCCTCCGGATCGCCGGCCGACAGGTGATCGGTCACGCGCAGCAGGGCCCGCGTCTCGGGGCGGTCCGGCTGCTCGGTCAGCGCCGAACGCACAACGGGCAGACGGGTCAGCAACTCGGCGTCCGGGTACGACAGCAGCCACGAGGCCGCCTGGTAGACCACCCGGTCGTCGACCTTGGGCCGGCGGGACAGGGTGGCGGCGATGCGCCCGCGCATCAGCTGTCCTTCCCCGGTCCGGCGGAGGTGGTCGGGAACATGCCCTCGGGGGCGCCGTTGCCGTCCCAGTTCAGCAGGTTCACCCGACCGCGCAGCCGGTGGTCGTCGGTCGCGGTGTCGGTGGTCTGGCGCTGCTTGAGCGCCTGGAAGGTCTCCACCGAGACCGGAGTCGGAATGCCGCTGGCCTCACCGAACGGGCCCGACTCGTACATGCCGGGGCCGTCGTCGTAGTCCAGCGAGCAGGCCATCTCCTCCAGCCGGTGCCCCTGCTCGGTGTGCGCGGTGGGGATCACGTAGCGGTCCTCGTACTTGGCGATCGCCATCAGGTGGTACATCTCCGAGATGGACTCTTCGGTCATGCCGACCGCGGCCGGGATGGACGCGTCCGGTTCCCGGCCGAGGGCGACGTCGCGCATGTACGCGCGCATGGCCGCCAGCTTGTGCAGCACCCCGTCGACCACGGAGACGTCGCCGGCGGAGAACAGCTCGGCCAGATACTCGATGGGGATCCGGAGGGTGTCGATGGCGCCGAACAGGTTGCCGGCGCTCTCGCCGTCGTGCCCCTGCTCGGTCAGCAGGTCCACGATCGGCGACAGCGGCGGCACGTACCAGACCATCGGCATGGTCCGGTACTCCGGATGCAGGGGCAGCGCCACCTTGTACCGCTTGGCCAGTGCGTACACCGGGGAGCGGCGCGCGGCGTCCAGCCAGTCGTCGGGGATGTTGTTCTTGCGCGCCGCGGCCAGCACCTCGGGGTCGAACGGATCGAGCATCAGATCCAGTTGCGCCTCGTACAGGTCGGTGTCGTTCGGCGTGGACGCCGCCTCGGTCACCTTGTCCGCGTCGTACAGGAAGATCCCGATGTAGCGCAGCCGGCCGACGCAGGTCTCCGAACAGACCGTCGGCTGTCCGACCTCGATGCGCGGATAGCAGAACGTACATTTCTCGGCTTTGCCGGTGCGGTGGTTGTAGTAGATCTTCTTGTACGGGCAGCCGGTGATGCACTGGCGCCAGCCGCGGCAGCGGTCCTGGTCGACCAGCACGATGCCGTCCTCTTCGCGCTTGTAGATCGCCCCCGACGGGCACGACGCCATGCACGACGGGTTGAGGCAGTGCTCGCAGATCCGCGGCAGATAGAACATGAAGGTCTGCTCGAAGGAGAACTTGATCTTGTCCGAGGCGTCCTTGCGGAGCTTCTGCAGGATCGGGTCCAGCTCGGCGGTCGCGGCGCTGCCGCCGAGGTCGTCGTCCCAGTTGGCCGACCACGTGATCTTCATGTCCTCACCGGTGATCAGCGACTTGGGTCGGGCCACCGGGATGTCGTCGCCCAGCGGCGCGCTGATGAGGTTCTCGTAGTCGTAGGTCCAGGGCTCGTAGTAGTCGGCGAGCGTGGGCTGGACGGGGCTGGCGAAGATGGTCGCCAGCTTCTGCAGACGGCCACCGGTGCGCAGCCGCAGCTGCCCGCGCCGGTTCAGCGTCCAGCCGCCGCGCCACTTGTCCTGATCCTCGTAGCGCCGCGGATACCCCTGTCCGGGCCGCGTCTCGACGTTGTTGAACCACACGTACTCGGTGCCGGCGCGGTTGGTCCACGCCTGTTTGCACGTCACCGAACACGTATGACAGCCGATGCACTTGTCCAGATTCATCACCATCGCGACTTGAGCCATGACACGCATCAGTAGGTCACCTCCTGGCTGCGCTTGCGGACCACCGAGACGTTGTCCCGCTGGTTTCCTGTGGGGCCCAGATAGTTGAAGGCGTACGACAGCTGGGCGTAGCCGCCGATCAGGTGGGACGGCTTCACCAGCACCCGGGTCACCGAGTTGTGGATGCCGCCGCGTTTGCCGGTCGCCTCCGACTTGGGGACGTCGATGGTGCGTTCCTGTGCGTGGTGCACATAGGTGACGCCCGCCGGGATCCGGTGGCTGACCACCGCGCGCCCGACGAAGACGCCGTTGCTGTTGACGCACTCGATCCAGTCGTTGTCCACCACGTCGATGGCGGCGGCGTCCTCCGGAGACAACCAGGCTGTCGGCCCACCCCGCGAGAGCGACAGCATGAACAGGTTGTCCTGATACTCCGAGTGGATGGACCACTTGTTGTGCGGAGTCAGGTAGCGGACGGTGATCTCCTTCTCGCCCGTGGTGCCCAGCACCGGTTCGCCGAACAGCTTGTGCATGTCCAGCGGCGGCCGGTAGACCGGCAGCGCCTCGCCGATGTCGAGCATCCAGTCGTGGTCGAGATAGAAGTGCATGCGCCCGGTGAGGGTGTGAAAGGGTTTGTCGCGCTCGATGTTCATGGTGAACGGGGCGTAGCGGCGGCCGCCGGTCTCCGAGCCGGACCATTCCGGGGAGGTGATCACCGGCTGCGGGCTGTCCTGGGTGTCGGCGAAGGTGATCCGCTTCTCCTCCGAGCCGGACGCGAGGTCGACGAAGGTCTTTCCGGTGCGTTCCTCGAGCTTCTCGAAACCGTCGACGGCCAACTCGCCGTTGGTGGTTCCGGAGAACATCAGCACGGCTTCGGCCATCTTCACGTCGGTGTCGATGGCGGGCCTGCCGTCGGCCTTGCCGCCCAGCATCACCCCGTTCTTGGCGGCGAGCTTCGGCAGCTGCGAGGCGATGTCGAAGGTGACGTTCTTGACGGTGAAGCCCAACTCGTCCGCCAGCGGTCCGACGGTCGCGAGCTTGTCGGCCAGCGCCGTGTAATCGCGTTCGACGACGGCGAAGTTCGGCAGGTTCTTCCCGGGGACCCCCGGGGAGTCGGTGCCGTACCAGTCCTCGACGATGCCGTGCGGGTTGGCGGCCTCGGCGGGGGTGTCGTGCTGGTTGGGCACGATCACCAGATCACGCACCGTGCCCAGGTGGGTCTCCGACTGCCGGGAGATCTCGCGGGCCAGCAGATGGAACAGGTCGAAGTCGCTCTTGGCCTCCCACGGCGGATCGATCGCCGGGGTGAAGGCGTGCACGAACGGGTGCATGTCGGTGGAGGAGAGGTCGTGCTTCTCGTACCAGGTGGCCGCCGGCAGCACGATGTCGCTCATCAGCGTGGTCGAGGTCATCCGGAAGTCCGCCGACAGCAGCAGGTCGAGTTTGCCCTCGGGGGCCTCATCGTGCCAGGCCACCTCCTTCGGGTGCGGCACCTGCGGATTGTCCGGAGCCATCACGTTGCTCTGGGTGCCGAGCAGATGCTTGAGGAAGTACTCGTCGCCCTTGGCCGACGATCCCAGCAGATTGGAGCGCCACAGCACCAGGGTGCGCGGCCAGTTCTCCGGGGCGTCGACGTCGCTGATCGCCGGCTGCAGGTTGCCGTCGAACAGCTGCTGCGCCACATAGTCCCCGGGGGACGACGCGGTGCCGGCGTCCACCGCGGCCACGGCGTCCTCGGCCACCTGCAGCGGGTTGGTGGAGAACTGCGGGAAGAACGGCTGCCAGCCCATCCGCGCGGACTGGGCGATGGCGTCGGCGGTGTGGTCGTGGTCGAGGGTGCCCTTGGTCAGCGGGGACGACAGCGAACTGGTGGAGTAGCCGTCGCCGCGCCACTGATCGGTGTGCATGTACCAGAACGACGTGCCCGGCTGGGTGCGCGGCGGCCGGGCCCAGTCCAGTCCGTTGGCCAGGGAGATCCAGCCGGTGATCGGACGGCACTTCTCCTGGCCGACGTAGTGCGCCCACCCGCCGCCGTTGCGCCCCTCGCAGCCGGTCAGCATCAGCAGCGCCAGGATGGCGCGGTAGGTGGTGTCGGCGTGGAACCACTGGCAGATGCCCGCGCCCATGATCACCATCGAGCGTCCGCCGGATTCTCTTGCGTTGGTGGCGAATTCGCGTGCGATGCGGATCGCCGCCTCGGCCGGAACGCTGGTGTGCTCCTCCTGCCAGGCCGGGGTGTAGGGCGTGGTGACGTCGTCGTAGCCGGCGGCCCAGTCGCCGGGCAGGCCGTCGCGGCCGACGCTGTACTGGGCCAGCATCAGGTCCAGCACCGTGGTGTAGAGCTTGCCGCCGATGCGCCGCGCCGGGACGCCGCGCCGCAGCACCGAACCGCTGCCGTCGGGCTCGTCGAAGGCGGCCACGCTGATGGCGACGCGCTCGCTGTCCGGGTCGTCGTACAGGCTCAGCCGCGGGGTCACGCCGTCCAGATCCAGGTTCCAGGTGCCCACGCCGGAGTCGGCGTAGCGGTGACCGATGGAACCGTTGGGCGCCACCAGTTCTCCGGTGGCGTCGTCGATCAGCACCGTCTTCCATTCGTCCTCGTCGGCGCTGCCCAAACCCACCTGGTCGGCGGTGAGGAACTTGCCGGGGACCAGTGTCGGCGCGCCGTCGTACTCGAATTCGTCGAGGCCGATCAGGAACGGCAGATCGGTGAACTTGGCGACGTAGTCGTTGAAGAACTCCGTCGAGGTGTCGACGAAGAACTCCTTGAGGATCACGTGGCCCATCGCCATCGCCAGGGCGGCGTCGGTGCCGGCCTGGGCGGGCAGCCATTCGTCGGCGAACTTGGTGTTGTCGGCGTAATCGGGGGAGACCGCCACCACCTTGGTGCCGCGGTAGCGCACCTCGGCCATCCAGTGCGCGTCCGGGGTGCGGGTGACCGGGACGTTGGAGCCCCACATCATCAGGTAGGTGGCGTCCCACCAGTCGCCGGACTCGGGGACGTCGGTCTGATCGCCGAAGACCTGTGGGCTGGCCACCGGAAGGTCGGCGTACCAGTCGTAGAAGGACGTCATCACGCCGCCGAGGAGCTGCATGAAGCGGGTGCCGACGCAGTGGCTGACGATCGACATCGCCGGGATCGGCGAGAAGCCGGTGCAGCGGTCGGGTCCGTAGGTCTTGATGGTGTGCACGTGCGCGGCGGCGGCCATCTCGATCGCCTCGTCCCAGCTGACGCGGATCAGCCCGCCCTTGCCGCGGGCCCGCTGGTAGGAGCGGCGGCGGATCGGGTCGCCGGTCACGTCGGCCCAGGCGAGCACGGGGTCGCCGAGACGCGATTTGGCTTCGCGGTACATCTCCACCAGGACCCCGCGGGCATACGGGTGGCGAACGCGGGTGGGGGAGTAGGTGTACCAACTGAACGCGGCGCCGCGCGGGCAGCCGCGCGGCTCGTACTCCGGACTGTCCGGGCCGACGCTGGGATAGTCGGTCTCCTGCGTCTCCCAGGTGATGATGCCGTCTTTGACGTACACCTTCCACGAGCACGAACCGGTGCAGTTCACCCCGTGGGTGGAACGGACGATCTTGTCGTGGCTCCACCGGTCGCGGTAGAAGATGTCACCCTTGCGGCCCCCGTCGCGGAACACCGCGCGCTTGTCGTCGGACTCGTCCCACTTGGTGAAGAAGCGCCCGACGTCGAGCAGTGTCTGTGCCGCAGTGCCTTGCGTTCTCGGTGTGCCGCCCATGCCCTGACCCTAGGCTGGATTTGACGGCAAGAATGCTCATTTAAAGCATACTCCCTGCAGCCATTGGAGAAGAACATGACAGTTCAGGTCGGAAGTCCCGGGGTGGGCTGGCGCGCACTGAGACTCGAGCATTTCACCTTCGTCATGGCGACCGGGATCGTCTCGACGGCGATCGCGAACACGGGCGCGAAAACGCTGTCGCTGATCATCTTCTGGATCGCGCTGATCGGCTACTTCGTGTTGGTCTCCGGTGTGCTGGCCGGACTGGTGACCGGCGTGCGGACGGCGCGGGGGGAACTGCAGGATGCGACGGTGCGCACCCTCGCCTTCGTCGCCGCCGGCGGTGTGCTGGCCGCGCACATGGTGGGGATGGGATGGCACACCTTCGCGTTGGTGCTGATCATCGTCTCGGCGATCGCCTGGGTGGTCCTCCAGTACGGGGCTCTCGGCGTGGTGCTGGTGACCTCCAGCGGAGGCGAATCCGCGGCGGGCGGGGCCGGTGACCGGCTCCGGCTGTTCAACGGCACGTGGTTCCTGGTGGTGGTCTCCACGCAGGCGCTGGCGGTGTCACTGGCGGCGTGGGCCAAGGGCGTCGACTCCGACGTGGCCGCCACCCTGGCGGTGCTGGCGTGGGGGCTCGGCGTGCTGCAACTGAGCATCGTCGCCGCACTGGTGGCGGCGCGGCTCCTCATCGTCGGGGTGGCCCCGGCCGACGAGGTGGCTCCCTACTGGGTGTTCCTCGGTTCCGGCGCGATCAGCATCCTGGGTGCCGCCGAGGTGCTGGGCACCGCGGAGGAGCAGATCGTGCTGCCGCGCGCGGTGGTGGGCGCCGTGGCGATGGCGCTGTGGGCCTTCGTGACCTGGATGATTCCCCTGACCATCGCCCTGCAGGTGTGGCAGCGGCTGCGCCCCGGATCGATCCACGGCTACCGCGCCGCCCTCTGGTCCATGGTGTTCCCCATCGGCATGTACGGGGAGTCCAGCCGCCAGCTCGGCTTCGTCCGGCACACCGACTGGCTGGAGGAGGTGGGCACCTGGGAGGCCTGGGTCGCGCTCGCCGTCTGGGGCGTGGTGCTGGCCGGTCTGGTGGTGGCCGTGATCCGCAGGTTCGGCGGACGGCCGGTCACTCTCTCCTGACCGCGCCCGCGTTCGCCCGGGTCGCGCTCTCCAGGGTCAGCAGACTCTCGGCGCTGTGTTCGGCGTGGTAGGCGACCGCGCCGCCGCGGATCCCGAACAGTCGTTTGCGCCAGACCAGCCAGACCACTGCGGCCACGTTGATGGCGAGCACCAGGAGTTTGAGCACCGTCACCCGCTCGGTGAGTTCATAGATCTCCATCGGGACGAAGGCGCTGGTGACCACCACGGAGAAGTACTCGCCCCAGCGCTGCATCAGCCACAGTCCGACCGCCTCGACCAGGTGCAGCGCCGCGTAGACCAGGATCGCCGCGCCGATCCAGGTGATGACGGTGGGCGAGAGGGTCAGCGACTTCTCGATGAGGGCGACGCTCCGCGACTCGGCCAGCGTCCAGCCGAGCTGCGCGGCGATCGGTTCGAGGAGGGGCAGTTCACGCTCGAACGCGCGCTCGATCGACTCCTGGCTGTGCCGCAGCCCCAGGATGAACAATCCGGCGACGAGGAGGACGACTGCGTGCAGCAGCCGGTCCAGGGCCAGCAGCCGCATGATCACCATGTCGCGCAGTACGGCACCCCGCGCCACCACCGGAGCGTCCTGGACCGGACCGCTCGCAGCGGGCTCGCCGGTGACGAAGGTGCCACAGCGCAGGCAGCGCCACGTCAGTCCGGCCGCCGTCTGGACGTGCAGCTGATCGGCCAGGTCCGTGTCGTCGGGCCGGTACGTCGCGTGCCCCCGCACACCGCAGGCGAACAACTCGACGTCGAGCTTCATGGCGGCAGGCTACCGTGCGGGCATCGCCGCCGCCCGGGGAACTAGCGCGCGGCGGAGGCCAGCCCGAGCTGAAGCATGAGGAGGGCGTCGTCGAAGACGCCGGCCGCCTTGCTGCTGACCCCGCACACGCCGTCGGACTCGCCCGGAGTCTTGATGAACATCTCCTCGACCTTCGCCTGCGCGTCGAAGACGTTGTCGGCCAGCGTCCCCAGCCGCTGGCCGTCCGGATTGCACCAGCCTTCGGGGACCTGCGCCGCGCCGTTGCGGGAGTTGTCGACCATCACCTTGAGCGGCTTGCCGTAAGCGCCGGCGATCTGATCGGCGTAGTCGACCGTGGTCGCCTTCGATTTGAAGTTCGAGACGTTCAGGCTGATCCCGTCGATGGTGGCGCCGTTGGCGGCCACCTTCTTCAGGTCGGCGGCGGTCTGCGCGACCGTGCGCCACCCGGCGGTGCCCGCATCGAGGTAGACCGTGGCGTTGGCGTTGCCGCCGAGCTTCTGCAGCGCGTACGCCAAGAGCTGGGCGCGTTCGGTGGCCTGGGCCGCGGTGAGTTCGGACATCTGCGGGAGGGCGTCGGGCTCCAGGATCACCACCATCCGGTCGCTGCCGATCCGCGAGGACACCGAGTCGATCCACTGCTTGTACGCCGCGGCGGTCGCGGCGCCGCCGCCCGAGTGGTTGCCCAGGTCGCGGTGCGGCACGTGGTACAGGACGGCGACCGGAGTCGCGTTCTTGGCTTTTCCCTCGGTCACCAGCCGGGTGATGTCGTTCAGGCCGTCGCCGCCGACCCATTGCGCCACCGGGACCGCGGCGAGGTCGTTGATCGCCTTCTTGACCGGGTCGGGGGCGGCGGCGGCCATCCGCTGCAGGTTGGCGTAGTAGCTGGGCCGGGCACCGACCAGGTATGAGGTGTCGGTGCCGGGCAGCGGAATGTCCGGCACGGACGGGGTGCCGCCGAGGCTGCTGTTGCCGCCGTCCTCGCTGAGCTGAGGGACCGCGAAGCCGGGGAGCGGCAACTCCGGGAGGGCGGCGGCGTGGCCGGCCCCCAGCGGGGCCCCGACCAATACGGCGGCGGCGAGCGCACCGGCGGCACGCCTGCGGCGCCGGGCAGCTCGAGTCACATCAACCACATTGGTCACTTTGGCACCAGTCACGCTCGTGAAGCTACCGAACCGATCTGCTCAGACCAAGACCGTGGTTCGGGTCGTTACCGGATCGATAACGCCGCTACCTGCCTACTTCAGGTCACCAGCTGGTCCTCGCCCAGCAGCCGCCACAGCAGCATGGCGTCGAAATCGCCCGCTCGGGCCTCGCTCACTCCGCAGACGCCGTCGGACTCGCCGGGGCGTTTGATGTACAGCTGCTCGAACCGCTCCTGCGGATCGAAACGGTTGTCGATCGTGGTGCCAGTGCGGGCCCACCGCGGATTGCACCACTGCCGATTGGCCGCGCCCGCGCCGTTCCGCGACTCGTCGATGATCGTGTACAACGGTTCGCCGTAGGCCTTCGAGATCGCCTCCGAGTAGGCCCGCGAGTCGGCCTCGGACTGGAAGTTGGAGACGTTCAGGGCGATGCCGGGAATCGTCGCGCCCTTCGCGGAGACCTGCTTCAGCAGATTCGACGTCTGCACCGGAGTCAGCCATGCGCTGTTGCCGGCGTCCAGGTAGACCGCGGTGTTCGGATTGTTCTCGGCGAAGGTGTTCAGCGTCCGCGCCAGCAGTGCGGCGCGCTGGTCGGCGGAGTACTCGTCCATCTCGGTCATGTGCGGCAGGGCGTCTGGCTCCACGATCACGACGGCGGTGTGGGCGCCGATCGCGCCGCTCACCGAATCGATCCACGTGTAGTACTCGCCGGCGAGCTCGGCGCCGCCCGCCGAGAACTGGTCCAGGTCGCGGTCGGGGATGTGGTACAGCACGAACACCGGAATCGACAGCCCGGTGACGGCCAGCGTCCGCCCGATCGTCTCCGGTCCGACGTCGCCGCCGATCCATTCGGCGACGGGTTGTTGACGCAGTTCGTTCAGGGAGTCCAGCGAGCCGTCGGGCAGAAAGTCGCCGAAGTACGACTTCATCTCGTCGGCGGCGGTGTCGAGCTGCTCGAAGTACTCGGGGGTGGTCGCCAACGAGTACGGCGCCTCGACGGGCGCGATGCGGCCGGGCGGCGGCTGGTTCGGCGGCCGCTCGCTCTCACCGCCCCCGCCGCCGCAGGCGGTGAGCGCCGCGGTCAGGGCGACGGTCAGCGCCGCCGCGACGGCGGCACGGTCCAGGCGCGGCATGTCAGTAGACCTCCCATTGCGGCGGCGGTGGCGGCGGCGGAGTGATCTTCACCCAATGCGCGGCACTGTGCAGCCCCTGGTCGTCGTTGATGTACACCATGTAGTTCCCGTGCGGCATCAGGTCGGTGCTGTCCGGGAGGGTGACGTTCACCCGGTTGCCGGCCTGCGTGAACGGGATGTCGACCGACCGCTGGTTGGTGTCGGTGATGTGCGTGACCGATGCCGGCACCATCATGCGCACCGACGTCACCTCGGTCGGGGTGTTGTGCTCGGCCAGCGTGAAGACGCCCCGGGAACCGAGCGGCATGGAGGTGGGGCCGTCGACGATCTCCGGCCTGTTCAGCCCCCGCTGCTGGGCGCGCACGTGTTCCGGCGGGGTGAAGATCTCGAAGCGCTGATCGAACGTGCCGGGCTTCTGATTCTTCTCGTCGGAGAACAGCGGATCCGAGCCGGTCGTCAGGATCTGGCCGCTCGGCAGCAGCATCGCCGTCGAGTGGTAGTTGCGGCCCACCTTCGGATCGGCGATGGTGCGCAGCTTGCCGTCCTGGCCCAGGATGTAGGCGCGGTGCAGGTCGCTCTTGAACATGCCGCGGTACTTGCCTGCGCCGTTGGTGATCAGCAGATCGCCCGACGGCAACGAGACCAGGTTCGGGTAGCGGGTGGCGTCGGCCAGCTCTGCGAGCGGCTCGAAGTGGGGCCGGGGCGCCTTGAGGTCGATGACGTCGATCCGGTTGGTGGACTCCAGCGAATCGCCGACGCCGCCCCCGCCGACCACCACCATCCGCTGGTCGTTGACCGGTCCCAGCCATCCGGCCGAGCCGGTCTCGAGCAGGTGGGGGTCACGGATTCCCGGCACCGGGACGAAGGTGTTGTCGTTCAGGTTCCAGAAGCCCGGTTCCCGGGCCTTGGTGGCCGGCCCCCAGCCGGTGCTCGGCCCGGCGAAGAAGAGCCGTCCCGGCTGCGTCGTGGAGAAGATCGCGGGATAGGTGGGGAAGTACCGCTTGAACTCCGGGCGCTCGGTCCACTTCCGCGTCCGCGGATCGTAGGTCTCGATCTCGCCTTCGAGGATGGAGCCGGCCCCGTCGAGGCCGGAGATGGCCATGACCCGGCCGCTCGGCAGTGTGGTCAGCGTCGGGTACCAGCGGCCGTACTCCATCGAGTCGACCCGCTCGTACTCTTCGGTGCGCGGATTGAACTCGAAGGTGTCCGGGAGGCCCTGGTACTCCTTCTTCTCCATGGTCAGGCGCGGCGCCCAGGCGTGGACGTTCGCGTCGGGGCCGCCGCGCAGGGCGACGTTGAACGCGTGATTGGTGGTGAGCACCCCGTCGGCCCCCTCCACCTCGGACGAGACGTACACGCGGCGTTCAGTCGGGGTGACCGTGTAGTACCACGGGTCTTTCTGCGCCGGTGGCAGGGTGACCGCCGAATCCGAGCGGTACCTGTTGCCGTTGGTCGTGGAGGTGAAGACGGTGCCCTCGGGAATGGTGTAGCCGGCATCCGGGTTCTCGTTGACCACCGTCATCGGGCCGCCCGCGTTGGTCATGTTGACCCCCAACTTCTCGTACCCCTGATTGCCGCCGGCGACCAGGATGTTGCCGTTCGACAGGTGGGCGTGCCCGGCGCAGAACATGTCCACCGGGGTGGGGACGTGCTTCACGTCGCCGGTCGCGGGGTCGTACACGATGGTCTTGTACGTGCCGGCCTCGAACATCTCGACGTCGTTGCCCGATCCGGCGATCAGCAGCACCTTGCCGGTCGGCAGCATCGTGGCGTGGATGGCGTTGATGCGCTCGGACTCGGGCAGCTCGATCACGTCCCACCGGCCGAACTCGGCCTGATACTCCGGCGAGTTGATCAGCCGTTCGTGCGCGATGTTCCGGATCAGCATGGCCGCCGGCGGCGCCGTGATCGTCAGGGCGACGCCCAGCGCCACCAGAATGACCGGTATCCGCCACCAGCGGCGCAGCAAGCGTTCCGTCTTCGTCATCTCATCCGTCCTTCGCGGCGATCGCCACCAGCGCGGTGTCTTCGGCCGGGGTTGTCGCCGGCCCGGGATCGTCGGCCCGGCGGCGACGGCGACGTGGGGTGCCGGCGAGCCAGATCACGACGGGGGCGAGGGAGAGGAACAGGGCGATGGCCGGCCAGGTGAGCGTCGCCACCGACCCGTATCCGGTGGTGATGATCCGCCAGGCGATCACCACGTAGAGCACCGCCCAGAACAGACTCAACCGGAAGGTGAACAGCGAATCGCGGTTCGCGGCGGTGCCGCCCTTGGGAGTCACATCGAACGTCGGGTTGGAGGTGACCAGCGACTTGAGGAGGGCGGAGACGTAGATCGGGGCCGCGGCGACACTCATGAACATCCCGTAGACGCCCCAGGAGTTGGCCGATTCGTACGGGCTGACGTTGTGTCGCCGTGCGGCGATGAAGATGGTGACCTGCGCGATGATGGTCCACGTGTAGAACAGCACCCAGTGGCCGGGATCGACCACGGTGCCGCTGCCGCCGCTCAGCGCGAAGAGGCCGGCGTTCACCGCGCCCAGAATCCAGGTGACCGCCATGACCGGATAGAAGGCCATGAGCAGCGAATAGTGCAGGACGCGGCGCGGGCTGTGCCACGTCTTCATCATCTGGAAGATGAACGGTCCGGCGATGACGTGCCGGATGGCGCCGGTCGCCCAGCGGTTCTGCTGCTTGAAGTAGGCGCCCCAGGTGTTCGGGCCCTCACCGTGTGCGAGCACGTCCGGGGTGTACACGGCCGTCCAGCGCCGCCCGGTGTCCGGGTTGCGGTTGGAGAGGGCTTTCAGGCCGGTCGCCAGGTCTTCGGTGATGGACGGCTGGGCGCCGTCGATCTGCTCGAACACCGACGTGCGGAGCGCGTAGTTGGTGCCGACCAGCATGGGGCCGCCGTAGGAGTTGGCGGCGGGCTGGATCAGCGAGTGGAACACGAACTGCTGCGACTCGGCGAGCTTGGCCACCACGTGGACGGTGGAGTTGGCGTACGCCTGCGGCGCGGCGACGTAGGCCACGTCCGGGTCGTTGAAGTAGCCGCACAGACGGCTGGTGAGCTCGGGCATCGGGACGTGATCGGGATCGAGGCCGATGAGCACGTCGTACCGGGGGTACTCCGGGTTCTCCCGGATCATCTCGTACGCGGCGTTCACGTTGCCGTGCTTGGTCTTGGTCGCGAACTTCTTTCCCCGGTGATACTTGCCTATGCCGTAGCGGCTGACCCGGTGGATCCGGTGGCCCGGCGACGCGTTGAGCCGGTCGATGGTCTCCTGCACCGCGTGGGGGTGGTCGGGGTCGCCTTCGTCGAGGACGAAGATGTCGATCAACGCGGGATCGTCATCGTCGCCGGCCTGGGTGCCGTGCGGCACCTCGAGCCGCTGCGCGGCCCGGAGCGTCTCGTCCAGCATGGTCAGCGACTCCGAGATCGGGACGAAAGTGACGAGGACCGCGACCTTGAGGTTCTTATGGGGTTTGACCGGGACCGGTTTGCGCACCAGCGACGTGGCCATCGACAGCATGCCGATGAGGAGGAGGCGCAGCACCTCCACGGCGAGCGTGGCGACCACCACGGCCGCGGCCGCCAGGCCGGCGGCCCGCAGGATCCGGTCGCCCAGCGGCGGGCCGGACCGGAGCAGCCAGACGGCGTAGGCCACCGACAGGCTCAAGGTCACGAGGGCGAGCAGCCACGACCACAGGGTGCCGGGGATGCCGGACATCCGCCGGAACCGGACGGTGGAACCGGCGTCGTCGACGACCGGACCGGAGGTGGCGGACTTGGTGTGAATCAGCTGTTCGGTGAACTCGTCGATGACAGCGCAACTGGGGGCGGTGAACACCGGTGCCGAGTCGCTGCCGGCAGACGGCTCGTCGGTCTCGGAATCGGCGCCCGGTGCGTCGTGCTCGGCCGTCTGGTCGTCGGCAGCGACACCGTCGCCGACGGTCTCTGCGTCGTCGCCTGCCGCCTCGTCGGCGGCAGCTTCGTCCTCGACTGCCTCGTCCTCGACTACTTCGTTCTCGACTGCCTCGTCCTCGACTGCCTCGTCCTCGGTAGCAGCCTCATCGCCGGCCGCTTCGCCGCCGTCATCGCCGCCGTCATCGTCGATGGAATCATCGGTGTCGGACGCGTCGGTCGCGGATTCGTCGACCTCCACGGACTCCTCGACGTCCTCGACCTCGGAAGAGACAGAATCTGCGGCCCCGTCGCCGGTGTCGGCGTCGGGTGAGGGGGCGTCGTGGGACGGCTCGGTCTTCTCAGCGGGGAAACCAGGAGCCGGTTCATGATCGGTCTCCGGGGCAGCCACCGCTGCCGCCTCCCCGACCTCGACGACCGGAGTGTCGTGCACCTGCGTCAATCGAGCCAACCCCCTTCCTATCCTTAACACCGGAAGAGTCAACCTTACTGTGAGAGAGATAAGAGCGTTGGACCGTCCTCCAAAGGGAGGACCCCCTCGTGTCGGCCGAAATGTGCTGCTCCACGCGGCTCGTGGAACGCGCTGGGATCGTCCGACGCGAACGGGCTCCGAACCCATGCTCCCTCGTCTGCAGTATCGGACGCAGGCGACTCGCGGGGTGCGGAATCGGCGATTATCACTCCGAAAGACCCTTCGGTGGCGTCGAGCTGAGAACGGCGGGAACCGACGGAATGCCGAAGCGGGTCGGCTCAGCTGGGAGGGGCCGCGCAGGGGGCGAGTTCGAAGTCGCTGACCGGCCATCGTCGTCGGTCATCCGTGTCGCCGGGATCTTCAGCGCGTCGCTGCGGAGAGGCGTGGTGACACGAGAAGACAGCGACGATGCCGTTCGGCAGGCGTCCGCTCCCAGCAGCGTCGATTTGGTCATCGGGCCCCCGGTTTCCTACACTTGAGCGGTTGCCCGGGTGAACTGTGCCCCCGGGAGCCACAACTTCATACCTTTTCCGGTCCCGGCGAAAAGCCAATGGAACCGGACAGGGTCGCGGAGAGAGCGATCGATCCGCAGAACCTTGCACAACTATCCACTTCGTGGAAGGCCCACCGGAGTCGCGGGTACGCCCGCTTCACCGTTGCATGGGAACCGCTACGAGAAAGGTTGACGGTCAACCATGACCATGACTGACCCGATCGCAGACTTTCTGACGCGTCTGCGTAACGCCAATTCGGCGTACCACGACGAGGTGACTCTGCCCTCGTCGAAGATCAAGGTGAACATCGCCGAGATCCTCAAGCGTGAGGGCTACATCACCGACTTCCGCGTCGAAGACGCCGAGGTCGGCAAGAAGCTCATCGTCACCCTCAAGTACGGCCCGAGCCGGGAGCGCAGCATCGCTGGTCTCCGTCGCGTCTCGAAGCCCGGCCTGCGGGTGTACGCAAAGTCCACCAACCTGCCCAAGGTGCTGGGCGGCCTCGGCGTGGCCATCATCTCCACGTCGTCGGGCCTGCTCACCGACCGCCAGGCAGCCAACCAGGGCGTGGGCGGCGAAGTCCTCGCCTACGTCTGGTAGGGGAGCGCAAAAACTATGTCGCGTATCGGTAAGAACCCCATCGAGATCCCCGCTGGTGTCGAGGTGACCATCGACGGCCAGGACGTGAAGGTCAAGGGCCCCAAGGGCGAACTGAACCTCACCGTCACTGAGCCCATCGAGGTGGCCAAGGAAGACAACACCATCGTGGTGAGCCGGCCGAACGACGAGCGCCGCAGCCGCGCTCTTCACGGCCTCAACCGCACGCTCGTCAACAACCTCGTCGAAGGTGTCACCAACGGGTACACCACCAAGATGGAGATCTTCGGCGTCGGTTACCGCGTGCAGGCCAAGGGCCGGGACCTCGAGTTCGCCCTCGGCTACAGCCACCCCGTTCCGATCGAGGCTCCGGAAGGCATCACCTTCGCGGTGGAGTCCCCGACCAAGTTCTCGGTCTCGGGTATCGACAAGCAGCAAGTCGGCCAGATCTCGGCGAACATCCGCCGCCTGCGTCGCCCGGACCCGTACAAGGGCAAGGGCATTCGCTACGAAGGTGAGCAGATCCGCCGCAAGGTCGGAAAGACGGGTAAGTAAGACATGAGTGAAGCAATCGACCGCACGCCCATCGGCAAGGACGCGTCGACCCGTCGCCGCAGTGCGACCAAGCGTCGTCACTTCCGTCTGCGCAAGAAGGTCAACGGCACCGCGGCGCGTCCGCGCATGGCCGTCAAGCGCAGCAGCCGCCACATCCACGTTCAGGTGATCGACGACCTGAGCGGTCACACCCTGGCCGCGGCCAGCTCGATCGAGGCCGACGTGCGCGGGCTCGACGGCGACAAGAGCGCCCAGGCCGCCAAGGTCGGCGAGCTCGTCGCTCAGCGCGCCAAGGCCGCCGGCATCGAGACAGTCGTCTTCGACCGCGGCGGCAAGGCCTACCACGGCCGCATCGCCGCACTGGCCGATGCCGCTCGTGAGGGAGGCCTGGCGTTCTGATGACGAAGATGATCGAGACCATGACCAAGACCGGAGGGAACCTCTGATGCCCGGACGTCAGCGTGACGGCGGTAACGGACCCGCCGGCGCAAACAACAACAGCAACGACAATCGCGGCGGCGGCCGCGGCCGCGGTGATCGCCGCGACAACCGCGGAGGCCGCAACGAGCGCGAGGAGCGCAATCACCTCGAGCGCGTGGTGACCATCAACCGCGTGTCCAAGGTGGTCAAGGGCGGACGCCGCTTCTCCTTCACCGCGCTCGTGGTGGTCGGCGACGGCCAGGGCATGGTCGGTGTCGGCTACGGCAAGGCCAAGGAAGTTCCGGCGGCCATCCAGAAGGGCGTCGAGGAGGCTCGCAAGAGCTTCTTCCGCGTTCCGATGATCGGCGGCACCGTGACCCACCCGGTTCAGGGTGAGGATGCGGCCGGCGTGGTCATGCTGCGCCCGGCCAGCCCGGGTACCGGTGTGATCGCCGGCGGCGCCGTGCGCGCCGTCCTCGAGTGCGCGGGCGTCACCGACGTCCTCGCCAAGAGCCTCGGCTCGGACAACGCGATCAACGTCGTGCACGCCACCGTCGCAGCCCTCAAGTCGCTGCAGCAGCCTGAAGAGGTCGCTGCCCGACGGGGTCTGTCTGTGGAAGAAGTCGCACCGGCAGGCATGCTGCGCGCTCGCGCCGCCGCGGCCGCTGCTGCGACCGAAGGGAAGTAAACCATGGCACAGCTGAAGATCACCCAGATCAAGGGCACCATCGGTACCAAGAAGAACCAGCGTGACAGCCTGCGCACCCTTGGTCTCAAGGGCATCCGCAAGACGGTCACCCGCGAGGACACGCCGATCAACCGCGGCCTTGTCAAAGCCGTGCGGCACCTCGTGACTGTTGAAGAGGTCAACGAATGAGCGCTATCAAGCTGCACCACCTTCGCCCGGCTCCCGGGTCGAAGACCGACAAGACCCGCGTGGGTCGCGGTGAAGGCTCCAAGGGTAAGACCGCCGGTCGCGGCACCAAGGGCACCAAGGCCCGCAAGAACGTGCCCGCCGCGTTCGAGGGCGGCCAGATGCCGATCCACATGCGGCTCCCGAAGCTGAAGGGCTTCAAGAACCGCAACCGGGTCGAGTACCAGGTCGTCAACGTCGGCGACATCGCCCGCCTGTTCCCGGAAGGCGGCACCATCGGTGTGGCCGACCTGGTCGCTGCGGGTGCCGTTCGCAAGAAGCGGCTGGTCAAGGTTCTTGGTGACGGCGAACTGAACGTCAAGGTGGATATCACCGCCGACAAGTTCACCGGTGCCGCCAAGGAGAAGATCACTGCGGCCGGCGGAACCTGCACCGAGCAGTAGGTCTGCCGACTAGATGGACACCGAAGACGCCACCGGTCAGGTGTGCCCGACGCGATTCCTGTCAACGGATGAGCCGACGGCGCACCTGACCGGTGGCGCATGGTGACTGTTACAGTTTTTGTTCTGTGGGGTCTTGGGCCCCATACGGTGTCCGCGTCAGCGGTGCGCCACGCACTTTTCGATGAGTAGACAGCCGAGCACCGCTCGCGGTCGACAGACTGCGCGGTCGTAGGAGGAGTTAGTGCTTTCCAGCCTCGTGGCGACCTTCCGGACGCCTGATTTGAGGAAGAAGATCTTCTTTGTCCTCGGCATCCTCGTGCTGTACCGCCTGGGTGCGACGCTTCCGTCGCCCGGCGTGGACTTCGGCGAGATCAACCGTTGTGTCGACGCCGCCAGCCGCGGTGACTCAGGGCAGATCTACTCACTGATCAACATGTTCTCCGGCGGTGCGCTGCTGCAGCTGTCGGTGTTCGCGATCGGCATCATGCCGTACATCACGGCGTCGATCATCGTGCAGCTGCTGACCGTGGTGATTCCGCGCTTCGAGCAGCTGCGCAAGGAAGGCCAGTCCGGCCAGAACAAGATGACGCAGTACACCCGCTACCTGACGGTGGCGCTGGCACTGCTGCAGTCCACCGGCATCGTCGCGCTGGCCGCCAACGGCAACCTGCTGCCGTCGTCCGGTGCCGACTGTGACCCCGAGGCGATCCTGCACGACAAGTCGATCCTCGGCCTGACCCTGATGGTCCTGGTGATGACCGCCGGCGCCACGCTGGTGATGTGGTTCGGTGAGCTGATCACCGAGCGCGGCGTGGGCAACGGCATGTCGCTGCTGATCTTCGCCGGCATCGCCGCTCGCCTCCCGGCCGAAGGCCGCACCATCCTGCAGTCCCGCGGCGGCCTGATGTTCGGCCTGGTCTGTGTGGCGGTGCTGATCATCCTGCTCGCGGTGGTCTTCATCGAGCAGGGCCAGCGCCGAGTGCCGGTCCAGTACGCCAAGCGCATGGTGGGCCGCAAGATGTACGGCGGTTCGTCCACCTACATCCCGATCAAGGTGAACACCGCAGGCGTCATCCCGGTGATCTTCGCGTCGTCGCTGCTGTACATCCCGCAGCTGATCATCAGCGTCACCCAGGGCAGCTCCGAGGTCTCCGGCTGGCAGCTGTGGATTCAGGACAACCTGGTGGATCCGGGCAGCTGGGTGCACATCGCCGTGTACTTCCTGTTGATCATCTTCTTCACCTACTTCTACGTCGCCGTGACCTTCAACCCGGAGGAGCGCGCCGACGACATGAAGCGCTACGGCGGGTTCATCCCCGGCATCCGTCCGGGCAAGCCCACCGCCGACTACCTGAGCTTCGTCCTGAGCCGCATCACGCTGCCCGGTTCGCTGTACCTGGGCATCATCGCCATCCTCCCGAACCTGTTCTTGGAGATCGGCAACAGCAGCAGTGTGGCCAATCTCCCGTTCGGCGGTACGGCACTTCTGATCATGGTGGCCGTCGGCCTCGATACTCTGAAGCAGATCAACAGCCAGCTGATGCAACGTAAATACGAAGGGTTCCTCAAGTGAGACTTGTCATCCTCGGTCCGCCCGGAGCAGGCAAAGGCACGCAGGCCGAACTGCTCTCGGAGGCGCTCGGTATCCCGCACATCTCGACGGGGGACCTGTTCCGCGCCAACATCTCGCAGGGCACGCCGATCGGCCTCGAGGCCAAGAAGTACCTCGACGCCGGTGACCTGGTTCCCTCCGCGGTGACCGTCGACATGGTGCGCGAGCGTCTCACTGAGCCGGACGCCGCCAAGGGCTTCATCCTGGACGGCTTCCCCCGCTCGGTGGAGCAGGCCGAGGCGCTGACCGGCATCCTCGAGGCACTGGGCGTCGAGCTCGACGGTGTGCTGTCGTTCGTGGTGGACGAGGACGCCGTTGTCGAGCGCATGCTTGCCCGCGGGCGCGCCGACGACACCGAGGACGTCATCCGCAACCGGATGAAGGTCTACGCCGCCGAGACCGCGCCGCTGCTGACTCACTACGCCGGCACCATCACCGAGATCGACGGCATGGGTGAGGTGGCCGACGTGCACCAGCTGGTGCTGGGCAAGCTCGGCAAGGCCTGATCCGTCCGTGAGCGTCTGACCGTGGTTCGTTTGCGAAAGCGCCGGGTGGTTCCGTTCCGCTCGGCCGGAGAACTGGACGCGATGGCCGCCGCCGGTGCGATCGTGGGCGCCGCCCTGGTCGCCTGCCGGGAGGCCGCCGTCCCCGGGGTCAGCACCCTCGACCTGGACGAGATCGCCGAAACGGTGATCCGCGAAGCCGGTGCCGTTCCGTCGTTCAAGGGCTATCACGGTTTCCCGGGATCCATCTGCAGCTCGGTGAACGATGTGGTGGTGCACGGCATCCCGTCGTCGGCCACGGTGCTGGCGCCCGGCGACCTGGTCTCCATCGACTGCGGCGCCATCCTCGACGGCTGGCACGGCGACTCCGCGTGGAGCTTCGGCGTCGGTGCGCTCTCGCGCGACGACTCCGAACTCAGCGACGCCACCCGCTTGTCCCTGGAGGCCGGCATCGCCGCGATGATCCCGGGCAACAAGGTCAACGACGTGTCGCGGGCCATCGAGGCCGGCACGCGGGCCGCGGAGAAGCGGTTCGGCCGGTCCTTCGGGATCGTCGAGGGCTACGGCGGCCACGGCATCGGCCGCGAGATGCACATGGATCCGTTCCTGGCGAACGAAGACAATCCCGGCCGCGGCAAAGAGGAACTGGTGGTCGGCTCCACGCTGGCCATCGAACCCATGCTGACCCTCGGCGGATCGGACACCAGCATCCTCGACGACGACTGGACCGTGGTGACCGACGACGGCACCCGCGCCGCCCACTGGGAACACACCGTCGCGGTGACCGAAGACGGCCCGCGCATCCTCACCTTGCGTCCCTGACCCCTGACCCCTGACCCCGGGGGGGCGTCAGACGTCGACGATCAGCGTGACCGGACCGTCGTTGGTCAGCGCCACCTGCATGTGCGCCCCGAACCGGCCGGTGGCCACCGTGGCGCCGAGCCCGCGCAACTCGGCGACGACGGCCTCCACCATCGGTTCGGCCACCGGGCCGGGCGCGGCCGCATTCCACGACGGCCGACGGCCCTTGTCGGTGTTCGCGTACAGGGTGAACTGACTGATCACCAGGATCGGGGCGGCCAGGTCGGCGGCCGACCGCTCCGGTCCGTCGGGGGCGTGGAAGATCCGCAGCCGCCACAGTTTGTCGGCGAGCTTGGCCGCGGCCGCCGCATCGTCGTCGTGGGTGACCCCGACCAGCGCCACCAGCCCGAGGTGTCCCGCAGGCAGGTCGAGGGTCCCGACCACCTCGCCGTCGACGCTGACCGAGGCGGCCGAGACCCGCTGGACGACCGCCCGCACTAGTGGGTGACCGGCAGGCCGGTCTGCACGGGGTCGGTGCCGGCTTCCAGGCGCACGACCACCTGCTTGGATGTGGGCGTGTTGCAGCCGACCGCCACCGATTCGCGCGGCACCAGGGCGTTGCCCTCGGGGAAGTAGACCGCGCAGCAGCCCTTCTTGGTGTCGTAGGAGACGACGCGGTAGCCGCGCAGCACCCGGTCGGGCTGGCCGGGCCACTCGGAGAAGATGTCGACCGTCTGCCCGTCGGACAGGCCGAGTTCGGCCAGGTCCTCGGGGTTCACGAAGATCACGAAGCGGCCGTTCGCGATGCCGCGATACCGGTCGCCGAGCGCATACATCGTGGAGTTGTGCTGGTCGTGCGCCCGCATGGTCTGCAGCACCAGCCGCCCCTCGGGGACGTGGAAGTGATCGACCTCGTGCACCGCGAAGTGGGCCTTGCCGTCGGCGGTGGGGAAGGTGCGCGAATCACGCGGCCCGTGCGGGAGCAGGAATCCCTTCTCCTTGCGGAGCCGCTCGTTGAAGTCGTCGAAGCCGGGGATCACCGCTTCGATCTTGTCGCGGATCTTGTCGTAGTCGGCTTCCATTCCCGCCCAGTCGATCTCGCCGACATCGGGGACCAGCCGCTGCGCGAGGCGGCTCAGCACCGACACGTCGGAGAGCAGATCGTCGCTCACCGGCGGCAGTTCGCCGTGGGTGGCGTTGACGAAGCAGACGGTGTCCTCGACCGTGGTGTGCTGACGTCCGGTGGCCTGCTCGTCGTATTCGGTGCGGCCCAGCACCGGAAGCAGCAGCGAGGCCTTGCCGGTGAGGACGTGCGAGCGGTTGAGCTTGGTGGTCACCGAGACGGTCAGGTCGACGTTGCCGATGCCTTCGGCGGACCGGTTGGAGTCCGACATCGCCGCCATCAGATTCCCCGCCATCGAGAACAAGACCTTGATCTTGCCGTCGTCGATGGCGTTCATCGCGTTCACCGAGTCGTAGCCGTGGGCGCGCGGGAAGGTGTGGGCGAAGGCCACGTCGAGCTTGTCGAAGTAGGCGTCGCCCATCTGCTCCCAGATGCCCATGGTGCGGTCGCCCTGGACGTTGGAGTGTCCGCGGACGGGGGAGGCGCCGGCGCCCGGCTTGCCGATGTTGCCCTTGAGGAGCAGCAGGTTCATGATCTCGGCGATGGTGGCCACCGCGTTGCGGTGCTGGGTGATGCCCAGGCACCAGGTGACGATGGTGGCGTCGGAGTTCAGGTAGCGCTCGGCGAGTTCCTCGATCTCCTCGGCGGCCAATCCGGTCGCGGCGAGCACCTCGTCGTCGTCGATCGCCATGATGTGGTCGCGGTACTCGTCGAAGTCCGCGCAGTAGGTGTTGATGAAGTCCCAGTCCAGGACGTTGCCCGGATCGGTCTCCTCGGCCAGCAGCACCCGCTTGGCGATCGCCTGGATCAGGTGCATGTCGCCGCCGATGTGGATCTGCACGAATTGATCGGCCATCGCGATGCCGTCGCCGATCACCCCGGCCGGCTTCTGCGGGTTCTTGTAGCGCAGGAGCGAGGCCTCCGGCAGCGGGTTGACCGCCACCATCGTGCCGCCGTTGACCTTGGTGTCCTGCAGGGCGTTGAGCATCCGCGGGTGGTTGGTGCCCGGGTTCTGGCCCATGACGATCACCAGGTCGGCCTTGCCGAAGTCGTCGTAGTGGACCGTCGACTTGCCGATGCCGATGGCCGGCACCATCCCGGAGCCGGTCGCCTCGTGACACATGTTGGAGCAGTCCGGCAGATTGTTGGTGCCGTAGGCGCGGGCGAGCAGTCCGAACAGGAACGCCGGCTCGTTGGTGATGCGCCCGGACGTGTAGAAGATGGCTTCGTTGGGGTCGTCGAGACTCTTGAGCTTGTCGGCCACCAGGTCCAGCGCGTCGTCCCACGAGATGGGACGGTAGTGGTCGTCGTCGGGGGCCTTGTACATCGGTTCGGCGATGCGGCCCTGCAAGCCGAGCCACCACTCCGACCGGCCGGCCAGTTCGGTCACCGAGTGCGCCTCGAAGAAGTCGCGCGGCACCACCAGCGGGGTGGATTCCCACACCACCGACTTCATGCCGTTCTCGCAGAACTCCAGCGGCTTGGACCGATCCGGGTTGGCCCACGCGCAGCTCGGGCAGTCGAAACCGGACTTGTGATTGATGGAGAACGAGACCTTCGCGGTGCGCGCCGGATCGAGCTCGCCGAGCGCGGGGAGCATCGCGTGCTCGATGGCGGGCAGGCCCACCGCCCACGTGGCGCGCGGCGTCACCTTCAGGTCGGCGTCAGTGAAGTCTTCCACCGGCGGTTTGAACGTCATGATTGTTCCTCTCCCCTGAGACCGTGCCGGTTGTCGGCGACCGGTCCTCGTCTTCTATGACCCGGTCCTCGCGGCTGTAGAGGACCAGGGAGTCTCCCCGGACGAACCCGGCGAGGGTGATGCCACGCGCCTCGGCCAGATCCACCGCCAGCGACGACGGCGCCGACACGGCCGACAGCACCGGGATGCCCGCCATCGCCGCCTTCTGCACCAGCTCGAAACTCGTCCGCCCGGACACCTGCAGCACGGTGCCGCGCAGCGGCAGGAGGTCGGCGTTGAGCGCCCAGCCGATCACCTTGTCGACGGCGTTGTGGCGGCCCACGTCCTCGCGGACCGCCAGCAGCTCACCGGTGGCGGCGTCGAACAGCGCCGCCGCATGCAGGCCGCCGGTCTTGTCGAACACGGACTGTTGGCCGCGCAGCCGCTCGGGCAGGTCGAGCAGGAAGTCCGCGGTAACGGTGACCGGGTCGCCGGCGGGATCGAAGGCCGAGGCGGTCTCGACGCCGTCGATACTGGTCTTCCCGCACACGCCACACGCGCTGGTGGTGGTGAAGTTGCGGGCGCTCGAGGCCGCCGGGGGCGGCACGTCCGGGCCGAGTGTCACGTCCAGGACGTTGTAGGTGTTCTCGGCGAGTCCGTCGGGGCCGCTGGTGACCGCGCCGGCGCAGTAGCGTGCCGTCTGCAGGTCGTCGCGCCGGGTCAGGACGGCTTCGGAGACCAGGAATCCGGCAGCGAGCTCGACGTCGTGCCCCGGCGTGCGCATGGTGACCGCGAGCGGGGATCCGTCGACGCGGATCTCCAGCGGCTCCTCAACGGCGAGCAGATCCGCGCGGCTGTCGGGGCTGAGGCCGCGCCGGACCCGAGTCACCCGCCGTCGGGCAGTGATTCGTCCCATCGCCCATCAATATACGGCTAACGGCCACCGCGGGGACCGTTCGCCGAGGTTCCCGCCGAGGCGGCTCACCGCGGCCCGACCGGCGACCGGGGAGGGGCTCACATCCGCTCTTTCACCCCGCTGCTGATCAGCCACCAGTTGACCGGATACGCGGTGCAGAAACCGGCCAGCATCGCGAGCTGCATGGTCAGCCAGAAGACCGGGGTGCCCACCGAGACCTGTCCGCCGAACCAGGCGGGAAAGACCACCAGTTGCGCGATCGCCATCACCCCGTACATGCCGATCTGCCAGGCCGACAGCGAGAGCACGTCGGCTTTGGCCGCGGCGCCGATGTTGCCCGGCCTGCTCCGCTGCGGATTCATCGGGGCGATCGCGAAGTACTGGAAGGTGATCCCGGTGGCCAGAGCCACGAAGTAGGCGATCACCCAGCCCGCGTACAGGGCGCCGTGGCTGATCGAATCGGGGAACAGCCAGTGCAGGCCGCCCACCACGGCGAACGACGGCAGCGCGAACAGGGTCCACTCCACGATCAGGTCGGCCAGCGAGCAGCCCGCACCGCAGTGGCTGGTACCGCAGAACACCGAGACCGGCATGCTGTGCGGTTTGCCGGACAGGCCGAGCGCCGGCTTGCCCATGCCGGGCATGTCCTTCATGTCCATGCCGGGCATGGTCTTCGTGCCGTCCATCGACGTCATGCGGTCCATCGGCTTCGACGTCGTCGCGGGCACCGCCTCCGCCCCGGCGTGGGTACGGTCCACGGCGGACGTGCCGGCGTGCTTGTCCGGCAGGTCGGCCCGGCCCCACCACAGATAGCCGGCCAGCCACAGAAGTGAGCCGAACAATGCGCAGATCGGCCACACCACGTTCATCACCTTCATCGGCTGCGGCCGGCGAGCGATGTCGGCGGCGATGAGCAGCGAACAGAGGATCCCGAGCGCCAGGCTGATCCACGCGACGATGATCAGCCATTCGGGCAGGGCAGAGTCGGAAACGGTCATCGTGAACTCCCCCGAATCGAGTGCAGCGGCCCCGTGCCGCGGAGCCGGCGCCCCCGCGGTGCCGGTCAGGAATACAGGTTGTCGACCTTCTCCGGCAGCAGCAGCGCCGTCAGCCAGCTGACGATCGAGATCACCAGGGCGCCGAAGATCGCCGCCCAGAAGAAGCTATCGACCTCCAGGCCCCAATGGGTCAGATTGTTGGTGATCCACGCCGTCAGTTCCAGCATGAACGCGTTGATGATGATGTGGATCAGGCCCAGCGTCAGCAGATACAGCGGAATCGACAGCACCTGAACGATCGGCTTGATGAACGCGTTCACCAGCCCGAACACCACCGCGATCA
The DNA here is from genome assembly GCF_039537105.1 of Gordonia caeni. Classification (NCBI taxonomy): domain Bacteria; kingdom Bacillati; phylum Actinomycetota; class Actinomycetes; order Mycobacteriales; family Gordoniaceae; genus Gordonia; species Gordonia caeni. The sequence continues at coordinate 408,707 of NZ_BAAAZW010000002.1, forward strand.
GCAGCACGACGCCGAACTTGGCCCACCATGAGGAGAGCGAACCGAAGTCGAACTCGAGGCCGGGTACCAGCTCCACCGCCACCCACAGGGCGAAGGCGGTCAGCAGGGTGCGGATCAGAAAGGAGCGCATGTCCCCAGTCTGTCAAACACGCGCGGGTTCGGGGGATAAGACGTGCCGTGATCGTTCCCGGTAGGGGCGGTTTGGCCGTGGCGGTGCGCCCGCGTACTATAGAACCTCGGTGCGTCACGCGGATTCCGCATGCCTGCGCGCCGCTCCCAACGGGAACGGTCCAGGCGGAGAACGCTGATGTGCCGACCGTAGCGGAAAACCAAGGATTCAACCGGGAGACGCACTATGCGCCGCCCAGAATCGCGGAGGATATGGCCAAGAAAGATGGAGCCATTGAGGTCGAGGGTCGCGTCGTCGAACCCCTGCCCAATGCGATGTTCCGCATTGAGCTGGAGAACGGCCACCGGGTGCTCGCCCACATCAGCGGCAAGATGCGGCAGCACTACATCCGCATCCTGCCGGAGGATCGCGTCGTCGTAGAGCTGTCGCCCTACGACCTCACTCGCGGCCGCATCGTCTACCGCTACAAGTAGACCGTCCGGGGCGAGCACGTTCCCGGGACTTTCAATAAGGAGAAGCTGACGTGAAGGTCAAGCCGAGCGTCAAGCCGATCTGCGAGAAGTGCAAGGTGATCCGCCGTAACGGACGGGTCATGGTGATCTGCGACAACCTGCGTCACAAGCAGCGTCAGGGCTGATCAACGTCCTTCTTCAGGTCCGCTTGAAGAACATGACAACTCAATATCGTCACCACCAAGGAACTCCCAGCACCAGCCTGCGCAGACGCGCGCTCGCCTACCCCCGGACCAGAGGCCGGGGCCCGACGCAGAGTCGGGACGGACTGGGAGCAGACCTCTGAAAATCGAAGGAAACGCCACATGGCACGTGTTGCTGGTGTCGATCTCCCCCGCGAGAAGCGGCTGGAGATCGCACTGACTTACATCTATGGAGTGGGTCGCACCACCTCCAAGGAGATCCTCGGCGCTACCGGGCTCAACCCGGACATGCGCGCCAAGGACCTCACCGACACCGACGTCTCGAAGCTCCGTGAGTACATCGAATCCTCGGTGAAGGTCGAGGGTGACCTGCGCCGCGAGGTCCAGGCCGACATCCGTCGCAAGATCGAGATCGGCTGCTACCAGGGTCTGCGCCACCGTCGTGGCCTGCCCGTTCACGGTCAGCGCACCAAGACCAATGCCCGTACTCGTAAGGGCCCGAAGAAGACCATCGCCGGGAAGAAGAAGTAATGCCCCCCAAGTCACGCAGTGCCGGCCCCAAGAAGGGCACTCGCCGTCGCGAGAAGAAGAACGTTCCGCACGGCCAGGCGCACATCAAGTCGACGTTCAACAACACCATCGTCTCGATCACCGATCCCGAGGGCAACGTGCTGAGCTGGGCTTCGTCCGGCCACGTGGGCTTCAAGGGCTCGCGTAAGAGCACCCCGTTCGCCGCGCAGCTCGCTGCCGAGAACGCCGCCCGCAAGGCCATGGAGAACGGCGTCAAGAAGGTCGACGTCTTCGTCAAGGGCCCGGGCTCGGGTCGTGAGACCGCCATCCGTTCACTGCAGGCAGCCGGCCTCGAGGTCGGCACCATCTCCGACGTGACCCCGCAGCCGCACAACGGCTGCCGTCCGCCCAAGCGGCGCCGGGTCTAGCGGGAGAGGGAGAAAGAGGAAACATGGCTCGTTATACCGGCCCCGCAACCAAGAAGTCCCGTCGTCTCCGCGTCGACCTGATCGGTGGAGACCAGGCTTACGAACGTCGTCCGTACCCGCCCGGCCAGCACGGCCGCGCGCGGATCAAGGAGACCGAGTACCTGCTGCAGCTGCAGGAGAAGCAGAAGGCCCGCTTCACCTACGGCGTCATGGAGAAGCAGTTCCGTCGTTACTACGAGGAGGCCAACCGCCGCTCGGGTAAGACCGGTGACGAGCTGCTGAAGATCCTGGAGACCCGTCTGGACAACGTCGTCTACCGTGCCGGCCTGGCCCGCACGCGTCGTCAGTCCCGCCAGCTGGTCAGCCACGGCCACTTCACCGTCAACGGTGTCTCCGTGGACGTGCCCAGCTACCGCGTCAGCCAGTACGACATCATCGACGTCAAGCGGAAGTCGCTGCAGACCCTGCCGTTCCAGATCGCCAAGGAGACCCTCGGCGAGCGTCCCGTTCCGGCATGGCTCCAGGTGGTCCCGTCGACCCTCCGCATCCTCGTGCACAGTGTGCCCGAGCGCGCGCAGATCGACGTGCCGCTCACCGAGCAGCTCATCGTCGAGTACTACAGCAAGTAATCACCGCGACAGCAGCCGCTGTCCGGTAACCCCCTCAGGCCGTCATATAGCGGGCGGTAGAAGGAGAATCACTCACCAATGCTCATTTCACAGCGACCCACTCTGTCCGAAGAGGTCATCGCCGAGAACCGGTCGAAGTTCGTCATCGAACCCCTCGAGCCGGGCTTCGGTTACACCTTGGGCAACTCGCTGCGGCGCACGCTGCTGTCGTCCATCCCGGGCGCGGCGGTCACCAGCATCCGCATCGACGGTGTCCTGCACGAGTTCACCACCGTCCCCGGGGTCAAGGAGGATGTCACCGACATCATCCTGAACCTCAAGGGCCTCGTGGTCAGCTCCGAAGAGGACGAGCCGGTCACCATGTACGTCCGCAAGCAGGGCCCCGGTGCCGTCACCGGCGCCGACATCGTGCCCCCGGCCGGTGTCACGGTGCACAACCCGGACCTGCACATCGCGACCCTCAACGACAAGGGGAAGCTCGAGATCGAGCTGGTCGTCGAGCGGGGCCGCGGCTACGTGCCGGCCGTGCAGAACAAGGCCACCGGTGCCGAGATCGGCCGTATCCCGGTCGACTCGATCTACTCGCCGGTCCTGAAGGTGACCTACAAGGTCGAGGCCACCCGTGTCGAGCAGCGCACCGACTTCGATCGTCTGGTGCTCGACGTGGAGACCAAGAACTCCATCTCCGCGCGCGACGCTCTGGCGTCCGCCGGTAAGACCCTGGTCGAGCTGTTCGGCCTGGCCCGGGAGCTCAACGTCGAGGCCGAGGGCATCGAGATCGGACCGTCGCCCGCCGAGGCCGATCACATCGCCGCGTTCAGCCTGCCGATCGAGGATCTGGAGCTGACCGTCCGCTCGTACAACTGCCTCAAGCGCGAGGGTGTGCACACCGTCGGCGAGCTGGTGGCACGCACCGAGTCGGACCTGCTCGACATCCGCAACTTCGGTCAGAAGTCGATCGACGAGGTCAAGGTGAAGCTGCACGGCCTGAGCCTGTCCCTGAAGGACAGCCCGGCCAGCTTCGACCCGTCGCAGGTCGCCGGTTACGACCCGGCCACCGGCACGTGGAGCGATGAGGTGTCGTACAGCGACGACGCTGGTGAGGATTTCGCCGAAACCGAGCAGCTGTAGCCCGCAGACCATTTGAGACTGCCGGTCTTCCGATCGGCGCCCCTCCTAGGAGAAATCAATGCCCAAGCCCACTAAGGGTACCCGCCTCGGCGGGTCGGCCAGCCACCAGAAGGCGATCCTCGCCAACCTGGCCACGGCGCTCTTCGAGCACGGCCGCATCACCACCACCGAAGCCAAGGCCAAGCGGCTGCGTCCGTACGCCGAGAAGATCATCACCCACGCGAAGGCCGGCGAGCTCGCCAACCGTCGCGAGGTGATGAAGGACATCCGCGACAAGGACATCGTTCACGTCCTGTTCGAGGAGATCGGTCCGTTCTTCTCCGACCGCGACGGCGGCTACACGCGCATCATCAAGACCGCGCCGCGCAAGGGCGACAACGCCCCGATGGCCGTGATCGAGCTGGTTCGTGAGCGCACGGCGGCCAACGAAGCGAGCCGCGCCACCCGCGCCGCCGCGTCGAAGAAGAAGGCGGAAGCCGCCGCGGAGACCGAGAACCCGGTCGAGGCCGTGATCGACGACGCCACCGAGGCCGAGGTCGAGAACGCCGACGCCGTCGCGGAGGCCACCGACGAGAACCAGGCCTCGGCGACCGCCGAGGACGCTCTCGCCGAGGGCGCCGACGTCGACGGCTCCAACGAAGAGAAGTAGTCGGAGCTCGCCATCAGCGAGAATCCGATGACGCAGCCCGCCGATCCCCATGAGGGGGCCGGCGGGTTCGTCGTATCCGCCCCGCAGGTGCGCCTGCGCCTGGTGATCGGCTACGACGGCACCGACTTCTCCGGGTGGGCCCGCCAGCCCGGACGCCGCACCGTGTGCGAGACGGTGGAGGACACCCTCGCCACGGTGCTGCGCGTACCGGTGCGGCTGACCGTGGCCGGCCGGACCGACGCCGGCGTGCACGCCACCGGGCAGGTGGCGCACTGCGACATCCCGGCCGCCGCCCTGGACGCCCGGTCGATCGGGGGAGACCCGGCACGACTGGTGCGCCGGCTCGCGAAGCTGCTTCCCGACGACGTGCGCGTGAAGGCGGTCGAGGCCGTGCCCCGCGAGTTCGACGCCCGATTCTCGGCGCTGGCCCGGCGGTACGAGTACCGGCTCTCCGATGCGCCGTGGGGGCCCGAGCCGCTGGCGGCCCGCAGTACCGCGCACTGGCAGCGCCCCCTGGACGCCGAGGCGATGAACGAGGCCTCCGCGCGTCTGCTGGGGCTGCATGACTTCGCCGCCTTCTGTCGTGCCCGGGAAGGGTCGACCACCATCCGCGAACTCCAGGAGTTCGCGTGGCACCGCGGCGACGACGGCGTGCTGGTCGGCCGGGTCCGGGCCGATGCCTTCTGCTGGTCGATGGTGCGGTCACTGGTCGGGGCGGTGGCCTCGGTGGGCGACGGCCGCCGCGACCTCGCCTGGTGTGCGGGCCTGCTGGACGAGCGGGTCCGCAGTGCGCAGGTGCCCGTGGCGCAGGCGCGCGGCCTGATTCTGGCCCAGGTGTACTACCCGGCGCGGCACGAGTGGGCGGCGCGCAACGCTCGCACCAGAGACGTCCGGAAGGCTTCAGATCTGGACGCCGGGGAGCTGGGCGGCTGCTGCGGCGGCTGAGTCCGGCTCAGTCGCGCCGATAGCCGTTGGACAACTCCGTCAGCAGTTCGGCCACCAGCGGGTTGGGGGTGGCGTCGGTGCGCAGCACCGCAGACACGGGCAGCGTGAACTCCAGCCCCCGCCGGCACACCAGCCCGGGGACCAGCGGATCCTCGTACAGCAGCGTCCAGCTGTCCGGGTGATTGATCAGTTCGAAGGCCACCGGGTGCCCCGGTCGCAGCCCAGGACCGTAGCGGGGTGTGCGGCCGGCGCGCGTGAAGACCCGGTCCACCAGCTGATGCAGCAGCACCTGCTGTTCGGCGGGCGGCAGCACCAGCGGATAGTCGGCCAGATCGTGCGGACCGGGACTGCGGCCGAGACCGGCCAGCGGATGCCGGGACGAGAAGGCCACCACCGGTTGATCCAGCCAGAGTGGATCCAGGTAGAGGCCCTCCCGGTCCACGGCGCCCCGCACCAGCGCCAGATCGGCCTCACCGGAGGCGACGGCGTCGATGCGCTGCACGAAGGACTTGATCAGGAAGTCGATCTCGGCCTCGGGGTGGCGGTCGCGCACCGCGGAGACCGCGCCCAGCGCGGTCCGCGCGAAGGACATGTTGGCGGCGATCCGCACCCGGTCGGGACGCGGGGCCACCGCCGCGACGGCGTCGTCGCGCAGCGCCAGCAACTCCTCCGCGCGCGGCAGCAGGGTCTGGCCGGCCTCGGTGAGAGTGACGGTGCGGCTGGAACGTTCGAACAGCTCGACCCCCAGTTCGCGTTCCAGGGCCGCGATCTGGTGGCTGACGGCGGATTGAGAGACGAAGCAGGCGCGCGCAGCGCGCGAGAATCCGCCCTGCGTCGCGACCGCGACCAGGTAGGTGAGCTGACGGAACTCCATGCCGCCATTATATGAGCAGAACAGATCGGTCTGATCCGATAATGCATGGTCGACGGGCTTGGCGGGACGTGTCTCCATCTACCACAGTGGTGGTCAGTGATTCGAGAGCAGAGGAGATCGCCCATGCGGACCACCGAGGTCGTCGTCATCGGTTCGGGCTTCGGCGGACTGGCCGCGGCCAAGCAGCTGGCCAAGTCGGCGGTGCCGACGACGCTGATCTCGGCCACCGCCGAGCACCTGTTCCAGCCGTTGCTGTACCAGGTGGCCACCGGGGTGCTCCCGGCCGCCGAGATCGCCCCGCCGATCGCTGGAATCCTCGACGGCAAGGACTGCATCGACGTGATCGAGGGTCGGGTGACGGCACTGGACGCCGACGCCCAGGTGCTCACCTACCGCACCGAGACCGGGGATCGGCAGATCGGCTACCGCCGACTGATCGTGGCGGCCGGTGCGGCGCAGGGCTACTTCGGGCACGACGAGTGGGCCGACCGCACCTTCTCGCTGAAGACCCTCGACGACGCCGTCGGTCTGCGCGCCCATCTGCTCGACTGCTTCGCCGCCCCGATGGCCGACACCGCGGCGCACACCTTCGTGGTGGTCGGCGGCGGCGCGACGGGCGTGGAGATCGCCGGCCAGATCCGGGAACTGCGTACCCGGCACTTCACCGACGTCCCGGCCGAGGTCTACCTCGTCGAGGGCGCCGGCGACCTGCTGCCGGTCTACGGTGGACGACTCTCGGACTTCACCCGCAAGACGCTGGAGGCCGAGGGCATCCGGGTGCTCACCGACACCTTCGTCACCGACATCGACGACGACGCCGTCACCGTGCGCGGCGCCGACGGCGCCGAGCAGACCATCGCCACCCGCACCGTGGTCTGGTCGGCGGGTGTGCAGGCGACACCGCTGGCGGCCGTGGTCGCCGAGGCCGCCAAATGCGAGACCGACCGAGCCGGACGCCTGCTGATCAACCCGGACCTGACCGTCGGCGCCCGCGCGGACATCTACGCGATCGGCGACATGACCAGCCTGAACGGCTATCCCGGCCAGAGCCCGGTCGCGATGCAGCAGGGCCGCCACGCCGCCGACATGATCCGCGGCAAGACGGTCACCGGCACCGCCTTCCGCTACCTCGACAAGGGCAGCATGGCCGTCGTCAACCGGCACAACGCCGTCGTCGACGCTCCGCTGGGGATCAAGCTCACCGGCCTGCTCGGCTGGTTCACGTGGCTCGCCGTGCACCTGTTCTACCTCGTGGGATTCCGCAACCGGTTCGCCGCCGTGTGGTCGTGGCTGCGTGCCTTCGGCGGGCGGGCGCGGCCGGGGTTCGACGAAGTGACGGTACCCGCGCGAGATTCCGGCGGTGCGGCAGACCGCGAACGTACGGCCGAGCGGGAGGAACCCGCAAGGGTGGCCTGACGGCCCGCCTCACGCGCGCGGTGGATTCCGCCCGTCAGCGTCGCTGTCGGTCAGGCGACGGCGGCCAGCGTCTGCGCGTAGCCGACGCGGGAGGCGATGTCGGGCATGGTGCCCTGCGAGATCGCCGGAATGTTGCTGTAGTGCGTGACCCCGTTGACGCCGCGGACGGTCACCTGGATGTAGCCGGTGGTCCTCCGGTCCTTCATCAGCAGGAACAGCAGACTGAACACACAGACCAGGAAGAAGCCGACCAGCGCCAGCACCAGGCCCGTCTGGGACATGGTCTCGGAGTACTGGGAGCGGTCGGTCACCGACCACTGCGAACCCTTGACCGGGAACGAGCCGCTCGGCGTGATCACCTGCGACTGTGTGACCGTGATGTCGCCGATCTGCACCAAGGGCGGTTCCATCGGCGGGGGGAACGATGCGCCGTATGCGCCGCCCGGCGGTGGGAAGCCGTTGACGGGATCGTGGGGGCCGAGCGGATTGGTCACCGCGGCATCGTCGCACACCGCCCCCGGTGTCGATCGATCAGCTGACGCTGCGTTCGTCCTCCATGGCCTCGAGGATCTCCTCCAGGATGTCCTCGTCGCCGACCATCGCGTCCAGGCGCTGACCCGCAGACATCAACGAGCGCCAGTTGTACGGATCGAACTCGACGGGCTCGGTGGCCGCGATGAAGTCGAGCACCAGTTGTGTGAAGCGTTGCGGCTGGTCGTGGAACGGGAAGTGGCCGGAGCCGGCGAAGAACTCGACCTGTGCGTGCGGGATCGCGGCGTGGATCAGCTCCGCGTGATGCACGGGGATCACGGTGTCCTTGTCTCCCCACACCACCAGCATCGGCAGACGTTCAGTGAGGTGTGCGCGGTCGAGCATGGTGATGGTCTGGCCACGCCAGTCCACCACGGCGCGCAGGGTGCGGATGAAGGCCGCCTGGGTGTGCGGGTCGGCGAGGTCGCTGAGGATGCGCAGCAGGTCCTGATGATCGATCATCAGGCCGCGCGGTGTCAGCCGCGCCGGCAGTCCGGGCACCGAGTCGGCGCGCACCAGCGACCGCGAGGCCCCGCGCAGCAGCGGCAGCATCCCGGGCAGGCCCAGAGCGCGCAGGGCGGTCGGCACACCGGGCACCGACGCCAGACGCAGCGCCGGATTGACGTCGGTGGTGACGCCGCCGGCGGCCACCAGCACCAGTCGCTGCACGAAGCGCGGGAACTGGTAGCAGAACTGCATCGCCACCCCGCCGCCCAGGGAATGGCCGACCACGGTCACCTTGCTGATCCCCAGCACCACCAGCAGGTCGCGCATCCCGTTCGCGAAGGCCGCCACGGAGTAGTCCGCGCGGGGCTTCTCCGACAGTCCGTGCCCGAGCAGGTCGGGGGCGATCACCGTGTGGTCGCGGGCCAGCTCGCCGATGATCTCCTCGAAGGTCGACGAGTTGTCGCCGATGCCGTGGATCAGCAGGATCGCCGGGCCCTCACCGGCGATCCGGAAGGCGCGGCGGTAGCCGTGGATCGTGCGGTACTCGATCCGCACCGGAGGAAGGTTCTTCCGGGCGGCGTCGTCGGCGTGCATCTCGGTCATGGGTGACCTCCGGCTCGGGCTGCGGCCCGGCGCGGACGCCGGGCGTTCACCCTCATTCAACCCCAGCGTCGCCGAGTCGTCAGAACTCAAGGCCCCGACCGAGGTGTGTCCTGGGTCTCAATCTGCCAGGAACGGAGGGTGTCTGCGCAGGCCGGTGCCCCCGAAGTCGTCGGCGATGATCGCCGCCAGTTCGACGAATCCGCGCCTCGTCCGGCGGTTGAGCAGCTCCAGATCGATATCCGCGCCCTCGGCCAAATGGTCGTCGAAGACGATCGGCTGGACCGCGCGGCACCGAGTCAGGAAGTGCTGGGCCAGCTGGTCGGTGTCGATGGACGACGATCCCGGGCGTGCAGAACTGAGCACCACCACCGACCGCGCGATCAGATGGCCGAAGCCGTGGCCGGCCAGCCAGTCCAGGGTGGCTCCGGCGCTGCGTGCCCCGTCGAGTGCGGGTGAGCTGACCAGGATCAGGGCATCCGCCAGATCCAGGACGCCGCGCATCGCGCTGTGCGACAGACCGGTTCCGCAGTCGGTCAGAATGATGTTGTAGTAGCGCTGAAGGATCGCCATCACGCCGCGGTACTCGTCCTCGCTGAAGGCCTCGGCGGCCGCCGGATCACGTTCGGAGGCCAGCACCTCCAGGCGGCTGGGCGCCTGCGAGGTGTGCGCCCGCACGTCCGAGTAGCGGTGGATAGCCGGATCGGCGAGCAGGTCCCGCACGGTGGACTCGGTCTGCCGCGGGATCCGCTGGCCCAGCGTCCCCAGGTCCGGATTGGCGTCCACGGCGATCACCCGGTCCCCGCGCAACGAGGCGAAGGTGGACCCCAGGCCCACCGCGGTGGTGGTCTTGCCGACCCCGCCTTTGAGCGACAGCACAGCGATCCGGTAGTCGCCGCGGACCGGTCTTCCGACTCTCTCGAGCAGCTCCTGATACTCCAGTTCGGCCGTGGACTCGCCGGGATTGATGGTCCCCGCGGACAGACTGTGCACCGCCCGCCGCCAGCCGCGCGCCGGTGCGCGCCGCGCCTTCCGCAGCAGCGCCACCTGATCGAGTGCCGGTCCCGGCGCCGGCCGTTGATCCGGCACTGCGCCGGCGGACCGGGGCGGATACGGCGCCGCTGCGGCCGGCGGTGACGCGGCCGTGGCGTGCGGGTGCACCGTCTCGGGGTGCGGAGGGCCGGGTTGCCGGCGATGGGGCTGCTCATGGGGCTGCTGGTGATGGGTTTGCGGTGGACTGGGCTGCGGTGAACTGGGCTGCGGCGAACTGGGCTGCGGTGGACTGGGCTGGGGCGGAGCGGGCTGCGGGGGACCGGCTTGCGGGGGAGTGGGGCCCGGTGCCGCCTGCGGTGAGACGGGCACCCCCACGTGCGAGAGGTCGAGCTGCGCGTCGTCCTCGCTGAGCCACGGTGGCAGTGCCACGGGTGTATCGGTCATGGTCTTCCCCCTTGGTCTCCCGGTTCTGGCCGGGAGCCGAACGCTACGGGGCCGCCGGTGCGCCGCGCCCGGAAAGGCCGCGATGGAACCGCGGCCGCCGGCGGTGCGTCCAAGTACGACGGGGCGGCGCCGGCGGCCGCCCATACGGCACGCCGTGCTCCGGGTGTCGAGGGAACCGCAGGCGCCGCCGCAGCGTCTAAACCGGCATGAAGACCAGCAACCTCACCAGCAGCACCCCGGACGGCAGCGGGCAACCACCGCCCGACACCAGCCATGCATCGTCACCCTGCGGCGGCCTTGCGGTCACCACCACCGCGGAGGGGCTGCCGATCGGTCTGCGCATCGCCCGATCCCAGCTGGCCGTCAGCCTGGACGTGGTCGCCGCCCGCATCGTCGCGCTGTGCGCTCTGGCCCGGGGGAGCAGCGCCCACCAGCGCCGCCTCCGGTTGCAGGAGACCGGCACCCCGGCCGAGGTGCTCGACGCCCTCGGCCTGCCCGACCGCAGGGCGCTCCTGCAGCTGGAAGAAGACGCCGACCGCTGGTGTGCTGCGACGGTGCGGCGATGACCGGCGCGATGGACCAGATCACCGCTGCGGCCGCCGCGCACCTGGCCGCCCTCGAACGCGTGCACCAGGACCTCACCGGGATGTCGGTGAGCGCGAGCACCGACGGCGGTCGCGTGACGGTCCGGCTGGACGCGACCGGTGCGCTGGCCGCACTGGACTTGCTGCCCGGCGCCGGACGCGGCGACGCCGCCCGCCTGTCCCAGCTGATCGTCGAGGCCGCCGCCGACGCCGCCCGGGAGCTGTGCGCCCGCCGCGCCGACCTCACCCGCGAGTTCCTCGCCGAGTTCGACGACACACCGGAAGCGCAGGGAACCGCGGACGCCCCGGCGGCGTCTAATCCGTATCCCGTCCGTCCTGGGCGGCACACAGACAGTCAGGGGGAACGATGAGGGACGTGACCGTCGCGGCCGAAGCCGTGGAGTCCTTCGCGGCGACCGCGGCCGCGCTGAGTGCGGCGACCGCCGCCGCCGGGACCGCCGACACCGCCGCCCAGACCGCGGTGATGACCGGCGCCTTCGGCCTGATCGGCCAGGAGTTCCTGGCCGCCTTCGGCATCGCGCAAGCCAACCATCTCGCCGCCGTCAGCGCACTCGCCGCCGTGCAGGCCGCGACCGCGGGCGCCGCCACCGCGGGCCTCGGGGCGTTCCGGGGCGCCGACGCGGACGGCGCCGGCGGGATCGCCGGCGCATGAGCGAGCAGGATGCGGCCGGCGAGCCCACCCTGGGCGAACTGCTGGCACCCACTGGACTGCCCGACCTGCTCGAGACCACACCGAGCCGGCTGCTGAACGACCTGGGGCTGGCGCACCTCGTGCCCGGGGCGGGTGCGGCGCCGACCGGCACGGGCGATCTCGCTGCGCTGTTCGCACCACCCGGGTTGCCGGACCTGCCGACACTTCCGGCCCTCGACCCGCTCGCGCTGCTGACTCCACTCCGCGAGCTGCTGAGCACTTTCGGAACCGGCACGCTGCCCGGCGGCTCCGGTGATCCGACTGTGATGCTGACCGGCATCGCCCAGACGCTGCAGTCCGGTATCGGGGCGGCGACCGGCGCGATCGAGGCGCTCAGCGGGCTGTGGGCCGGTGACGGGGCGACCGGAGCGGTCGCCAAGACTGCGCTGGCCACCGCCGACGCGGGTGGACTCGCCGCACAGTCGGCGGCGATGAGCACCGACATCTCGGGCGGCCTCGCCATCGTCGGTGCCGGACTGGCCGCGCTGCAGGGAGTGATCGTGAAGACCGCCGGCCTCATCGCGGCAGCGATGCCGGCGATCGCCACCCCGCCCGGACAGGTCGCCGTCCTCGGCTTCGCCGCCGAGGGCCTCACCGAGGCGATGGGCGTCGTCGCCGCCACCCGGGCTCAGCTGGCCGCACCGACCGCCAAGATGGCCGTCGACGGGGCGCCGGTCCCGGTGACCCCGCCGCCGGTCACCCCGGACACCGTCGCCGGACTCGTCCGGGCGGCGCTGCCGCTGGCGTCCTCCGGACTGCAACTGGCGGGTACCCTCCTCGGCTCGGCCGCGCCGGTGGGGCCGCCCGCCGTACCGGCCCCGGCCGGGGTCACACCGGCGTCGCCATTGCCGGCGTCCGCCATCGGTCCGGCCGCCGCCGGACCCGCGAACCCCGGCCCCACGACGATCGGGTCGACCGCGAGTTCGCCGGATACAGCTGCTGGGCCGACGGTCCGTCCGGCTGCGCTGGGCACGGCCGGTCCGGTGGCCGCCGAGCCCGTCTTGTCCGGCCGGCCGGTCAGTGCCGAGCCGGTCGGCGGGGCCACACCGTCTGCTCAGCAGCCGGCCCCGGGCTGGAACCGGCCCGCGGCCGCGACCGGTCTGGGAGCACCGATGGCGCCGATCGCCCCCGCCATGGCCGGGTCCGGCGCCGGGGCGACCCGCGTCAGCACCGTCGCGCGCGGCCCGGCCGTCGACGCCGGGATGCCGGTACCGGTGGCGGCAGTTCCGGTCCTCGGGGAGTCCGCGCCGCCGCCGATCACCGTCGACGTCGACTTCCGGCTCGGCGACCCGGAGGTGGGCGGATGAACCGGCCCCCGGATCGCCGGCCACCGGCAGGCAACCGACCGGATCCCGACGTGATCCGGCAGAGGTAGGGAAGAGGAGAAGCAGTGAACACGAACGGATTGAATCTGGACGTCGCCGGCGGCCAGGCGGCCGCCGCCGGCATCAAGGGGATCGTGGGCGACATGCGCGCGGTGATCGGCCGCATCAAAGCGTCCGCGGCCGGGGGCCTCAGTGACTGGAACGGAGTGGCAGCCAAGACCTTCGACGGCACCCACACCGACTGGAACGCCACCGCCATGCGATTGGAGCAGGCTCTCAACGCGATCGAGAACAAGCTCACCACCGGCTTCCACGGATACGACGACCAGGACACCGCGGCGAGCAAGCAGATCATCGGTGCGGCCGGCGGCGGCCTGAACCTCTGACCGCGCCCGGCCATCACCATCACCACATCGACACACGGGGGAGAACATGAACGGAGCGACCATCCGCTACAACTTCGAGGGCCTGGGCACTCTCGCCGGCGACCTGAAGAATCAGTTCGGCCGGCTCGAGGAGCTGTCCGGCCAGCTCAAGCGGCAGGCGAATGCGCTGTCGGCCAACTGGGACTCGGGCGGCGCCGCCGCCTACCGCACCGCGCAGGCCGAATGGGACAAGCTGTTCGCCGACGCCCGGCTGCGCCTGGACGGCCTGGGCACCGGGGTGGCCAACGCGAGCAACCGGATGCGCGAGACCGATCAGCGCGTCAGCAAGTCCTTCGCCACCTGACGGCGAATCCGCCGCCGAACCCGGCGGCACGTCCTCGGCTCCCCGACGGGGGTCCGGTTCGCGAACTACCGGCGGATCGGGTGCGCACCGCGCCGCCCGATCCGCCGGGGGCAGCGGCGCCCGGCGCACTACGCTGGCACAGTCTGAACAGCGGCCGGGCGAGGCGAGGAGAGTGCGATGTCGACCGAGGGCTCCAAGAAGGCGATCGTGGCGGCACTGCTGGCCAACGCCGGCATCGCAGCCGCCAAGTTCGTCGGGTTCGCCGTCACCGGCTCGTCGTCGATGCTCGCCGAAGGTGTGCACTCGGTCGCCGACACCTCCAACCAGGGGCTGCTGCTGCTCGGTCAGCGGCGCTCCAAGAAGGAGGCCGATCAGCTGCACCCGTTCGGTTACGGGCGGATGCGCTACTTCTACTCCTTCGTCGTGGCGCTGGTGATCTTCTCTCTCGGCTCCCTGTTCGCGCTCTACGAGGGCGTGCAGAAGATCCGCCACGCGCACGACCACGGTCTCGAATCACCGATCGTGGCCGTGGTGATCCTGCTGGTGGCAATGGCTCTGGAGGGCTACAGCTTTCACACGGCGCGGCGCGAATCGCGGCCCCTCAAGGGCAATGCCTCGTGGTGGAACTTCATCCGCAACTCGCGGAATCCGGAACTGCCGGTGGTGCTGCTCGAAGACGCGGGCGCCCTGATCGGCTTGGTACTGGCCCTGGGCGGCGTCGGGCTCACCATGGCAACCGGCAACGCGATCTGGGACGGGGTGGGCACCCTGTCGATCGGCCTGCTGCTGGGCGCGATCGCGGTACTGCTCATGATCGAGATGAAGAGCCTGCTGATCGGCGAAGGTGCCACCGAGGCAGAGGATCGCGCTCTGCGCGAGGCACTTCCGGGTGACGGCGTCGACCGCGTCATCCACATGAAGACCCAGTACCTGGGTCCTGATGAACTTCTGCTCGCGGCCAAGATCGCCATCTCGCCCGGCGCCGGGGCTCTTCAGATCGCGGCCGCCATCGATGCCGCTGAGGCGCGTGTGCGTGCGGCCGTCCCGCAGACGCGCGTGATCTACCTGGAACCCGACATCGAACGCGGTCCCGCGGACTGAGCGACGCGCACGCCCGCGTGCGCTACCGTCAGGAACATTCGCGAGCAGAAAGGCGCCCGATGACGGAAACCGGTACCACCGGCGGCCAGCGGCAGACGTGGACTTCGAACCGGGGATTCATCCTCGCGGCCATCGGCTCGGCGGTCGGCCTCGGCAACATCTGGCGCTTTCCCGGCGTCGCCTACGACAGCGGCGGCGGCGCGTTCCTCATCCCCTATCTGATCGCTCTGGTGACGGCCGGCCTGCCGATCCTGTTCCTGGACTACGCGATCGGCCAGCGGTTCCGCGGCTCGGCGCCACTGGCCCTGCGCCGGCTCTGGCGCAAAGCCGAGGTGATCGGCTGGTTCCAGACCATGCTGCTGTTCATCATCTCGGTGTACTACGCGGCCGTGATCGCCTGGGCGCTGAGCTACTTCTACTTCTCCTTCGGCAACAAGTGGGGTTCGGACACCGCGAGCTTCTTCGTCGACGACTACCTGCAGGCCTCCGAGCCGGGTATCTCGTCCGAACTGGTGGCCGGCGTCGCGTGGCCGCTGGCGCTGGTCTGGGTGGCCATCATCATCGTGCTGGCGCTCGGCATCGCCGGCGGTGTGGAGAAGGTCAACGTCATCGGCATTCCGCTGCTGGTGCTGGGCTTCGGTGCCCTGGTGATCCGGGCGGTGACCCTGCCCGGCGCCGCCGACGGCCTCAACGCGCTGTTCACTCCGGACTGGGGTGAGCTGGGCAATCTCAACGTCTGGATCGCCGCCTACAGCCAGATCTTCTTCTCGATGTCCATCGCCTTCGGCATCATGATCGCCTACAGCTCGTTCCAGCGGCGCCGGTCCAACATGACCAGCTCCGGTCTGGTGGTGGGCTTCGCGAACTCGTCCTTCGAGATCCTCGCCGGTATCGGCGTCTTCTCGGCGCTGGGCTTCCTCGCACACCAGGAGGGTGTCGGCGTCGCCGACCTGGAGGGCCTCACCGGGCCGATCCTCTCGTTCGTGACCTTCCCGGCGGTGATCTCCGAGATGCCGGGCAGCGCGTTGTTCGGCGCCCTGTTCTTCGGCTCCCTCGTCATCGCCGGCTTCACGTCGCTGGTGTCGCTGGTCGTCGGCGTCTCGGTCGCGATCCAGGAGAAGTTCGGACTGTCCCAGCGTGTCGCCGCGGTGGTGGTCGGCGTGGTCTGCGCCGTGGTCTCCTTCGGGCTGTTCGCCACCACCACCGGCCTGTTCGCCCTCGACACCGTCGACATGTTCGCCAACAACATCGGCGTGGTCAGCTCCGCGATCGCGATGTGCGTCGCCGTGGTCTGGTTCGCCCGCAAGGGCGACTTGCTGCGGCTGCACCTCAACTCCGTGTCGACGTTCGAACTCGGCAAGTGGTGGCTGCCGCTGATCGGTGTGTTCGCCCCGGTGTTCCTGCTCGTCATGATGATTCAGAAGATCGTCGACGTGATCAACAACGGCTACGAGGGCTATCCGGACTGGTACATCAACCTCTTCGGCTGGGGGACCGTGGCACTCGCCGTCATCGGTGCGATCGTCGGCACGGCGATCAGCTGGCGAGGCCGGGACGATCCGGCCTTCCGGCCGTGGCCCTCCGTTGACTTCCTGGAAGGACAGAAGCGATGACCGGACCTGCGATCGCCCTCCTCGTGGTGGCGGTAATCCTGGTGTGGGGCGGCCTGATCGCCAGCGTGCTGTTCATCCGCGCGCGGCCGGAGGTCGATCCGGCGTCGCTGCCGCCGCTGCCGCCGGAAGCCGACGAAGCGGACGAGACGCGCGCCGCGCAGCCGCATCCGACTCGCGACACCTGAACCCGCCGTTCCGGCGCGCCCGGAATAGCGTCGACTCCGCCGTCGGCTCGGCTACTTTGAACGGGTCCTGACAGCGGCCACCGGGGTCGGTGGGCAAGTGAAGGGAGCGCCGAGTGAGTAATCCGTTCACGCGGGTGAAGTCCGTCGAGCAGTCGATCGCCGACACCGACGAACCCGACTCCCGGCTTCGGAAAGACCTCACGGCCTGGGATCTGACCGTCTTCGGCGTCGCCGTGGTGGTCGGCGCCGGAATCTTCACGCTCACCGCGCGCACGGCGGGCAATGTCGCCGGCCCGTCGGTGTCGCTGGCCTTCGTGATCGCCGCCGTCGCCTGCGGCCTGGCCGCCCTCTGCTACGCCGAGTTCGCGTCGGCGGTGCCCGTCGCCGGCAGCGCGTACACGTTCTCCTATGCGACCTTCGGCGAGTTCGTCGCCTGGATCATCGGCTGGGACCTGATCCTGGAGCTGGCGCTGGCCGCCTCGGTGGTGGGCAAAGGCTGGTCGCTGTATCTGGCCAAGGTGATCGGCGTCGACGGCTCGACGGTGATCGAGTGGGGGTCGGTCAGCATCGACTGGGGTGCGCTGCTGCTGATCGGCGTGCTCACCGCGCTGCTGGCGCTGGGCACCAAGCTGTCGTCGCGGGTGTCGCTGATCATCACCGCGCTCAAGGTCTCGGTGGTGCTGCTGGTCATCATCGTCGGCGCGTTCTACATCTCGGCCAAGAACTATTCGCCGTACATTCCGCCGGCGGAGCCCGCCGAGCGCGGCGTGGGCATCCACCAGACACTGTGGTCGTGGATGTCCGGTGCCGACGGGAGCAACTTCGGCTGGTACGGCCTGCTTGCCGCCGCCTCCCTGGTGTTCTTCGCGTTCATCGGCTTCGACATCGTGGCCACCACCGCCGAGGAGACCAAGAATCCGCAGAAGGCACTGCCGCGCGGCATCCTCGGTTCGCTGCTGATCGTGACGGTGCTGTACGTGGCCGTCACCCTGGTGCTCACCGGCATGGTGCCGTACACAGAATTGGCGGGGGAGAGCGGAACGCTCTCGACCGCCTTCCAGCTGCACGGCATCACGTGGGCGGAGTGGATCATCAACCTCGGCGCACTCGCCGGCCTCACCACGGTGGTGATGGTGATGCTGCTGGGTCAGACGCGCATCGGTTTCGCGATGGCCCGCGACGGCCTGCTGCCCCGCGGCCTGTCCAAGACCGGCAGCCGCGGGACCCCGGTGCGCATGACCCTGCTCGTCGGCGCCGTCGCCGGCGTCCTGGGCACCTTCTTCCCGATGGGGGCACTCGAAGAGATGGTCAACATCGGCACGCTCTTCGCCTTCGTCCTGGTCAGCATCGGCGTCGTCGTGCTGCGGTACCGCCGTCCCGACCTGGAGCGGGGCTTCCGTGTGCCGCTGATGCCGCTCATCCCGATCCTGTCGGTGATCGCCTGCTTCTGGCTGATGCTGAACCTGTCGATCGAGACCTGGCTGCGTTTCGTGATCTGGATGGTGCTCGGTGTCGTCGTGTACCTGGCGTACGGGATGCGGCATTCGGTGCTGGGCATGCGTGAACGCGGCGAAACGCCCGCCCCGATCCACGATGTGCTCTGACGTGCCACGCCGGTGCAGCGCGCCGTCGGCGAGAGGATAGCCTTATGCCCGACGAATCACGGCCGCCATCGAGAGGGACCAGATGACCACCGCGCCCGACAGCGCATTGACCGCCGACGTAGTCAACGGAATCGATTTCAAGGTCGCCGACCTATCGCTCGCCGACTACGGCCGCAAAGAGATCCGCCTGGCCGAACACGAGATGCCCGGCCTGATGGAGCTGCGTCGCGAATACCACGACGTGCAGCCACTCAAGGGGGCCCGGATCTCCGGTTCCCTGCACATGACCGTGCAGACGGCGGTGCTGATCGAGACCCTCGTCGCGCTGGGCGCGCAGGTCCGCTGGGCGTCGTGCAACATCTTCTCCACGCAGGACCACGCGGCCGCCGCCATCGTCGTGGGCCCGTACGGCACCCCCGAGGAGCCGGCAGGCGTCCCGGTGTTCGCCTGGAAGGGCGAGACGCTGGAGGAGTACTGGTGGGCCGCCGAGCAGATGCTCACCTGGCCGGCCACCGACGAGAACCCGGCCGGCACCCCGAACATGATCCTCGACGACGGCGGTGACGCCACCATGCTGGTGCTGCGCGGCGCCGAGTTCGAGAAGGCCGGTGTGGTGCCGCCCACCGACGACGAGCATCCCGCCGAGTACAAGGTGTTCCTGGAACTGCTGCGCGCGTCGCTGGCGAAGAATCCCACCAAGTGGACCGCCACCGCCGAGTCGGTGCAGGGCGTCACCGAGGAGACCACCACCGGCGTGCTGCGCCTGTACCAGTTCGCCGCCGCCGACGAACTGGACTTCCCGGCGATCAACGTCAACGACTCGGTCACCAAGAGCAAGTTCGACAACAAGTACGGCACCCGCCACTCGCTGATCGACGGCATCAACCGCGGCACCGATGTGCTGATCGGCGGCAAGAAGGCCCTCGTCTGCGGCTACGGCGACGTCGGCAAGGGCTGCGCGGAGTCGCTGGCCGGTCAGGGCGCGCGCGTCCAGGTGACCGAGATCGACCCGATCAACGCCCTGCAGGCGATGATGGACGGCTTCGACGTCGTCACCGTCGAGGACGCGATCGGCAACGCCGACATCGTCATCACCTCCACCGGCAACCTGGGCATCATCACCTTCGAGCACATGAAGCAGATGAAGAACCAGGCCGTGCTCGGCAACATCGGCCACTTCGACAACGAGATCGACATGGCCGGCCTGGAGTCCGCCGAGGGCATGACCCGCATCAACATCAAGCCGCAGGTGGACCAGTGGGTCTTCCCGGACGGCAACAGCATCATCGTCCTGTCCGAGGGGCGCCTGCTGAACCTGGGCAACGCCACCGGTCACCCGTCGTTCGTGATGAGCAACAGCTTCGCCAACCAGGTGATCGCGCAGATCGAGCTGTGGACCAAGAACGACGAGTACGACAACGAGGTCTACCGGCTGCCCAAGCACCTGGACGAGAAGGTCGCCCGCATCCACGTCGAGGCGCTCGGCGGTCAGCTGACCAAGCTCACCAAGGAGCAGGCCGAGTACATCGGCGTCGACGTCGAAGGGCCGTACAAGCCGGAGCACTACCGCTACTGATCGAGCGAAGTCGAGATCCCTCGCCCGTCACCTCCCGCAGGTGGCGGGCGAGTGGCATCCGAGTTCGGCGTCAGGACCGGAGCGAGGCACCGGGGACGGTCAGGCGCAGCACCGCGGCGACCGCCTCGTCGCCGTCGGCGACGAGCCACGGCGACACCCACTGCCGGTCGGCCAGATCGAGGTAGGCGCGCCAGACGCGGGTCTGCAGGTCCGCGTCGCGCTCGTAGGCGTCCTTGGCCCGCGACGCATCGGTGTCCGCGCGCCCCTGGGCGCGATCCATCGCGACCTCCGGGGGCACGCCGAGCAGCAGCTGGTGGTCGGGCACCGGCAGGTCGAAGCGGCCGAACTCGAGCTCGCGGATCCACCGGACCACCTCGCCGTCGGGTCCCTGATCGAGCCGGGCGGCACTGTAGGCGGCGTTCGAGGCGACGTAGCGGTCGCACAGGACCAGCTCGAACTCCGCCAGCGCCGCCCGTAGGGCGGGTGCGGACCGGCGGCGGTCGAGGGCGAAGAGCACGGCCATCGCGTAGGCGCTGTCGCTCAGATCGCCGTGTTCGCCGTGGAGCGCCTCGGCGGCCAGATCGGCGGTGATCGAGTTTCCGTAGTCGGGGAAGGCCAGTGTCGTCATCGAGATGCCGTGGTCGGCGGCCTGCGCGCGGATCCGCTGCACGATGGTGTTCTTACCTGCGCCGTCCAGGCCTTCGATCGCCACGAGGATTCCCATGCCGCCGATCCTAGTGTCCGGGCCGGGGAGCAACCGGCGGCTGAGGTTCAGGAGCGGTCCTCAGGGTCGCCCAGGTTCTCCCGGAGTGCCCGCTTGGCTCGGGACAGGCGACTCCGCACGGTCTGGACGGGGATCGCGAGCTGGTCGGCGATGTCCTGGTACGTCAGATCACCGTAGACACGCAATACGAAAGGGACCCGGTAGTGCTCGGGCAGGTTGTCCAGGGCCTCCTGAATCAAGTCAGACCAGGCTACGTCGGTGGTGAAATCGCCTTCCGCGGCGAACTCATGATTCTCGATGGTCAGGGTCTGAGGTCGGCGCTTGGCCTGGGCGAGCGCGGCGTTGGAGGCGATCCGGTACAGCCAGCTGGAGAAGGCAGAATCCCCGCGGAAGGTGGCGAGTCCGCGCCACGCGGCCAGCAGGGTCTCCTGCAACGCGTCCTCGGCGTCTTCAGGGTTGCCGGTGATGCGATAACAGACCGACCAGAGGCGGTTCCGGTGTGCGCCGGCGAGTTCCGCGTAGGCGTGCTGGTCGCCTGCCATCGCGGACTGCAGCAGTGCAGCGGCATGGTCGTTGGCTGAGCCCGACCCCACCGCCGCCATTACTCCGCCCCCACCGCACGCGTGACGGTGGACGCCACGGCCTGAATTGTGAAGTATGTCACGGATGGATTCTAGCCCGGTGCGTCACTTGCCGTCGGAGTTAGTGGCGTGGGCAAACACTCCGGAGCAATCCGTCAGAGTTCGATGTCCCCGCCGTCTGCCGTCTGCTCGCCGTCGGGAGGGTCATCGGCGACCGGTTCGGACTCGAGCCCTGATCCGGGGTCGTCGTCGAGCCCGGACAGGGGATCCAGGTGGTCGTGGGGAAGGTCGTCCGCCTCGGGGAGATCGGCGATTTCGACGGAGTGGACGTCCGGCCCGGGCGGCAGGTACAGGTCGGAGTCCACGTGTGCCCCGAGATCGAAGGCGTGATCGAGGGCGCGGTTCCAGACTCCCAGCGGTGGTGTCAGCGTCTCGGGGTCCTCGTATCGCCGCCACCAATGCGTGAGGTCGTCGTTCACGGTCGGGTCGCCTGACTTGTCGCGTGCCATCAGAGCCCCGGCTGTTGCCGCCACCAGTCGAGCACTTCGTCACGGTCACCGGGGGCGTAGTGGAGACAGGCCATCGTGTTGGTGCTGTCGGTGGAGTGGCAGACCGAGAGAGGAGTCTCGTTCCAGTAGCGTCCACCGCCGCGAGTTCCGTCTTCATAGGTCCAGGACTCGTTGGGCGGTCGTTCGTAGTCCGCCACGTCTCCCGGGTACCGGGCGATGTCGATCTGACGGACTGTCGGGTCCTGCACGCGGCAGGTGATGGCGGCGGTCACGGCGGGAAGGTCCCACGGGCCGCAGCTGGCCGTGGGCTGCAGGTCTGGCGGAATCATCGCGAACAGAGCGCACTCCTCAGTAGCGGAGAAGGGACAGGTGGGAGTCGCCGAACCTTCGGGCTCGTCGCCGACGGGGGTGCCGGACAGTCCGGAGGCCGTCGGAGGTGGCGGTTCTCGGTCTCCGTTGAGGGAGACCACGGTGAGGACGAGCGTTGCGATCAGCACCAGCACGCCGGCGGCACCGCCGATGATCAGCGCCATCGTGCGACCGGACAGGGGAGGTTTCGACGGAGACGGAGGCGGAGGTGGTGGCGGTGGTGGAGGAGGCGGGGGCTCCGGCTTGCTCTGCCGGCGAGACCGGGGTTTGGCCAGGTCGTTGGCTGGCGTGATGAGGCCCTCGGCGCCGAGTGCGCCCTGGGCCACGACGGTCTTGGGGTCACCCAGCGTCGCGATGGCGCCGAGAGAGCTCAGCTCGCGGTGCACCACTGGGATATTGCTCGACCCGCCGACCAAGAAGATCCGGCTGATCGGGGCGGGGGTCACCGCGTCCGCTTCTGCGATGACGCGCCGGGTCAGCGCCAGCGCCTCGGCGACGTCGGCGGCGATGAGCTGCTCGAACTCCGTGCGGGT
Source organism: Gordonia caeni (assembly GCF_039537105.1). NCBI lineage: Bacteria > Bacillati > Actinomycetota > Actinomycetes > Mycobacteriales > Gordoniaceae > Gordonia > Gordonia caeni. The sequence goes on from NZ_BAAAZW010000002.1 coordinate 431,234, forward strand.
GATCTGCAGCGACGTCCCGTCGGGGAGCGCGATCACCGCCCGGTTCGACGACGACAGCGTCTCCTTGGCATCTCGGATCCGGTCCAGGACGGTCAGCCGGGCAGCGGGTTGGCTGAGCCGCCCGGCCAGCGCCGGTGCCGCCGACCGGCAATGGTCGAGCACCCACCGGTACAGCCGGGCGTCGAGGTCGTCGCCGCCGAGATCGTGCAGTCCACCGGATGCGGCGACGACGAAGGTACCCGGCCTGGTGCAGTCCAGCACCGTGACATCGCAGGTGCCCCCGCCGAAATCGAAGACGGCCAGGCGGTCACCGGCGGCCACCGGTGTGGCGGCCGCGTAGTAGGCCGCCGCCGCCTGGGATTCGCCGAGCAGACCGAGCCGATGCACGTCGAGGCCGGCGTTGCGGGCGGCGGCCACCAGCCGCTCGAGCATCTCGGTGCGCCACCCGTCCGGATGCGTCAGGACGACGCCGTCGAATCCACCGCCGTGACGCGACGTGGCGGTGGTGACGGCCCGACGCAGTACCGCGCCGGCCAGTTCGGCGGGGCGGTAGGAGTGGTCGCCGAGCGTCACGGTGTCGTCGCGGAGACGACGCTTGGGCATGGGTTCGAAACGCCCCGGCTCGGTGAGGGCGAGGTTGAGGGCGGCGGTGCCGACCACCAACTGATCGCGGTCGGCGAAGACCGCCGACGGCATCGCCGCCGCCGACGCCGACAACCGGACTTCGTGCACCGTCCCACGGCGGTCCCGGAATGCCGCGGTGGTGTTGGTGGTGCCCAAATCGATGCTGAGCAGGGACGCTCCGGGACGCATCGGCTCGCCCCCTTCGGCATGTCGGTCGGCCATCGGCCCGTTCATTCGGCTGCGCTCCAGACTGTCACGTCGGCTGCCCGTAGCGGGCGGCCGTCGCGAACCCGGGTCCACCCCGGACGCTCGGTTCTCATCACGGTGCCCAGCCGCCCGGAGGAACGAGTAGCCGGCACCGTGGCCACGCACCGGAACCGTTGCGGATCGAACGGGGCGCCGGGGTCCGGTGCCACCCGGGTCACCCCCGCGCGTTCCAGCTCTTGCCTCACATACGACCGCACCGAGTCCTCGGTCGACGTGTCGTAGGCGCCGGTGAGGGCCATGATGAGGTCGTCGGCACGCTCGGTGGCGGCCGGTGACGCCTCCGGCCCGCGGATCCCGCCGGAAGTGCGGTGTCCGACCGGGTCGACGGCGCCGCGCAGCAGATAGCCGGCCACCAGCGCCACCTCGGCGATCGCGGCTGCGGCGGCGATGAGGAGACCCCAGTTCATCGGGGATCTCGTGATGTCGTCGCGGCCGTCGCCACGCTCTTCACGGCCACCCCGGCACCCAAGACCACGGGCATCAGCACCCACGGGTTATGGGTGAGCCAGCCGATCGCGTCCGCCAGTCCGGTGGAGTCTTCGGTGCCACCGGCGACGCCGGCCGGTACCTCGGCTCCAGCTTGCGTCGAACCAGCCTGGGTCGAACCGAACCCGGCCGGTTCGGTCGCCGCCGTGGGCTGAGCCGCCGGGAGCCCGGTCTCGCCGGAGGCGAACTCGATGTTCGGTGAGGGGACGTCGCACACGATCATCTGATTACCGCTCTCGGCCCAGGCCTCCTCGAACCGGTACAGCGGCACTTCCAGCATGTCGCCGCCCTCCCCACCGGTGTCGGACAGATAGACCACGCCTTTCTCCACATCGATCTCGGAGATGACGACGCAGTGGTCGGCACCCTGATCGGTGCCTGTCAGCTGGTCGACCACTTCTTGTCCGGGATCCCAGTAGCCCGAGTCGACGGCCACCATGACGCCGTGGCCGCCGTCGAGCAGGTCCTGGAGAGTCGCCAGATCACCGAAGGCCACGGTGGCGGGTATCCCGGAGGCCTCCAGGATCTGCGCACCGGCTTCAGCGGTCATCCCGTTCTCGATCACCCCGTCGGCGAAGAGTCCGTGGTCGAGCGCGTACTGCACGAACACCGATTCATCGGCGAAGGTGGTTCCGGTGTACTCGGAGACGATCTGAGCGACGCTCGCCGGCACGCACGTTCCGTTCGCGGCCTGGGTGAACCAGTGCTCGGAGTACTCCTCGGCGGCCGCGCCGCCGGCCGGCGCCGATACCCCAGGGAGATCGGCGGGCAACTCGGGCACCTCGCCGGCCTCGGGGCCCGGATCGAGCGGGTCGTCCTCGGGGGTGTCGCAGAGGTATTCGATCGGCTCGTCGGCGGGAGTGTCCTCGGGGAAGTCGAGCTGGTCCATGACTGGCCTTTCGGTCTCGTCTGGTCGTCGGTGGAAGACCGCTGTGAGAAGTAGGAGTGCGCACAGCGGGAGAAAAGTTCCAAGACCGGTGGAAAGGTTCCAGACCCCTCTGGCGGCTCGGTACGGTGACCAGGTGGCCGGCAACACCGATGCAGTGCTGATGGACGCTGTTCGCGGGCTGCTGCGCGACGTCGCCGCGACGGTGCCGGCGCGGGAGCGGCCGGCGGTCGAGGCTGTGACCAGCCGGGTCTTCGGGGCGCCGACCGTCGCGCTGGCGGGTCGCGTCAGCTCGGGCAAGTCGACCCTGGCGAACGCCTTGATCGGACAGCAGATCGCACCGACCGATCAGCGGGAGTGCACCAGAGTGGCAACGCTGTACGAGTTCGGTGTGCCCGAGCGGGCGGAACTGGTGGGGCTCGACGGTGCGCGGCACGAGCGGCCGGCTTTCGGTTCGCGGGAGCTCGGATGTCCGCCGGAGGACGTCGATTTCGAGGTGGTGCATCTGGCTCAGGCGCCCCTGCGCGATCGTTACCGGATCATCGACACCCCCGGCCTCACCGGGCACACCACATCCTCGGAGCGGGCGACGCGCCGCGCGCTGATCGACGGACACGGTCTGCCCGCGCCGGACGCGGTGCTGTTCCTGGTGGAGGGCGGTCGCTTGCGGACCGACGAGGTCAGTTTCCTGCAGGACCTTGGTGCCTCACCGCGCAACACCATGCTGGTGAGCTCGCAGGCCGACACCGCCGGAGAGGGAGCCGCCGGTGACGTCGACCCCTTCGACGTCGCGGCCCAGCACGCTGCGGTCCTCGCCCGGGAGTTCGCACACTTCACGCAGCTCGTTGTGCCGGTGTCGGGGCTCATGGCCGAGGCCGCGGAACTGGGGATCTCCGAACGGGAAGCCGCGGCGCTGAGCTCGCTCGCCGGTATCGATCGGGACGAGTTGCTGCTGGCGATCCACGCCGGTGAGACCTCCCCGGAGATCGCCGGCCTGCTCGAGCGCATCGGACTGTACGGACTGCTGCACGGCAGGAACCGGGCCCGCGCCGGTGCCGTGGCGATGTCGGACTGGCTGCTCGACCGGTCCGGACTGGTGACTCTGCGCAGGGCGATCGACACGGTCCTGCGCCGTGCGAGCTCGGTCGGCCGGGCCCGCGTGGCGGTGGCCGGCGTGCGGGAACTCGCGGGGCGCAGCGCCGCGCGGGATGCGGTGGCGGCCCTGCTGGAACGGTTCGAACTGGCACCGGCCGCGCACCGGCTGCGCGAGACGGCCGTCGCGGACCGGTTGCGCCGGCGCGAGCCGGACAGTCCGGTGCTGGCAAGGCTGGCGGCCGTGCTGGCCGCCGACGGACCGGCGGCGGTGTGCGGTTTGCCGCCGTCGGCGTCGCCGGCGCAGATCACCTCGCGCGCCGCCGCTCTGCTGACCGACTGCCGGGCGCAGCGGATCGCGGTGCTGTCCAGTGCCGAGCGCGAGGCCCTCACCGTGCTGGAACGTACGTACCAATTGGCCGCCGAAGGCGGCAGCCGGTGAGTGAGGCGCCGAGACGACAGGCTCACACGCCGCTCGAAGCGGCGCAGTTGGTGCTGCGCAAACACGGCCGGGAGGCCGAGGCAGAACGGATCGTCGCGGTGGCCGGGCAGCCGCCTCCGGACCGGACGGTGGTGGTGGTCGGCGAGGTGAAGCGGGGAAAGAGTTCGCTGGTGAACTCCCTGATCGGTCGGGTCGGCGCGGCGAAGGTGGACGTGGGCCTCGCCACGGCCGCGCAGGTCCGCTACGTCCCGCCGGACGCCGGGCACCCGGACGGGTCGGCGTGCCTGCTGCTTCCCGACGCCAGCCGCCGGCCGATCCCGGCCGGCGAGGTCTTCCGGTGGGTCACCGTCGACGGCGACCTGGCCACCACTCCGGTCGACGGCATGGTGCCGGTGGGAGCCGAGGTTCGGGTGGCTGGACGCAGCCTTCCCGACGTGACGATCGTCGACACCCCCGGTGTTCACGGCCTCGACCACCGGCACGCCGAGGCGGTGGTGGGGGCGACCACCGGTGCCTGCGCGCTGCTGATGGTGTGCGACGCCCTCGCTCCGATCAGCGCGGCGGAACTGGAATTCCTGTCCGGCGTCGGGGCGGAGATCGGCACGGTGATCATGGCGGTCACCAAGGTGGACAAGTCGCCGACCGGCTGGCGGATCGTCGTCGAGGAGAACCGCCGACTGCTGCGCGAGCACGCGCCGCAGTTCGCCGGAATTCCGGTGATCGGGGTGTCGAACGTCTTCGCCGCGGCGGCGATCGCGCGCGACGGTGAGCCGCAGGCGCAGGTGCGCTGGCAGGCCTCGGGGATTCCCGACCTGGCACGTGCCTTTCAGGAGGCGCTCGGAGACCCGGCCCGCATCGTCGAACGCAATGCCGCCCAGTGTGCGGCGGTGGCGCTGACGGTTCTGCGTGCCGAATTGCGGCTGCGCCGGCAGGCGCTGGTCGACGGGCCGCGAACCCGGCAAGAGATGAGCGCAGAAGCGAGCCGTCTCGAGCGACTGCAGAACGAGCAGGGGGAGTGGAGCATCCGCCTCGAACAAGACCTGCAGCGCCTGAAGCTGCGGGCCCAGTCCCGTGGCCGCGATGCGCTGGGCGACTTCAGGGAACAGTGGGACAAACGCATCGGTGCGGCTACCACGGTGTCGGTGACCCGCGGCGGACAGGTCATGGCTGCCGAGCTGACGGTGGAACTGCAGGCGCTGGTGAACACCCTCACCCGCCAGGTCAGAGACGAACTCGCGGCGTTCGCCGAGAAGTGGCTCACCGGGGCGATCCTGCAGACCGCCGCCATGTCCGAGGCACTCGGGAGCCTGGACTCGGTGGACCTGCGGCCCCCGCCCGAATACGAACGGTGGAAGGGCTACCTCGCGCCCCGCACCATGATGTTCGCCGCCATGCGCCCGATGATGGCGCCGATCTTGGTGGGCCTGCAGCTGAAGTCGGTGGGCCAGGAGAAGCTGCGGACCGCGATGAATGCCGCGCTGCGGAGCGCGCAGGACGAGATGGGCGCTGCGATCCGGGCCGTCTACAACGAGGTCGGTCCCGAACTGAAACTGGCCTACCGTGCCGAACTGACGGCGTCGATCGCCGAGGCCAAGGAACTCCTCAAGGAGGCTGACGCCGACCGCAAAGCCGACGACGCGGCGCGGCGCAAGGACGTCAACACGTTGGACACCGAACTAGTGCTGATCGACCGGATTCTGCAGGCGTTCGCCGCACACCGGACGACCGGCGCCCCGGCGGGCGGGGATCGGGAGAGACCGGAGAAGGAAGCGACCGACCGGGAGGCGGGAAGCAATGCGCCGTAGACATCCGAAGCCGGAGAATCCGGAGCCGGGAAACGTGTACCCGGACCAGCGCGCCGCCGCCGGATCGAGGACGTTCCTGCCGAACGAACCCGGAGACATCCGCCATCTCCCCTACGCGAACGGTTCGGTCTCGGCCAACGTCGGCCACCTGACCTGGAGCTGCGACCAGTCGCGGGATTCGGTCGCCGAAGCGGCCACGGCGGCGCTGCGGCAACTGCTCGCCGGGGCGATACCGATCGACGACGTCTCGATCGGCGAGGGGGACGCCGGCCTCGTGATCGAGGTCTCGATCGGCCCGTTCCCCGACTCGGGCATGCGCGGACGGCTGGTGGTGGCGCCGACCCCGCCGACCCCCGGACAGTCCGGCGGCGCCGTCGCGCCCGGTACGCGCTCGTTCCTGTACTCGGAGACCTTCAGTCCGCAGGCCGGCGAACGCTGACCATCGGCGCCGGTGTTCAGCGGCGCCAGCGCTGCGCGGCCGCTCGCACGGCGTTGTCTTGCGTGGCGATCCAGGCGTCGGCCAGATCGGCGAGCGCCGCGAGCCCGGGCCGCCGGATCCCGATCTGATCGCCCTGGGCTTCGGGCCAATCGTCGTCGCGGGCGATCAGTGTGCGGAGGTCGCCGGGCGTTCCGTCCCAGCAGTGGAAGGTCAATCGCCAGCCCTCGGGCAGCGGCAGGAGTGCGACGTAGCCGGACGGCAGCCCGGACACCGACAGCACGCAGGTGTCGTGGAAGTTCGCTCCCTCCACTCGGGCATCGGTGAGCCGGGTGCCGAGCAGATCGGCACCGGTCAGATCGGCGCCGGTCAGATCGGCGCTCCACAGATCCGCACCGGTGAGCCGGGTCTCGTGGAGCCGGGCTTGGGTGAGCGTTGTGCCGATCAAGGTGGCGCCGGTCAGGTCGGCAGCGGCAAGATCACTGCGGTGTGCCGTCGCTCCGGAGAGTCTGACGTTGCGCATCGTCGCCTGGTGCAGGCGCGCCTCGGCCATTTGCGCCATTGACAGGTCGGCGCCGGTGAGGACCGCGGCGTGCAGGTCCGCGCGGTTGAGTGAGGCGCCCGTCAGGCCGGCGTCTGTCAGGACGGCCCCGGCCATCCGGGCGATCTGCAGGCGGGCGCCGTCGAGCCTGGCCCCGGTCAGATCACTCTCGCGCAGGTCGGCGCCCCGCAGATTGGCCCCACGCAGGTCGGCGCCCCGCAGCAGGGTTCCGCGGAGATCGGTGTCGCGCAGGTCCCGTTCCCGCAGATCGCGGCCGCTCAGGTCGCTGCCCGGCGCAATGTCCACGCATCGATTCTAATGCTCGTGGCACCCGTGCCACCGGGTATCAGGACCGGGCCGGGAACCTTTCTGGTCCAGGACGCCTCTTAGAAGTGAGAAGCCACCGAACCGGAGGAGACGACCATGACCGACTTCGACATCGACGGCGACGGCATCATCGACGCCGTCGGGTACGACACCGACGGCGACGGCCACCTGGACACCTACGACTACGACACCGACGGGGACGGCATCACGGACACCAGGGGGATCGACGCGAACCTGGACGGAGTCGCCGAGGTCAGTCTCTTCGACACCAACCGCGACGGGGCCTTCGACCGGGCCGAGGTCGACACGACGGGCGACGGACGACCCGATTACGTGTCGGTGGACACCAACTTCGACGGCGTGCACGAGGCTTTCTTGTTCGACACCGACGGCGACGGCCATCTGGACGCCTACGCAGCGGACGGCGACCAGAACGGGACCTACGACATCGTCCAGTTGGACGACGACGGAGACGGCACCGTCGACCGCACACTCACTCCGCAACGCGATTTGCCGCCCGAGCCCGGGGTCGCGGTGGTCGGCGGTGACTCGGGGACCGACTACACGATCGTCGGCGACCCGGTGCCGGGCACCGGTGCGGCCGAGAGCTGGCAGGTCGATGCGATGGTGGCCGAGCACAACGGCCGCATCGCCGACATCTGGCTCGACACCGACCGCGACGGCGACGGCACCCCCGATCACCGGGATCGGGCTCCCCGGGACTCGAGCCGGCGCTGACGGATGTCGCGCCGGAACGCGGCTCGAGGCCGCGGTCCGGCGCGTCGTCCACGTCTCGGTGAGATAACAGTGTCACGATGGTCGACATGAAGCCACGGATCCTGGTCGTCGACGACGATGCCTCGCTGGCCGAGATGCTGACCATCGCGCTGCGCAACGAGGGATTCGATCCGTACGTGGTCGGCGACGGCACGCAGGCGCTGCCGGCGGTCCGCGAACTGCGCCCCGACCTGATCCTCCTGGACCTGATGCTGCCCGGCATGAACGGCATCGACGTGTGCCGCGCCGTCCGCAACGAGTTCAATGTGCCGATCGTGATGCTGACCGCCAAGTCCGACACCGTCGACGTGGTCCTCGGCCTGGAGTCCGGCGCCGACGACTACATGGTCAAGCCGTTCAAGCACAAGGAACTGGTGGCCCGCATCCGCGCGCGCCTGCGCCGCACCGACGACGAGCCCGCAGAACTGCTGTCCATCGGGCCGGTGGAGATCGACGTGCCCGCCCACAAGGTCACCCGCGACGGCGTCCCGATCTCGCTGACGCCGCTGGAGTTCGATCTCCTGGTGGCGCTCGCGCGCAAGCCGCGGCAGGTCTTCACCCGCGAGGTGCTCCTGGAACAGGTGTGGGGTTACCGCCACCCCGCCGACACCCGCCTGGTGAACGTGCACGTCCAGCGGTTGCGCGCGAAAGTCGAGACCGACCCGGAGAACCCGGAGATCGTGCTCACCGTGAGGGGGGTCGGCTACAAGGCCGGACCGCCGTGATCAACCGACGGAGGGTCAACCGCTCCATCGCTTCTGTCCAACGCGCGGCCGCCGGTGTCGGCCGCGCGTTCGGTTCGCTATGGCGTCGTTCGCTCCAGCTGCGCGTGGTGGTCTCCACCCTGGCGCTGTCGTTCGTGGTGCTGCTGATCGTGGGCTTCCTGCTGATCAGCCAGATCGCCGGGCGCCTGCTCGAGGACAAGCAGGCCATGGCACTGAGTCAGCTGGAGCGCTCGCGGATCCTGGTCGAAAGGGTGCTCACCTCCAGCGAAGCCAGCGCGTCGACGCAGACGCGGCTGGCGCGGGCGCGGGCGTTGCTGACAGATCAGGACACCGATGCCGCGACCACCTCGTCGACCGGCGGCGCCTACGACACTGTGCTGCTGGTGCCGGGCCGGAGTGGGGAACCGCCGCTGGCCGGGACCGGACCGGTGTCGGAGGTCTCGCCGCAGCTGCAGGCCATGGTCTCCCGGGGACAGGTCGCCTATCAGTACACGACGGTGCAGCGCGGCAGCGAACAGGTGCCGGCGCTGGTGACCGGCACCCCGGTGGAGACTGCGATCCCCGGCCTGGAGCTGTACATGGTCTTCCCGATGGGCAGCGAGCAGAAGACGGTTTCGCTGGTCCGCAACACCATGCTGGTCGGCGGCGTCGTGCTCCTCGGGCTGCTCGCGGCCATCGCCTGGCTGGTGACGCGGCAGGTGGTCGGCCCGCTGCGGTCGGCGTCCCGGATCGCGGTGCGCTTCGCCGACGGCCGCCTCACCGAGCGCATGCCCGTGCACGGCGAGGACGAGTTCGCGCGGTTGGCGGTGTCGTTCAACGACATGGCCGAGAGTCTGTCCCGGCAGATCACCCATCTGGAGGAGTTCGGCGGCCTGCAGCGCCAGTTCACCTCCGACGTCTCCCACGAGCTGCGCACTCCGCTGACCACCGTGCGGATGGCCGCCGACATGCTGTACGAGGGCCGCGACGAACTCGACCCGATGCAGCGGCGCAGCGTAGAACTGATGGACAAGGAGCTCGACCGCTTCGAGACGCTGCTGACCGAGTTGCTGGAGATCTCCCGGCACGACGCCGGGCAGGCCGAACTCTCCGCCGAGAGGATGGACATGGCCATCCCGATCGAGGCCGCCCTGGCCACCGTGGAACCGCTGGCCGCCGACACCGGCACCGAACTGGTCGTGGATCTGCCGGTGGAGCCGGTGCTGGCCGAGATCGATCCGCGACGCATCGAGCGCGTGCTGCGCAACCTCCTCGCCAATGCCATCGACCACGGAGAACATCGACCGGTGACCCTCACCATGCGCTCGGACGGCGACGCCGTCGCCGTCACCGTGCGCGACGAAGGCATCGGACTCAAGCCAGGGGAGGAGAAACTGGTCTTCAATCGCTTCTGGCGCTCGGACCCGTCGCGGGTGCGCCGTTCCGGCGGCACCGGCCTCGGCCTGGCCATCAGCATCGAGGACGCCCGCCTGCATCAGGGGCGCCTGGAAGCAGCGGGCGAACCCGGCGTGGGCTCGTGTTTCCGACTCACCCTGCCGCTGGTGCGCGGACACAAACTGCTGGGCAGCCCGCTGCCGCTGCATCCGGCCGGGGGGACGACGCGATGAGGACACGCGTGAGGCGCGCACTGCTCGCCCCCTGGATCGTGGTGCTGGTGGCACTGATGGCGGCCACCGGCTGCGTGGCGATCCCGGACTCGTCGTCGCCCCAGCCGGTGCAGGAGTTCAACCGGTCCCTGCCGACCAACCTGGTGCCCACCCCCAAACGCTCCGACGACCCGGAGACGCTGGTCCGGAACTTCGTCAAGGCCATGGCCGATCCGGAGTCCGGGCACAGTGCCGCGCGGCGCTTCCTGACCCCGGGCGCCTCCGAACGCTGGGACGACCAGGGGCCGATGACGATTCTCAGCGACCTGCGGGTGGTGGTGGACGAACGCAGTGAGAGCGCGGTGCGGTTGCGGGTGATCGGCGAGCAGGTCGGTGTCCTCAGCACGATCGGCCAGCTGACGCCGAGCGCCGGCGAGAAGGTGATCCCGCTGACCCTGACCAGGCCCAACGGCGCCTGGCGGATCGAAGGCGACATGCTCGCCGGCACCGTCACCGACAGCACCCAGTTCGACGCCACCTACCGCCTCGCCCAGCTGTACTTTCCCGATCGCACGGCCACCCGGCTGGCCGGCGACCCGCGCTGGATGTACGGCGCCTCCGTCGATCCCACCGAACTGGTGAGCCGTCTCGTGTCCGGACCGGCACCCGACCTCACCGGAGCGGTGGAGACCGCGGCCGGCAAGGACGTGACCATGCGCGGCCCGGTGGTGCAGGAGGGGGAGCGGGTGACGATCAACCTCGGCGGTCTGACCGACGCCGACACGCGCAACCGCACGGTGATCGCAGCCCAGCTGATCTGGACGCTCGACGAGGCCGGGATCCGGGGCACCTATCTGATCAATGCCGACGGCAGTCCGCTGATCGCCGAGCGGTCCGACGGGTGGCGGCCGGCCGACGTCAAGGCGTTCGACCCCGAACCCGACACCGGCCCGATCCCGCTGCACGTGGTGCGCGGCGGTCTGTATCGGGTCACCGCGACCGGCACGGCGCCGGTCGCCGGCCCGCTCGGCACCGCCGACGATCTGCGGTCCGCGGCGATCTCGGTGAATCAGACCCGGGTGGCCGCGGTCGCCGACCGCGGCGATGAGCGCGTGCTGCTGCAGGGGCCGTACGGCGGGGACGTGACCGAGGTGACCAGCGCCGGCGAGATCAGCAGCCCCAGCTTCGGGGCCACCACCGACACCGGCTACGCGCTGGTCGACTCCGAACCCGTGCTGTGGACGGTGGACGACGCAGGCTCGACCGCGCGGGTGGTGCCGCTGGACATCAGCGAGGTCACGGCTGTCGACCCGGGCCCGATCACCTCGTTCAAGGTCTCTCCCGACGGCGTCCGCGTCGCCCTGGTGGTCGGCGGCCGCGTGCTGCTGGCGGCTCTGTCGACCAGCGACCGCGGCGCGCCCTCGTTGACCGGCGTGGACATGGTCTCCTACGGGGTCACCTCCCCGGTGGTCTCGATCGCCTGGGGCGGGGTCACCAACCTGTATCTGGCGCGGGAAGGCGACGACACCCCGATCATGCGGGTCCCGATCTCCGGGCTGCCCCCGACCGGACTGGTCTCGGGCAACCTGAAGCCCCCGGTGCGCGCGGTGGCCGCCACCCGCACCACCGTGTACGCGGGTGACGTGCGGGCGGTCCTGGAACTGGGAACCGCCCCGGGCTCGGCCGACCAGTACTGGACCTCGGTCGGCGACGTCCCCGACGGCGCCGTCCCGGTGACCCAGGCCGGATAGCCCCGGCGACGCGGCGCCGACCCTCCGCGGAACGTGACCGACCTGTGGTCCGAGACCGCGGAAGGTCGGCCGGCGATCGAGGGGAGTCGTGACTGCCGGCACGTCGCGCGCTCAGGGCTGGGGATACCGCCCTCGACAGCGCGGCCGCCGCCGCCGACGATGCCCACATGGCCGCTGGGATGCGCGGGGTGCTCGGGGCCGCGCTGGAACTGGCCGTGCCGGTCGAGTGCGGCGGCTGCCGGCGCCCGGGCACGCCGTGGTGCCCGCGGTGCGCCGCCGCGGTGCGCGACGATCCGGTCGTGCTGCGGCCCCGCGTCGAGATCGGTGTGCCGGCGTGGGCGACGGGCCGCTACCGGGGGCCGCTGAGAACCGCGGTGGTCGATCTGAAGGAGCATCGGCGGGCCGATCTGGTGCCGGTGCTCGGCGCGGTGCTCGCCCGCAGCCTGCTGCGGTTGGCCGAATGGGAGGCGATCGTCCCCGCCGCACGGCTGGCACTGGTCCCCGCGCCCACGCGGGTGCTGTCGGCGCGGCGGCGCGGCGGCGATCCGGTCACCGCACTGGCGCGCGACGCCGCCGCACGGCTCGGACCGCGCGTGGCCGCGGTGCCGCTGCTGACCATCGCGCCGTGGACGCGCGACTCGGCCGGGCTCTCCGCCGGCGGGCGCCTGGCGAACCTGCACGGGGCGGTGCGCCTGGTCCGCCGCCCGCCGCCCGCGCTGAAGGCGCCGCACCCCGGCACCGTCGTGCTGCTGGTGGACGACGTCCTGACCACCGGGGCGACGGCGGCCTCGGCCGTGACCGCCCTGGAGGCCTCCGGGGTCGCCGTCTCCGGTGTGGTGGTGCTTGCCGGTGCCTGAGTGACGGCTGTGAAGGCTGACACCAAGCCCTGTCTGTCGCGTGGAAATGTAGAGAAGAAGTGCCGGAGCAGATAACGTCGACGGTGACAGTGATGAACTTCAGCTGCAGGAGGTGGATGTCCTTCGCCCGGCGCCGAAGTTCGTCGGAATCGGGACTCGACTGATCGGCAATCTGCGGTGAGTCACTGCGAAGTAGTCGTGCAAATCCCTTGTGCGGCAAACGAATTGCAACCGTCCTGGATTTCAACCTCCGGGGCGGCGCGATCGGAGGAGGATGTCGATGTCGGTTGTTCATCGCAAAGGACAGCGGGAACCGAAGGGCCCAGCCCCCACCGAGGCCGAGGTGCGTGATTCTTCGGCCTTCGAGCGTCCCGCGTCGCTGCGGGCCGTCTCCGAACCGGCCCAGCCGGATGCCGAAGTGGTGATGAGCGGACGCAACGTGGTGATCCCGGATCACTTCCGCGTGTACGTGGGCGACAAGCTCGCCCGCCTCGAACGGTTCGACACCTCGCTGACGCGCTTCGAGGTGGTGCTCTACCACGAGCCCAACCGACGCCAGCAGAAGCAGGCAGAGGTGGTGGAGGTGACCGCGCGCTGCGACGGCCCCGTCGTCCGCGCGCAGGCCAGCGGTGAGAACTTCTACGCCGCCACCGAGCAAGTGATGGACAAGCTGCAGAAGCGGCTGCGCCGTGCCAACAACCGCAAGCGCATTCGCAAGAACGGTCCAGGCCGTGCGATGTCGCTGGCCGAGGCGACCGCGCCCGGCGCTCTCGTCGACGATCCGGACCCGGAGACCCTCGCCGAGGCCGAGGACCGGTGGGACGACGGCGTCGAACCGTACGAACCCGGTCGGGTGGTCCGCTTCAAGGAGCACGACGCCATCCCGATGACCGTCGACGACGCCCTCTACGAGATGGAACTGGTCGGACACGACTTCTTCCTGTTCCACGACAAGGAGAGCGACCGGCCGTCCGTGGTCTACCGGCGCCACGCCTTCGACTACGGGCTCATCCGCCTGTCCTGAGCGAAGCGAAGCGGAGTCGAAGGGCCTCGCCTGAGCGGAGCCGAACGCAGATCGGGGCGTCGTCCTGATCGGTGACAAACGAATGAACGGTACGATGGAATCCGGTCTGCACTTGACGTGCAGACCGGATTCTTTGACGATCACGACCGATGGGGACTGTGAGACCGTGCTGAACAAGCTGCTGCGCCTGGGTGAAGGCCGGATGGTCAAGAGGCTCGACGCCATCGCCGACCAGGTCGACGCCCTTTCCGACGAGATGGAAGCGCTGTCTGACAACGAGCTGCGCGCCAAGACCGAGGAGTTCCGCGAGCGGCTGAAGGACGGGGAGACGCTCGACCACCTGCTGGTGGACGCGTTCGCCGTGGCCCGCGAGGCGGCGGTGCGCGTGCTGGCTCAGAAGCACTTCCACGTGCAGATCATGGGCGGCGCCGCCATGCACTTCGGGAACATCGCCGAGATGAAGACCGGTGAGGGCAAGACCCTGACCTGTGTGCTCCCGGCCTACCTCAACGCGCTCAGCGGCGACGGCGTGCACGTGGTCACCGTGAACGACTACCTGGCCAAGCGTGACGCCGAGCAGATGGGCCGTGTTCACCGCTTCCTGGGTCTGCAGACCGCCGTGATCCTCACCGGTATGACTCCGGACCAGCGCCGCGTCGCCTATCACGCCGACATCACCTACGGCACCAACAACGAGTTCGGGTTCGACTACCTGCGCGACAACATGGCCCACAGCCTGGAAGAACTGGTGCAGCGCGGCCACAACTACGCCGTGGTCGACGAGGTCGACTCGATTCTGGTGGACGAGGCGCGGACCCCGCTGATCATCTCCGGCCCCGCGGACTCGTCGAGCAAGTGGTACACCGAGTTCGCGCGGATCTCACCGCTGCTGGAGAAGGACGTCCACTACGAGGTGGACATCAAGAAGAAGACGATCGGCGTGCACGAGGCCGGCGTGACGCTGGTCGAGGACCGCCTGGGCATCGACAACCTGTACGAGCCCGCCAACTCGCAGCTGGTCAGCTACCTGAACAACGCGATCAAGGTCAAGGAACTCTTCCACAAGGACAAGGACTACATCGTCCGCAACGGCGAGGTCCTGATCGTCGACGAGTTCACCGGCCGCGTCCTCGACGGCCGCCGGTTCAACGAGGGCCTGCACCAGGCGATCGAGGCCAAAGAGGGCGTCGAGATCAAGGCGGAGAACCAGACCCTCGCCCAGATCACGCTGCAGAACTACTTCCGCCTGTACGACAAGCTCGCGGGCATGACCGGTACGGCCGAGACCGAGGCCGCCGAGTTCCAGCAGATCTACAAGCTCGGCGTGGTCCCCATCCCGACCAACATGCCGATGATCCGCATGGACAAGTCCGACCTGATCTACAAGACCGAAGAGGCCAAGTTCGCGGCCGTGGTCGACGATGTCACCGAGCGCCACGAGAACGGTCAGCCGGTCCTGATCGGTACCACCAGCGTCGAGCGTTCGGAGTACCTGTCCCGGCTGCTGACCGAACGCGGGGTCAAGCACACGGTGCTGAACGCCAAGTTCCACGAGCAGGAGGCGCAGATCGTGGCCGAGGCCGGCCGGCTGTCGGCGGTCACGGTGGCCACCAACATGGCCGGCCGCGGTACCGACGTGGTGCTCGGCGGCAACCCGGACATCATCGCTGACACCCGGCTGCGCAAGGCGGGTCTGGATCCGGTGAACACCCCGGACGAGTACGAGGCGGCCTGGGACGAGGCCATCGAGGTGGCCCGGAGCAACGCCGCGAAGGAGGCCGAGGACGTCTGTGCGGCCGGCGGCCTCTACGTGCTGGGCACCGAGCGGCACGAGTCGCGCCGTATCGACAACCAGCTCCGCGGCCGCTCCGGCCGTCAGGGAGACCCGGGCGAGTCCCGCTTCTACCTGTCGCTGGGCGACGAGCTGATGCGGCGGTTCAACGCCGCCGCGCTCGACACCATCATGACGCGGTTCAACCTGCCCGAGGACGTGCCGATCGAGGCGAAGATGGTCACCCGGGCCATCCGCAGCGCACAGACGCAGGTCGAGGAGCAGAACTTCGAGATCCGCAAGAACGTCCTCAAGTACGACGAGGTGATGAACGAGCAGCGCAAGGTCATCTACGGCGAACGCCGCGAGGTCCTCGAGGGCGAGAACCACCGCGAGCAGATCCGCCAGATGGTGGCCGACGTGGTCGGCGCGTACGTCGACGGCGCCACCGTCGAGGGGTATGCCGAGGACTGGGACATCGACGAGCTGTGGACCGCGCTGGGCAACCTGTATCCGATCTCCCTGGACAAGGCGACCGTCTTCAGCGAGAACGAGTTCGGGGAGCGCGACGACCTGGACCGCGATGAGCTGCGCTCGATCGTCGTCGACGACGCGCTGGCCGCCTACGACCGCCGCGAGGCCGAGCTGGCCGCGATCGGCGGCGACGACGCCATGCGCCAGCTGGAGCGGTCGGTGCTGCTGATGGTGCTCGACCGCAAGTGGCGCGATCACCTCTACGAGATGGACTACCTGCGCGAAGGCATCCACCTGCGGTCGATGGCGCAGCGCGATCCGGTGGTCGAGTACCAGCGCGAGGGCTACGACATGTTCATGGGCATGCTCGAGGGCATGAAGGAGGAGACCGTCACCCTGCTGTTCAACGCGCAGGTGCAGGCGCAGGCTCCCGAACCCGCCCTGGGCAGTTCGGTCTCGGACATGCTGGCCGGCGGAGGTCTGGGCGGTGGCCTGGCCGCCGAGGACGAGAGCGAATCGCAGATCACCTACAGCGGACCGTCCGAGGACGGCACGCCCGAGGTGCGCTCGGCGGTCGAGGAACTCTTCTCGGGTACCCCGGCCGAGGTGCTGGGCGACGACGCGCACGAGCCGGTCACCGGCACCCGCAAGGAGCGCCGCGCCGCCGAACGGCGCAACCGCCGCCGCAAGTAGCGCCCGGCCCCCGCCGGCGATGCCCGTGCGGGGAGTGGTGCCCCTGCGCGGAGCGAGAATCCTGCGCCGATCCGGCGCGTCGTGGAACCGAAACGGTCCCCGGCGCGTCGGATCTGTATGACGGGGATACTGCTCGACGCGCAACGGGAGGCACCACCGGAACCGGAGCTGCCGCCGCCCGACCTGGATCTCGCCACGACGGTCCGGTCGTTCGCGGTGGCCGTCCTGGCCCGGACCCTGGAGGTGCTCGACGGCCGCCGGCCGCGGACGCAACTGGCCGGGGCGGTGGCCGATCCGGTGCTGGCGCAGATCACGGCGCTGCTGCAGCACGGGATCGTCGGGGGCAACGCCGACTGCGCCCGCCTGCATCGGGTGCACGTGCAGCTGCGTTCTCCGGCGGCGGCCGAGTTCTTCGGCACCTTCGTCCGGGGCGCCAGGGCGCGGGCCCTGGCCGGGAGTCTGGAGCGCCGCGAGGTGCGGGTCTCGCCTCCCGGTGTGCTCCCGCGCAGGACCCGCGAACGCTGGGTGGTCGCCGAGTTCACGATCCTGTGATCGTGGGCTCGTGAGCACGCAGACGGGGCGCATCGGCGGGCCCGTGACCGGCGGCGCGGATGCCGCGGCGGGGAACTATCATCGAGTGATCATGGTGAATCGACTGTCGCCGGACGACGCGATGTTCTATTTCCTGGGCGGGGCGGGTACGACGACCCATCTGGGCGCGCTGTTGATCCTCGATCCGGCGCAGGCCGGGCCCGGCGCGGCGAAACTGGACTACTCGTCCCTGGTCTCCCTGGTGGAGAACCGGCTGCAGTTGGTGCCCCGCTACCGGCAGGTGGTCACCGAGGTGACGCTCGGGCTGGCGCGGCCGCTCTGGGTGGACGACCCCGATTTCGACATCGCCTTCCACGTCCGGATGTCGGCGTTGCCGCAGCCCGGCAGCGACGAGCAGCTGCAGGAACTGATCGCCCGCGTCATGTCGCGGCCGCTCGACCGCGACCGGCCGCTGTGGGAGCTGTATCTGATCGAGGGCCTGGCCGACGGCCGCCTGGCGATCCTGAGCAAGACCCACCGCTGCCTGCTCGGTTCGGGGGAGGGCCTGGAGATCAGCGAGGTGATCACCGACGACACCGCGGAGCCGGAGCTGCTGCCCACCGATCTGTGGATGCCGGGACACCCGCCGGGACCGCGGAGCGTCACGATGGGGGCGCTGGCCGAGGCGATGGCGCGGCCGGGGGAACTGGTGGAATCGCTGTTCAACGGCAGCGGCCCGATCGCGGACCTGCTCACGCTGGCCGATCGTTCGGCGCGCTTCATCGGCAACTCGGTGCAGCAACTGGTGAACACCGCCCCCGACAGCCCCCTCAACACGGTCTCCAGTTCGGCACGGCTGTACACCTTCGCCTCGCTGTCGCGCGCGGAGTGCCTGCGTGTCGCCGAACGTTTCGAGTGCAGCTTCAACGACGTGGTCCTCGGCGTCATCACGGGTGTGATGCGCCGGTGGACGCTGTCGGTGAAGGACTCGGTGGCGCACGGCGAGACCGTGCGCGCGGTGCTGCCGCTGGGGGCGCGCGAGCCGGTGGCCGACGGTCGGCGGGGCGGCGGCTGGATCAGTGAGGGGCGCGCCGAGTTCGTCACCGACCTGCCGGTCGGGGAGGACGCGCCCGCGGTGCGCCTGATGCAGGTGGCGGGCTTGGCCGACCGCTACTCGCAGTCGCAGCGCCGCATGACCCCGGGGATGCGTCCACTCCTGCCGGAGCTCGGCGTGGTGCCCTTCGCCGACGTGTCCACCCGGGTGTTCAACAGCATCTTCCAGCGGTCGTTCAACGTGCCGATCAGCATGGGCGACCACCGGATCGCTCCCCGCTACGTGGCCGGGGTGCCGGTGGTCTCGCTTTACACGATCCCGACGCTGATCACCCAGCGTGCGCTGGCGATCAGCGTCAGCGAGTACGGCGAGAGCGTGGAGTTCGGCTTCATGGCCGACCGGAACGTGGTGGGCGACCTGCCGGCGATGGCCGGCTACGTCGCCGAGTCGATGGAAGAACTGGCCACGGGCGGGTTTCCGGACCGGCCCTTCGACCGCCGTGCGGTGACCGGCGACGACTCCCGGAACGAGGTGGACGAATGAGGGTGTACCTGCCCGCGACCCTGTCCGACGTGCAGCAGTTGCTGGCCGACGGCGCCTGGATGCCGCTGGGCGGTACCGGCTTCGCCCTCACGCCTGCGCTGCGCGAGGCGTACGTGGCCGGCGACGACGAGGAATTGTCCGAGGTGGCCCTGCGCGAAGCCGCCCGGGCCAGCCTGCGGTTGCTCGCGGCGCGGGACGGCGACCTGCCGGTGCGGCGGGTGGTGGTGGTCGCCGAGCGCGACGATGCGGCGGCACGCCCGGACCTGGACGTGGCCGTGGTGCGGATCTCCGGTCCGGTGACCGAAGATCAGGTGGTCGCGGTGCATGTGGACGGCGCCGACGCCGAGACGGCGGTGCGCGCGGCGGTGGACTGTATCGACGAGGCCGACCTCGGTGACGAAGATGCCGAATTGGCGCTCGGCGATGCCGAGGACCACGACCTGGCCTGGTACGCGACGCAAGAACTGCCGTTCCTCCTGGACCTGCTGTAGCCGAGCGGTGCCTCCGGTCGACTTGCGCCGCACGGCTACGGGTCCGTAAGTTACGGTACCGTAGGTAGCCTGGCGGGAACTCCGGCCGAGCGGGTTCGAGAGGGAGGTCACGATGAGTGCGTGGCGGGAACGATTCGAGGCTCCGGCACGTGCCGCAGCGTCGTCCAGCAAGGGGGCGCACTGGTTGCGCGCCGCCGCGGCGCGCGTGACCACACCGCTGTTGCCCGACGACTATCTGCACCTGGCCAATCCGCTGTGGTCGGCGCGTGAACTGCGCGGCAAGGTCGTCGCGGTGACCGCGGAGACCGAGGACTCGGCGACCATCGTCATCCGGCCGGGCTGGGGCTTCTCCTTCGACTACCGCGCCGGGCAGTACATCGGGATCGGCATTCCGGTGGAGGGGCGCTGGACCTGGCGGTCGTACTCGCTGACCAGCGACCCGGACACCTCGCGCGGAGACAAGACCGTGGCGATCACCGTCAAGGCGCTGCCCGAGGGCTTCCTGTCCTCGCATCTGGTGAGCGGGCTGGCGCCGGGCACGGTGGTCCGGCTGGCCGCACCGGCGGGCGAATTCGTCCTGCCCGAGCCGCTGCCCGAGAAGCTGCTGCTGGCCACGGCCGGCAGTGGGATCACCCCCATCATGTCGATGCTGCGCACCATGCGCCGCCGCGGCCGGCGCAGCGACGTGGTGCTGATCCATTCCGCGCCCGCCGAGGATGCCGTGCTGTTCCGCGACGAACTCCAGGCGCTCGCCGACGACGGGATGCTGACGCTGCGGTTGTGGCTCACCCGCGACAGCGGGCGGCTGACGCCGGAGGCGCTGACCAGGCTGTGCGGGGACTGGGCGCAGAGGGAGACCTGGGCGTGCGGTCCCGGGGGCTTTCTGGACATGCTCACCGGAGCCTACGAGGGCGCCGGAGTGGGCGATTCCCTGCATATCGAGCGCTTCGCCCTCGAACGCGGCGCCCACGGCGCGCAGGGGGGCACCGTCACGTTCGGCACTCGCGACAAGACGATCGACGTCGACGGCGCCACCACGCTCCTCGAAGCGGGGGAGCAGGCCGGGGTGCAGATGCCCTACGGCTGCCGCATGGGAATCTGCCAGACCTGCGTCATCATGCTCGACAAGGGTTGTGTGCGCGATCTGCGGACCGGCGTCGAGCACGTGGAGGGCGAGCGTATCCAGACGTGCGTGAGCGCTGCCGCGGGCGACTGCACACTCGACGTCTGACGTCCCGGGCCGTGCCTGCGCGGAATCGTGTCCGGAAATAGCCGACGGAAGCGGACAGAATCTGTCCGCAATGCCTGGGAACGTAGGAGTTGCCCGAGAAGGCGCCGACAATCCGGAGGACACCATGTACACACCAGCCCGCGACGACGAACTGACCGGTCTCACGAACTACGCCGATCAGCAGCTGGGCGCTCTGCGCGCCGCGCTGTACGGACTCACCGAGGAGCAGGCGCGGTCGACGCCCTGCCGCAGCAGCCTCTCGGTCGGCGGGATCGTCAAGCACGTCGAGCAGGGAATGGCCGGCGCGATCGACCGGCTGCGCAACGGTGCGCAGTCGCCGGAGCTGGACGAGGCCGGAGTCGCCGCGTACCTGGACGGCCTGGTCCTCGGTGCCGACGAATCGGCGGCCGAGCTCGTCGAGCGCTTCGACCGCACCCGGGTGGAGTTCCTCGAGGCGCTGGCGCAGACGGATCCGGACAGCGAAGCGGAAGCGCC
This sequence comes from Gordonia caeni, assembly GCF_039537105.1. Lineage (NCBI taxonomy): Bacteria > Bacillati > Actinomycetota > Actinomycetes > Mycobacteriales > Gordoniaceae > Gordonia > Gordonia caeni. The sequence continues at coordinate 452,143 of NZ_BAAAZW010000002.1, forward strand.
GCCCGCGCCGTGGTCGGGGATCTACGAGTCCACGCCCATCAAGAACCGCTACTACCTGGTGCATCAGATCGAGGAGTTCGCGCGTCACGCCGGGCACGCCGACATCATCCGCGAACAGATCGACGGACAGTCGGTGCCGGGGCTCGAGATGTCGATGGCCGGTGCACCGGCGAATCAGTTCTTCACCCCGTTCGTCCCCGAGCCCGGGACGCTGCTGACGTGACCGGGTGATCCGGTTCACGTCTGGTCGAGGGTAGACAACCTACGGTGCCGTAACCTACGCTTGCGTAAGTTGTAGAGACTCGACGTGAGGAGAGCCAATGGCGATCAAGGACATCCCCGAGTACGCGCACCTGACCGATTCCGATGTGGCGGCCATCGCCGTCGAACTCGAGCAGATCCGGACCGACATCGAAGCCGATCGGGGCGAGCGCGATGCGCGCTACATCCGGAACACGATCGCCTTCCAGCGCGGTCTGGAGCTCTCCGGGCGCGCCTTGATCTTCGGCTCGCGCAAGCGTTCGCTGTGGTGGGCCGGAGCCGGCGCGCTCGGCGTCGCCAAGATCATCGAGAACATGGAGCTCGGGCACAACGTGATGCACGGGCAGTGGGACTGGATGAACGATCCGGAGATCCACTCGACGTCGTGGGAGTGGGACAACGCCGGCCCCAGCGCGCACTGGAAGCACCAGCACAACTTCGTCCACCACAAGTACACCAACGTCCTGGGCATGGACGACGACGTGGGCTACGGCCTGCTGCGCGTCACCCGCGACCAGCGCTGGCGCCCGTTCTACCTGGGCAACATCCTGTGGAACACCGTCTTGTGTGTGGCCTTCGAATACGGTGTCGCCGCGCAGCACCTGGAGCTGGGTAAGAAGCGCAAGACCGACGAGGAACGCGCCCAGTTCCGGCAGGACCTGCGCGACGCCGGCCGAAAGATCGGCAAGCAGGCGGCCAAGGACTACGTGGTCTACCCGGCGCTCGTGGGTGGGGCCACCCGCTCGCGGCGCGGCTGGCGCAAGGCGCTCACCGCCAACGTGATGGCCAATGTGATCCGCAACGTGTGGACCAACGCGGTGATCTTCTGCGGGCACTTCCCCGACGGCGCCGAGAAGTTCACCAGACGCGACATGGCCGTGGAGAACAAGGGTCAGTGGTATCTGCGGCAGATGCTCGGCAGCGCCAATTTCCGGTCCGGTCCGGTGCTGGGCTTCATGAGCGGCAACCTGTCGTACCAGATCGAGCACCACATCTTCCCGGACCTGCCGAGCAACCGGCTGCCGGAGATCTCGGTGCGCGTGCAGGCCATCTGCGCCGAGTACGACCTGCCGTACACCACCGGCTCGTTCCCGCTGCAGTACGCGAAGTCCTGGCGCACCATCGCCAAGCTGTCGCTGCCGAACAAGTACCTCAAGGCCACCAGCGACGACGCCCCCGAGACGGCCTCGGAACTGCGGTTCAAGGAGTCGCCCGAGCAGCGCCTGACGGCCTCGGTGGATCCGCGCACCGGCCGTCGACGCGGCCTGAAGTCGGCGCTGGTGCGCCGGCGGGACCGCCGCCGCGGCGTGGCGCAGTTGCCGGTGCGCAGTGATGATCGACCGGCGGCCTGAGACGGGTACTGCATTTCCGTCTCGGGCGGGGCATACTGGACAGTAATGGCGATCTCAGACATCAACGAGTATGCGCACCTGAGCGATGCGGACGTCGAAGCACTCGGCATCGAACTCGATGCGTTGCGTCGCCGTGTGGAATCCGAGCTCGGCGAGAGCGACGTGCGGTACCTGCGCCGCACCATCGCCGCCCAGCGCGGTCTGGAGGTGGCCGGGCGGCTGGCGCTGTTGGGCAGCGGGCGCAGGTCGCTGTGGCTGGCCGGTACCGCCTCACTCGCCCTGGCCAAGATCATCGAGAACATGGAGCTCGGGCACAACGTGATGCACGGGCAGTGGGACTGGATGAACGACCCCGAGATCCACTCCACCACCTGGGAGTGGGACATGGTGTGCGCGGCGCCCCACTGGAAGCACTCGCACAACTACATCCACCACAAGTACACCAACGTCCTCGACATGGACCACGACGTCGGTTACAAGATGCTCCGCGTCACGCGCGATCAGCCGTGGGAGCCGCGCCGGCTGTTCCAGCCGGTGTCCAACCTGTTCCTGGCCGCCACCTTCGAGTGGGGCATCGCCCTGCACGACCTCGACATCGGCGGGATCATCGCCGGTCGCCGGTCGAAGGAAGAGGGGATCCCCGAGGTCAAGCGTTTCCTCGGTAAGGCGGCCCGCCAGATGGGCAAGGACTACGTGCTGTTCCCGGCGCTGTCGGGCCGGAACTTCAAGCACACCCTCACCGCGAATCTGACGGCGAACCTGATCCGCAACCTGTGGGCCTACGTGGTGATCTTCTGCGGGCACTTCCCGGACGGGGCGGAGAAGTTCACCGTCGAGACCCTCGAGGACGAGACGCCGGGCCAGTGGTATCTGCGTCAGATGCTCGGAACAGCGAACTTCGAGGCCGGTCCGGGGCTGGCCTTCATGAGCGGCAACCTCTGCTACCAGATCGAGCACCACCTGTACCCGGACCTGCCGAGCAACCGGCTGGCCGAGGTCTCGGTGACGGTCCGCGAGCTGTGCCAGAAGTACGATCTGCCGTACAACACCGACAGCTTCACCATGCAGTACCTGCGGACGCTGCGGACCATCAACAAGCTGGCTCTGCCCGACCGGTTCCTTTCCGACACCGTCGACGATGCGCCCGAGACCACCTCGGAGCGGCGCTTCGACGGGCTGGCCACGCGCTCGCCGGGGCTGCGCACCGCGCTGACCCGGCTCAAGGAGAGCCGCGCTTCGCGCGCCCTCCGCAACCGTCGGCTCTAGTCCGCCGGGCGTCTCAGCGCAGACCGCCGCCCGGCGGCGGGCTCTCCGGTACCGGTTCGGCCGGCCCGGGATCGCGGACGGCGACGAGTAGGGCGCGGACCGCCATCGCGCGGCGGTGCGAACTGCCGGTCAGCAGATCGAGCGCGCACTCGGGATCGGCGGGCGGCCCCAGGTGGGTGCAGCCGCGCGGACAGTCGGCGATCGCCTCCCGCAGGTCGGCGAAGGCGTCGATGATCTCGTCGGGCGTCACGTGGGCCAGACCGAACGACCGGATGCCGGGGGTGTCGACCACCCAGCTCCACCCGTCGGCCCCGCCGTCGCGCGCGGGCAGCGGCAGGGCGACCGACTGAGTGGAGGTGTGCCGCCCCTTGCCGACCCCGGAGACGCGGCCCACGGCGCGCTCGGCATCCGGCACCAGCCTGTTGACCAGGGTGGATTTGCCCACGCCGGAATGGCCGATCAGGGCGGTGAGATGGCCGTCCAGGGCGGCGGCGACCTCGTCGATCGGGTCGTCGCGACCGGCCACCAGCACCGGCAGTTCGAGATCGGCGAAGTGCGCGGTGAACTCGGCCGGATCGGCCAGGTCGGATTTGGTCAGGCACAGCATGGGGCTCAGTCCGCCGGCGTAGGCGGCGGCCAGGGCGCGTTCGACGAAGCCGGTGCGCGGCGGCGGATCGGCCAGGGCCGTCACGATCATCAGCCGGTCGGCGTTGGCGACCACGATCCGCTCGTACGGGTCGGTGTCGTCGGCGGTGCGTCGCAGCACGGTGGAGCGGTCGTCGACGCGCACGATCCGCGCGAGGGTGTCGGGCTTGCCGGACAGGTCGCCCACCACCGCCACCCGGTCGCCGACGACCACGGGGGTGCGGCCGAGTTCGCGGGCGCGCATGGCGACCACGTGGCGTCCGGGATCGCCGTCGATCACGCAGCCCCAGCGGCCCCGGTCCACCGAGACCACCATCGCGGTCTGCGCATCGGTGTGCGCCGGCCGCGTCTTGGTGCGCGGCCGCGTGCCCTTCCCGGGACGGATCCGCACGTCGGATTCGTCGTAGGAGCGGGCGGACCGGCTCACCGGGCGGCGTCCCCGGTCGCCGCGAGCTGCGCCCACTGCCGGGGGAAGTCGGGCATGGTCTTGGCGGTGGTCTCCACGTTCTCCACCGTCACGCCGGGGACGGCCAGCGCGATCGCGCACCCGGCGGTGGCCATCCGGTGGTCGGCGTACGACAGCCAGCGCCCGGCGTGCAGCCGGTCGCGGCGCCCGGTGATCACCAGGCCGTCCGGGGTCTGCGTGCAGTCGCCGCCGAGACGGTTGATCTCCGTGGACAGCGCGGCCAGCCGATCGGTCTCGTGACCGCGCAGGTGGGCGATGCCGCGCAGGGTGGAGGTGCCGTCGGCCAGCGCGGCCAGGGCCGCGACCGTGGGGGTGAGTTCGCCGACCTCGTGCAGATCGATGTCCAGGGGCGCCAGCACCGCCGGCCCGGTCACGGTCAGCAGGCCGTCGTCGGATCGCGTTGCGGTGCAACCCATGTCGCGGAGGATCCCGACGATAGCGGCTCCCGGTTGCGTGGTCTGCTCCGGCCAGCGCGGCACGGCCACCCGGCCGCCGGTGACGGCCGCGGCGGCGAGGAAGGCGGCGGCGTTCGACAGGTCCGGTTCGATCTCCCAGTCGACGGCGCGGATGGGGCCGGGCGCCACCGACCAGCACGTGACCGCGCCGTCGGGGCCGGCCGCGGTGGTCACGTCGACGCCGGCGGCGGCCAGCATCTCGACGGTCATCTCCACGTGCGGCATGGACGGGACCGGGTCGCCGTCGTGGGTGATCTGGGCGCCGTCGCCGAACCGAGCGGCCGACAGCAGCAGTCCGGAGACGAACTGCGAGGACGCCGAGGCGTCGACGGTGACCGGACCTCCGGTCACCGTTCCGGTGCCGTGGACGGTGAACGGGAGCCCGTCGCCGTCGATGGCCACGCCGAGCGTGCGCAGGGCGTCGAGCACCGTGCCGAGCGGGCGGCTGCGCGCCTGTTCGTCACCGTCGAAGGCGACGTCGCCGTCGACCAGTGCGGCCACCGCAGGCAGGAAGCGCATCACCGTCCCGGCCAGGCCGCAGTCGACGGTGCGTTCGCCGGAGCGGTCCGGGTGCACCGGCATGGGGGTGACGGTGACGTCGGTGGGATCGCCGGGCGCCACGGTGATTCCGGCGCCGAGGGCGGCCAGGCCGTCGAGCATCAGGTCGGTGTCCCGGCTGCGCAGGGTGCCGCGCACCCGGGAGGGGGCGTCGGCCAGGGCCGCGAGGATCAGTGCGCGGTTGGTGATGGACTTGGAGCCGGGCAACTCGACGACCCCGTCCACGGGTCCATCAACGGTCGGCGCTGCCCAATCACTCATGCGTCTCAGTCTGTCATGTCCGGTCTCGCGGGCGGCCCGGCCCGTGACGCCTGCCCTCAGCGGAGGTCGCCGGGCCGCTCGCCCGTGGTCGCGAATGCCCCATAGAAGGCGCCGAGGCTGCCGAATCCGCTGGCATGGGCGATATCGGCGACGCCCCGGTCCGCCCAGCGCGCATCCCGCAGACGGGTTCTGGCCGCGCCGATCCGTGCGGATCGGATCATCGCGGTGGGCGTCGTACCGTGTGCACGTGCGGCCGACTGCAGCGCGCGCAGCGACCACCCGAGACGGCCGGCCAGATCGGCCGGGGTGAGGTCCGGATCGTCGGAGTACTCACCGATGAGCTCGGTCGCGAGGTCGAAGAGCCCGGGCCTGGAGCCACCAGTAGCCAGTCGCGCCAGCAGCCTGACGGCGAGCTCGAACGAGTCTAAGAAAGGCGGTGCGTCCAGCTTTCGACGATGGACGAGCAGATCGTCGACGAGGCCGACGACCACTGCTCCGGGCCCGCCGGTCAGGTCGATCATGTGCGGCGCGCGCGGATCCGGGAGTCGCGGCCACTGCGCGATGGGGAAGCTCAGGACCCGCGCCTGCGTGCCGGCCCGGTGTGCCACCGCGAAACTCGCAGCCATGGAGACTGCGATCGCCTGCCCCGGGCGGATGATCGCTTGCGCGTCTCCCGACTCGACTGCGAGGACGCCGCGATTCGGCAGGAGTACCCGGATCGTGTCGTCGCCGTCGCGGCGCGCGGCCGCAGCCTCCCGGCGGTACGTGATCGCGTCGGACTCGAACGCGACGATCTGGCAGTCCGCGGCCCGTTGCACCCTGGTGCGGCCGGTGAACCCGGGGCGTGCGTCTGCGGTGAGCGTCAATCCGCCGTGGTTCTCGCGGACATGATCGGTCCACGCCTCGAACCGGACCTCCGGAGAATCGCGGACCGTCGAGTAGTCCGCGACTTCGTACGCGGGACTCCTCGACGACAGCATCCTCGACTCCTCTCGGCGCATCGTGCGCGATGACGCAGGGACCGTGCGCGTGCGTGGAGGTGTGCTCCGCCGACGGCGCATACGGTTCGGATAGTACCTGTGACGACCGTCACCGGTCGTGAGGAAGGATCTGCCATGCTCCCCGTCCAGACCGTTTCCGTGCGTGACGCGCAGCTCGCCCATGTCGATTCCGGACCGGCCGCCGGCGACACATTCGTGCTCAGTCACTCGCTGTTCTTCGACCACACGATGTTCGATCCGCTCACCGAGCTCCTGGTGGCCGCCGGACACCGGGTGGTCGCCTACGACCATCGTGGGCAAGGGGCGAGCAGCACCGCGACGCGAGCCGAACAGACGATGGACGAGCTCACCGCGGATGCTGCCGGGCTCATCGAGGCGCTCGATCTGCCGCGCGTGCATTTCGTGGGCAATTCGATGGGCGGATTCGTGGCCCTTCGGCTGGCGGCGCGGCGCCCCGACCTCCTCAAGAGCGTCGCTGCGCTCGGGTCCTCGGCCGAGGAGGAGTATCAGCTGGAGGCGTTCGCGCCGCTGGTGGAGCAGTTGGGTCTCCGCGGGGGTGCCCCCCTCATCGACAGCCTGCTGCACATCATGTTCGGGGACTCGAGCCTGGCCGCCGGCGGCAGCCTGATCGAGCACTGGAGCGGCAAGATGTCGGCGCTCACCGGTGCGATCGGCGACTCGGCCCACAATGTGATCTATCGCGAACGCATCGTCGAAGAACTCGCCGACTGCCCGGTTCCAGTGATCGCGATCGCCGGCGCCGAAGACCATGCCTACCCGCCCCCGATCTCCGACCGCAACATCGCGGCCGCCACCGGCGGCGAGCACCATGCGGTACCGGGGGCAGGGCACTCGGTGGCCCTGGAACAGCCCGGGCCGGTGGCGGAGATCCTGCTCGCGTCATTGCCCCGACGATCAGTTCAGGACTGACGGTCAACGCAGGTCGCGGCGGAGCGGATGGTCGTCGGGGATCTGCACCACGATCAGGCTCCGTCCGTCGGGGTCGTGCACGGTCATCTCGATCAGGCCCCACGGTTTGGTCTCCGGCTCGGCGGCGATCGGCACACCGGCCGCGGCCAGTTCGGCCCGGGCGGCGGCGACGTCGCGCACCTGCAGCCACAGCATGTCGCCGGCGGCCGGGGTGTCGGCGGCCAGGTGTGCGGGGATCTCGATCAAGCCGGCACCGGCGTAGAAGACGATTCCACCCGGGTACTCGCGGGCCACGGGCAGGCAGAGAACGTCGCGGTAGAAGTCGGTGAGGGCCTCGGGGTCGGCCGAGCGCAGCAGGACCCGGCTGGTCACGATCTCCATGTGTGCCACCGTAGGCGAGACCGGCGCCGGACTACGGTGGATCGCATGGCCGAGCACAGTGCGGGAATCCTGCTGTACCGCGGCAGCGGCGACGGACTGCGTCTGCTGCTGGTGCACCCGGGCGGCCCGTTCTGGGCGCGCAAGGACGAAGGGGCGTGGTCGATTCCGAAGGGGATCGTCGAGCCCGGTGAGGATCCGCTGACCGCGGCGCGGCGGGAGTTCGCCGAGGAGACCGGACAGGCGGCGCCCGTCGGGAAGGCTATCGACCTCGGACGGGTGCGGCTGCGCAGCGGCAAGTACGTGACCGGCTTCGCGTTGGAGGGTGACCTGGACCCGGCGGCCTTGCGCAGCAACACCTTCAGCATGATCTGGCCGCCCCGCTCGGGCACCGTCGCAACGTTCCCGGAAATCGATCGGGCCGAGTGGTTCGACGTCGAGGCCGCGGTCCGGAAGGTCAATCCGGCGCAGGTGGAGTTGATCGAGGCTTTGCTCAGCATCGTCGACGCCGCTCGGTAATATCGAGCCGCGAACGGTCGGGGGATCCGGCAGCGGGTCAGGGGAGGATCACACATGGCCCGGAGTGGACAGATCGGAGTTCCGGCGGCGACCGCGATCGGTGTCGGCGGCATGATGGGTGCCGGGCTGTACACCCTGGTCGGTCTGGCGGCCGGCACCGCCGGTGTGTGGATCTGGGTGTCGTTCTTGGTGGGCGGTCTGGTCTCACTGTTCAGCGTCTACTCCTACGCCAAGCTGGGTGCGCGCTTCCCCAGCCGCGGCGGCGCCGCCGAGTTCCTGATCCGCTGCTTCGGCGACGGCATCGTGGCCGGCGGCCTGAACGTCTTCCAGTTCCTCGGCTGGATCATCGCGATGGCGCTGTACGCGAGTGGTTTCGCCGGTTACATGCAGCACCTGACCGGACTCGACGACAACGAGTTGGCCGGCAAGGCCATCGGCGTCGGCCTGGTCCTGTTCCTGATGGGCGTCAACTTCATCGGCGCCAAGACCGTCGGCCGCACCGAGATGCTGGTGATCGGCGTCGAGCTGATCATCATCGTCGGCTTCGTGGTCTTCGCGTCGATGAAGGCGCAGCCGTCGAACTTCACCGATCAGGTCGGCGGGGACGGCGTGCTGGGCATCCTGATCGCCGCCGGCATGCTGTACGTCACCTACGAGGGATTCGGCGTGGTGACCAACTCGGCGGGCAACATGGCCGATCCGAAGAAGCAACTGCCGCGGGCGATGTACTCGTCGCTGGCGATCGTGATCGCGGTGTACGTGGCGGTGGCGGTGGTGCTGGTGATGGTGATGAGTCTGAAGCAGATCGACGCCGACGCCGGGCACGTGCTCTCCGATGCGGGCCGCGCGGTCCTGGGCCAGACCGGGTTCATCATCATCAGTGCCGCGGCGCTCCTCGCGACGGCCTCGGGCGTCAACGCGACCCTGTACGGCAACGCGAACCTGGCTTTCACCGTCGCCAAATCCGGGGAGATGCCGGCCGACTTCGCGCGCGGAGTGTGGCGTTCGGGCACCTGGGGCCTGGTGGCCGCGGGTGTTCTGACCTGCCTGTTCGTCGTCTTCTTTCCGCTCTCGGCGGTGGGTCAGATGGCCAGCTTGGCGTTCCTGATCGTCTACGGCTCGGTCAGCCTGGGCCACATCAAGGTGCGCAGGCAGACCGGCGCCAAGGCCTACCTGCTGATCGCCTCGGTGGTGCTCAACGCCGCGTTGTTCGGGCTGCTGCTCTACTACTCGATCACCTCCGGGGAGGCGAGCACCTGGATCACGTTGCTCGCGGTGCTGGTCCTGAGCTTCGTCTTCGAATACGTCTACCGACGGATCACCGGCCGGAAGCTGCGGATCAGTTCGGAGTCGCTCGCCGCCGAGGCCACGGTGGCTCAGGGGCAGTCGACGACGGCGCCGAAGCAGCCCGCGGTCGCCGCCTCGCCGCCGCCGACCACCCCGCCGACGACGCCGCCGGCCACCGGCTGACCGTCACAGGGCGGCGAGGAACCCGCCGAGGCGGGACAGGCCTTCGCGCAGGTCGTCCTCACCCGTCGCATACGACAACCGCACATAGGTCTCGGCGCCGATCTCGCCGAAGTCCTTGCCCGGGGTCAGCGCGACGTGCGCCTCCTCCAGCGCCCGGTCGCAGAACTGCGAGGCCGTCAGAGAAGTGCCCGAGACGTCGACGTACACGTAGAACGCCCCGTCCGGCGCCACCGGGACGGTCAGCCCGATCGCGGCCAGACCGTCGAGAACGAGCGCGCGGCGCCGCTGCAGGATCGCGCGGCGCTGCTCGGCGACGGCGATGGTCTCCGGGGTGAAACAGGCGAGCGCGGCCACCTGGGCGGCCGTCGGTGGGCAGATGTAGAAGTTCTGAGCGAGCTTCTCGGCGACGGGGATCATCTCTTCGGGCACCACCATCCAGCCGAGCCGCCAGCCGGTCATGCCGAAGTACTTGGAGAAGCTGTTGACCACGATCGCCCCCGGATCGGCCGCGGCGATGCTGCGGGGCGCGGTGCCGTCCGGGGCATCGTCGGCCAGGCCGAGGTAGATCTCGTCCACGATGCGCCAGCCCCCGCGATCGGCGACCGTCCCGGTCAGCGCCAGCAGGTCGTCGTAGGGGATCGACGTCCCGGTCGGATTGGCCGGAGTGGCGGTCATGACGCCGCGGGTGCGCGGCGACCAGGCGGCGGCGACGGCGTCGGCGTCGATCTGGAATCGGGTCTGCGGGCCGGTGGGCAGCAGCCGCACCCGCGCCCCGAAGCTCTCGGCGAAGCGCCGGTTGCACGGATACGACGGGTCGGCGACGAGCACCTCGTCGCCGGGATCGATCAGGGCCGCGCACGCCAGAAGCAGCGCCGCCGACGCGCCGGTGGTCACCACCACCCGTTCGGGGGCGATCGGCGCGCTCAGCCGGTCGCGACTGAACTCCGCGATCGCGGCGCGCAGTTCCGGGGTGCCCATCGCACCGGTGTAGGGCAGCGGGCGCCCGTCGCTGACCCGCCGGATCTCCTCGAGGAAGGCCGGCGGCGCACCGAAGTCGGGTTCGCCGATGTTGAACTTCACCACGTGGACGCCGCGGGCCTCGAGCTCGGCGGCCCGCCGGCCGTACTCCATCGCATAGAACGGGGTGACGGCGTCCGCACGCCGGGAGAACTCCATGGCAGCGAGTCTATTGTCCCGCGCCGACGCGCCGGGAGGCGCGCGGCGGCCCGCGATCAGCCGGGAATCCAGTTCATCTCGTCGGGGTCCGGCCCGCGGCGGCGGTCGATGTTGCAGGCGTCGACCCGCGCCACCTGCGCATCGGTCAGGGCGAAGTCGAAGATGTCGAAGTTCTCGGCCATGCGGGCGGGAGAGGTCGACTTGGGGAAGACGATGTCGCCGCGCTGGATGTGCCAGCGCAGAACCACCTGGGCCACGGTGCGCCCGGTCTCGCCGGCCAGCGCGAGCAACTCCGGATCGTCGAGAACGTCGCCCTGGGAGATCGGCGACCAGGCCTGCGTGGCGATGCCGTGCTCGCGGTTGAAGGCGCGCACCGCGTCCTGCCGCAGATACGGGTGCACCTCGATCTGGTTGACCGCCGGCACCGTCTCCGACTCGGCCAGCAGCCGCTCCAGGTGCGGGATCTGAAAGTTGGAGACACCGATGCTGCGGGTCTGCCCAGCGTCGCGGGCCGCCTCCATCGCATGCCAGGTCTGGACGTAGTCGCCGACCGCGGGCATCGGCCAATGCACCAGATACAGGTCCATCGGGCCGCCGAGGGCGTCCACCGAGCGGGCGGTGGCCTCGCGGGCCGCGGCGGGATCGTGGCTGTCGTTGTTGAGCTTGCTGGTGATGAAGAGTTCCTCGCGCGGCAGGCCGGATTCGGCGATCGCCTGCCCCACTTCACGCTCGTTGCCGTACATCTGCGCCGTGTCGATGTGGCGGTAGCCGACCTCGAAGGCCTCGAGCACCGCGCGGGCGGTGTCTTCGGGCTTGATCTGGAAGACGCCGAAACCGAGCTGGGGGATGGTGGCGCCGTCGTTCAGGGTGATGTCTGGAACCGTAGTCATATCCGGTTCAAGTCCCGCGCCGGGCGGGACTATTCCCCGCGGCGAGGTTTCCGCCGGTGACCCACCCGGCTCCGTTCGATCATCCGGGGCCGGCCCGCGTCGGGGTGGGGGAGGACCCCGATCTTTCACCGAGATCGGGCCCGTGCTGGTGACACCGGCACCGATGCAGGGCACGGTGGAGTCATGACTACTTCGACTCCCAACTCCACCGGCACTTCGTTCTGGAAGATCCTCGCGATCGTCATCGGCGTCCTGATCCTGGTCTCCATCGGCTGGTCACTGTTCAAGGCGGCCTTGTGGCTGCTGGTGGTGGCCCTGGTGGTGGTCGGCGCGTTCACTGTCCTCAAGGCCTTCACCAAGAGTTGACGCGCGTCGAGAGTCGACGCCTGCTACGCCGCTGATGCGGCCCGTGCCCTACGGGTGCAGGACGTACTTGCCGCGCGGATGCGGGCCGGCGACGGCCGCGAGCGCGGCCCCGGCCTCGGCGAGCGGGAACGTCCCGGCGATCTCCACGACGATCCGTCCGGCGGCCGCGTCGTCCAGCAGGCCGGGGATCGCCTCGCGGCGCTGGCGCCGGGACCGTTCGGTGCCGCCGCCGATCACGGTGATCCCGTCGCCGGTCCGCCCCCACGCGGCGATGCTGACGATCCGGTCGGGACGAACCAGAGCCAGCGACACGTCGATCGCCTGATCGGTGCCGGCGGTGTCGGACACCGCCGTCACCGGGGCCGGGGCCGCCGCGCGCACCGCGGCCGCCAGATCGCCGTCGTAGGAGACGGGGATCGCGCCGAGTGAGCGCAGATAGTCGTGGTTGGCCGGCGAGGCGGTCGCGATCACCGTCGCACCGCCCGCCAGCGCGCGGGCGGTGACGATCGATCCGACCGAGCCCGCGCCGCCGTGCACCAGCAGCACGTCGTCGCCGGTCACTTCCAGCGTCGCCAGTATGTCCGCCGCGGTGACCCCGGCCAGCAGAAGCGCCGCGGCCTGGTCCTCGCCCAGCCCCTCGGGGCGACGGTGCACGTTCGCCGCCGGGGCGAGCACGTACTCGGCGTAGGCGCCGGCGGCCGGATAGACCACCACGTCCTCACCGACGGCGAATCCGGACTCGGCGCCCGCGGCGTGGACCACGCCCGCCGCCTCTCCGCCGAGCGACAGCGGGAGCTTGTCCGGGTCGGCTCCCATCCGGCCGGTGACCTGCTTGGCGTCGAACGGATTCACCCCGGCCGCGGTCACCCGCACCACCACGTCGCCCGGACCCGGCTCGGGTTCGGGGACCTCGATCAGCTCCACCGATGCGGTGGGCTCTCCGTACTGCGTCGCGACGATCTTGTGGGCCATGCCCCGAGGTTAGCCTCCGCACCGGCGAGGACGGCGGGGGCTAACGTTGAGGCACTGACCGTTCACCGCGAGGAGAGTTCGCATGCTGCCACTGAGCATCCTGGGCTGGATCCTGATCGGCGGGCTCGCCGGCTGGGCCGCGTCCAAGCTGATGAAGCGCGCCGATTCGATGGGACTGCTGCTCAACATCGTCGTCGGCGTGATCGGCGGCCTGGTGGGCGGCTTCCTGCTCGCATGGATCGGCGTCAACGTCGACGAGGGCGGCTGGATCTTCAGCTTCCTCACCTGCCTCGGCGGTGCGTGCATTCTGCTGTGGCTGATGAGTTTGATCAACACCAAGCAATCCAGCTGAAGCGGCCGCCGTCGTGATCCGGCGGCGGCTCGCCGACCCCGTGCGGCCACCTGGCCGACCGATCGGATCCCGCACGCCGTCGACCCCGCGCAGATCTTCGATCCCGGGGTTCTGGGTCTGTGACCGCAGCCGTGACCTGAGTTACTGTGAAACAAAGTCACAGACAGTCCAGTCGTGGCCGCACACAGAAAGGCGGGTCTCGCATGACCAACCGGAAACCCGACTACGACGCAGTGATCGTCGGCGCAGGGTTCGGCGGCATGGGCGCAGGGATCGAACTCAAGCGGCAGGGGCTGACGGACTTGGCCATTCTGGAACGCGAGGACGACCTCGGCGGCACCTGGCACGTCAATCACTACCCGGGCCTGGCCGTCGACATCGCCTCGGTCACCTACTCGTACTCCTTCGCGCCGAACCCGTACTGGTCGCGGCTGTTCGCGCCCGGCGCCGAGCTCAAGAAGTACGCCGAACACATCGCCGACCAGTACGACCTGCGCCGGCACATGGAGTTCGGCACGGCCGTGCAGCGCGCCGAATGGGACGACGACGATCACCTCTGGACCGTCTACACCGATGACGGCGGCAGCCGCACCACGCGCTACCTGGTCACCGCCACCGGGTTCCTGTCGCAGCCGCACACGCCCGACTTCCCCGGGATCGACACCTTCGCCGGGGACATCATCCACACCACCGACTGGCAGGACGGGTACGACTTCACCGGCAAGCGCGCCGCCGTGATCGGCACCGGTGCCACCGCGGTGCAGCTGATTCCGGAGATCGCCCGCGACGCCGACGCGCTCACCGTCTTCCAGCGCACGCCGATCTGGGTGGTGCCCAAGGTCGACTTCCCGATTCCCGCGCCGGTGCAGAACCTGTTCGCCAAGGTCCCACTGACCCAGAAGGCCGCGCGCCTGGTGAACACCTCTCTGCTGGAGGCGCTCATGGTCTTCGGCGTCCTGCACTTCAAGCAGACCAAGCCGGGTAACAAGATGGCCGCGTTGCTGGCCAAGGCGCACCTGCGCGCCCAGGTCCGCGACGCCGGCACCCGCCGCAAGCTGACCCCGGCCTACGACTTCGGCTGCAAGCGGCCCACGTTCTCCAACGAGTACTTCCGGGTCTTCAACCGGCCGAACGTCACCCTGCAGACGTCGTCGATCGCGCGGGTGGAACCGGACGGCATCGTCACCGACGACGGCCACAAGACGATGATCGACACCCTGGTGCTGGCCACCGGATTCAATCTGTGGGACACCAACTTCCCGGCATTCCAGATCATCGGCCGCGAGGGCCGCGACCTGGGGCCCTGGTGGCGGGAGGGCCGGTTCCAGGCGTACGAGGGCATCACCGTCCCGAAGATGCCGAACCTCCTGAGCCTGAACAGCCCGTACTCCTACAGCGGGCTGAGCTACTTCACCACCATCGAGGGCCAGATGCGCCACATCGCGCGGCTCTTCGGTGAACTGCGACGCCGCAAGGCCGACACCTTCGAGGTGACCGAGGAGGCCAACACCGAGTTCCTCGACCGCTCCACGCACGCACTGGACTCGTCGGTGTTCTACGCCGGGGACTGCTCGGGGTCGCGCAGCTACTACTTCAACCAGCACGGCGAGGCCACGCTCCTGCGCCCGTCGTCGACCCGGTCCACCCTCCGGGAGATGGAGACCTTCCCCCTCGACGACTACACGTACGCCTGACCCACCTACGCCTGACCCACCTACGCCTGACCCATGTACGTCTGACCCGCCTACCCCGGATCCCTGTCCTACGACCGGCGGGGTGAGACGTGCGACGGGGCGGACTCGGCCGGTTCGACCACGACGCCCTCGATCTCCGGCGAGTCGACCCCGGGGGCGGCGGCGGGGACGTCGTACGGCGCCGACGACACCGAGGGGCGATGCTGGCGCCGGTAGAGCTCTTCGGCCTCGGACAGCCGGATGATCTTCACCTTGTCGGCCAGGCGCGGATCCAGCCCGTTGTTGCGCAGCAGGTGACGGCGGTAGATGTTCATCAGCGCCACCTGGAAGTAGATCAGCGGGATCGCGAGCAGCAGCACCATGCCGGCGCGCACCATCCACGACGCGGGCAGAAAGCACAGGGCCACGGCGATCGGAACGAACGGGATGAGGCCGCGCACGAAGTAGCGCCAGACGTGCCGGGGCCCGGTGATGTCGTTGGCCACCCAGTCCCGCATGGATTCGGGCAGGGGGCGGCCCAGCAGGTAGCCGACGCGCTGCAGCGGACCGGGGCGGGAGGTGCTCATGAGACGGGCTCCAACAGTTCGGGGCCGTTGTTGGCGACCCGATTGACCAGAGGGGAAACCTCTCGGATGTCGATGGCGTCGGCCAGTTCGGGGGCGGGCGGTTCCAGCAGCGCCGGGTCGACGGGCCGGTCCGGGTCCAGCCAGTCGTGCCAGTACTCGTACGGCATCACCAGCGGCATCCGGTCGTGGATCTCCCGGTGCGCACCCACCGACTCGGTGGTCAGGATGGTGGCCGACGAGATCCAGGCGTCGTCGTCGCCGGCTTCGCGCGCCTCGGGGGAGCGCCAGGCGGCCCACAGCCCGGCCATGTACAACCGGGAGCCGTCACGCGGCGACATGTAGTACGGGATCTTGGTGGGCTTGCCGTCGGGGCCGACCGGGCCCTTGCGCCACTCGTACCAGCCGTCCATCGGGAACAGGCAGCGCTTGTTCTTGGCGGCGGCGCGGAAGGCCGGTTTGGTGGCTGCGGTCTCGGCGCGCGCATTGAACAGCAGCGGACCCTTGCCGAACTCCTTGGTCCACGGCGGGATCAGGCCCCACCGCATCGCGCGCACCCGGCGGTCGACGGGCTCGGCGGCCTCGCCCCTCTCGTGCCGGTCGACGACGGTCAGCACGGTGGTCGACGGTGCGACGTTGTAGTCGGGCGTCACCTCGTCGGTGTCGGGCACCTCGTTGCGGGCGTCGATCTCGGCGGCGAGCTTCGCCGGATCCGTCGTCACCGCATACCGTCCGCACATGTCTGCATTGTCCCACGCCCGCCCGCGGTCCTCACCCCACGCCCGGCGGGGCGGTAACGGACGCGATCACCGACGGGCGGAACAACCGTGGGCACCGCGTTGTTGGGACAGGGGAAAGCCGATACCGGAGGTGAAGGACGTCGTGACTGCGGCAACTCTCGACACGACTGCCCCGCAGCACCCGCTGCGGGACTCGCTAGACTTGGTAGAGCATGTCTTCAGCGAAGGGATTGCGGTGTCGCCAGCCGATACGCCAGCCGAGCCGGCTCCGGAGGAGACTCCCGAGCAGCTCACCGCCCGGTTCGAGCGGGATGCGCTGCCCCTGCTCGACCAGCTCTACGGTGCCGCCCTGCGCATGACGCGCAATCCGGCCGATGCCGAAGATCTGGTCCAGGAAACCTATGTCAAGGCCTTCACGGCGTTCTCTTCGTTCCGGGAGGGCACCAACCTCAAGGCCTGGCTGTACCGGATCCTGACGAACACGTACATCAACTCGTACCGCAAGAAGCAGCGCCAGCCCGCGCAGTATCCGACCGACGAGATCACCGACTGGCAGCTCGCGGCGAGTGCCGAGCACACCTCCACCGGCCTGCGATCGGCCGAGATCGAGGCGCTGGATGCCTTGCCGGACAACGAGATCAAGGACGCCCTCGGACAGCTGCCGGAGGACTTCCGGATGGCCGTCTACTACGCCGACGTCGAGGGCCTCCCGTACAAGGAGATCGCCGAGATCATGGGCACGCCGATCGGCACCGTGATGTCGCGTCTGCACCGCGGCCGCAAGCAGCTGCGGGAACTACTGGCCGACGTCGCCCGTGAACGCGGGATCGGCCGCACCACCAGCGAGGCGACCCGATGAGCGCGAACGAGACACCGTCGTACGGAGAGCAGCTCGACTGCTCGGGGGTATTGGCCGACATCTTCCTGTTGCTGGACAACGAATGCGATGCCGGCGCCCGGGAGCGCCTGCAGGGCCACCTCGAGGAGTGCCCGTCGTGCTTCGAGCACTACGCGGTGCAGCGGGAACTGAAAGCGCTGCTGCAGCGCAAGTGCTGCGAGGCGGCGCCCGAGGGCCTGCGGGAGCGGCTGCGCGTGGAGATCCGCCGCACCGTGGTGGTCCGGCAGACCATCATCACCGACGGCGACCGCTGAGCCCCGATCACCTCGCGCCGCTCCGCTGATCCGTGATGCGCGTCGGCCCGGCCCCGAAAAGGGGGCCGGGCCGACGTGGTCCATGCTGAGCGGAAGGCTCAGGCGTTGGGCCGCTTGCCGTGGTTCGCGGCGTTCTTCTTCCGTGCACGCTTCTTGCGTCCGCGCTTACCCATGACGGGCCTCCTCGAGTCTAGGGGCGAAGTTCACCGTTGATTCTGTCACGACGCTGCAGATCAGCGGTAATCGGATGCCATACGATGAGGGCATGGTCGAAGACGTGGTCGCAGAAATCGTCGCTACGGTTCTCGAGGTCCCCGCCGAGCCGGGCCTGTCGGTGGCCGTCGGAGACACCATCGTCCTCCTGGACTCCATGAAGATGGAGATCCCCGTTCTCGCCGAGTACGCAGGCGTCCTCGCCGAGGTCAAAGTGGCCCCGGGCGACCAGGTCCAGGCCGGCGACGTCCTGGCCACCTACCGCGACTGACGCGGCCGGCGAGGACACCGAGACATGGCGACACTGCACGACCTCCTCGCCGAGCACACCGCGCTCTCCGATCCGGCCGCGCTGCATCTGCAGCGGCTGGTGGCCGAATGGCAGTTGCTCGCCGACCTGTCCTTCGCCGACTACGTGCTGGCCGTGCGCGGCTCCGACGGTCAGCTGGTCTACGTGGCCCAGGTGCGGCCGAACACCGCAGCCACCCTGTTCCAGCACGACGAGGTGGGTCACCGCGTCGACGCGCCCGCCAGCCCCCAGGGAGTCAATCCGCTGGTCGGCAAGGCATTCGCGAGCGGGCGGATCGAGCGCGACGACGTGCCCCGGCGGTTCGCGGGCATCCTGATCGACCGGATCGCGGTGCCGGTGACCTTCGACGGCCAGGTGATCGCGGTCCTGGGCCGCGCCGGCGACGCCGGTGACACGCTGCCGCCGTCCCCGCTGGAATCGGCCTACCGGGACGCCGCCCAGGCACTGTGCGAGATGGTGGTGGCCGGGAGCTTTCCGCTCGACGAGGCCAACTCGCTGGGCCTGTCGACCCCGCGGGCCGGGGACGGGTTCATCCGGCTGGGCCCGGACGGCCGGGTGGTGTACGCCAGCCCGAACGCGCTGTCGGCGGTGCACCGGATGGGCTGGACCGCCGACCTCGGATCGGTCCGGCTGCCCGACGTGGTCGCCGAACTGCTCACCGATCCGTTCGACGCGGTGGACGTCGCCGCCATGCTGACCGCGGCGTGCGGTGCTGCCGGGCAACCCGCCCTGCCCGCCGCCGAACTGCCGTTGCGCATGGAACTGGACGCCCGACGGGCCAGCGTGCTGCTCCGCGCGGTGCCGCTGCGGGGCGCGGGCACCACCCGGGGCGCGGTGGTGCTGATCCGCGACGTCACCGAGGTCAAGCGCCGCGACCTGGCCCTGCTCAGCAAGGACGCCACCATCCGGGAGATCCACCACCGGGTGAAGAACAATCTGCAGAGCGTCTCGGCGCTGCTGCGGCTGCAGGCGCGGCGGTCGGGCAGCACCGAGACCATCGTGGCGCTCAACGAGGCGGTCCGCCGCGTCTCATCGATCGCGCTGGTGCACGAGATGCTGTCGGGCAGCGTCGACGAAGAGGTGGACCTCGACGCCGTCGTCGACCGGCTGATCCCCACCCTGGTGGACGTCTGGTCGCCCGCGGGCGGCGCCGCGGCCCCTCAGGTGCGGCGCGGCAGTCGTCTCGGGGTGCTGCCGGCCGATCACGCCATGCCGTTGGTGCAGGTCCTCACCGAGGTGGTGCAGAACTCGATCGAGCACGGCTTCACCGAACCGGCGGCCGCCGATGCCTCGATCGTGATCGACGGCGAACGCGACCTGCGCGGGCTCACCGTGCGCGTCACCGACAACGGTGCCGGCGTGCCCCCGGATTTCGATCTGACGTCGTCGAACAGTCTCGGTCTGCAGATCGTGCGGATGCTGGTCTCCAACGATCTCGGCGGGCAGATCCGCATCGGACCGGGCCCCGGCGGGCGAGGGACCACCGTTGAACTCGAGATCCCCCTGCACTGACACCGCCGGATCCGGAGCCTGGCCACAGGTGAGGACAGGGATGCACAGAGCCCGGCCGTGAAGAGAACGGCCGGGCTCTATGTTCGTCTCCCGGGAACGGTGTCCGCGGGAAGTGCTCTCAGGGAGCGGAGATTCAGACGACGCTGCGGGCGCGGGTGCGGGCGTTGCGGCGCTTCAGCGCGCGGCGCTCGTCCTCGCTCATGCCGCCCCACACGCCGGCGTCCTGGCCGGTCTCGAGTGCCCAGCTCAGGCAGTCGGCGGTCACCGGGCAGCGCTGGCACACCAGCTTGGCATCGGCGACCTGCGCGATGGCCGGGCCGCTGGTGCCCACCGGGAAGAACAGTTCCGGATCCTCATCGCGACAGATGGCCTTGTGACGCCAGTCCATTTCTCTACTCCTTGGGGCATGACTTCAGGCGCACCACGGTCGTGGCACGATGAAGCTCGTTGGTTTACGGGCTGTGAAACAGCAGGTGCCTCACCTAGCAGGCGCAGTCCCAGGGGGCGCGCAGGGGGTGCTGTTTTGCTGTCTGTAACCGTTGTACTACCCTGTCGAGGGCTTTGGCTAGGGTTAATCCGCGATTGCCGGATAGATCACAAGGGGTTGGCAATCAGCTGAATCCATGCTTACCGGCGGGTAACGAGCCGGTGACCTGCGCCGATGGTGTGGCCGGGCTCACGGAAGTGCGGCGGCGACGTGCAGCACGTTCCGGCGGCAGCCGAAGTTCATCGAGGTGTGGAGACCCAGGTAGTCGCCGTCCATCTGCACGTCGGCGGGCTCGTCGCCGGTGAACCGGACCCACTCGACGTCGTCGTCGCGGAACAGGTGCGCGGCCTGCGGATCGTCGGATCCGCTGAGCAATTTCGATCCCAGCATGATGTTGCGCAGCACCCCGACGCTGGTGGCGGCGAAGACGCCGAGGTCGTGGTCGAAATCGGTGCCCGGATTGGTCGCGATCGGTCGCGCGCCGAAGTACGTCCACGGTCCGGTGTTGCTGACGAAACCGAACCGCACGCCCTCGATCGGCGCCCGGTCGGGCACCTGCACGGTGAACACCGGCGGCGTCACCGACGAGGAGAAGAACGACGAGACGGTGGTGAAGAAGTAGCGCTGCGCGGTGGCACGCTTGCCGGCCCGGCGCTTGTCCTCCATCCGGCGCACCACGATCGCATCCATGCCCATGCCCGCGTTGAACAGGAACCAGCGGTTCAGGGTGTGGCCGAGGCTGATCGGGCGGCGGCTGCCGGAGTCGAGAAGGTCGATCAGCTGGGCGGTCGCGACGATCGGATCGCGGTCGATCCCCAGAGCGCGGGCGAAGACGTTCGCGCTGCCGCCGGGAATCACGCCGACGGCGGGCAGCGCCGCCGGATCCACCGGATCGTTGCGGTCGGGGGTGCCCAGAATGCCGTTGACCACCTCGTTGACGGTGCCGTCGCCGCCGTGCACCACCACGGCGTCGTATCCTTCGGCGGCGGCCCGGGCGCCGAGCTCACCGGCGTGGCCGCGGTGGGTGGTGTGTTCGACATCGACGTCGTAGCGAGCACTCAGGGTGTTCGCCAGGGTGTCCCGACCCGCGGGGGTCGTGAAGGTGGCAAACGGATTGGTGACCAGCATGACGCGCACGAGGGTTCAGCCTACCGGTGATCCCGGGCGTGCCCGGCCCGGGTGTCGGCAATAGGCTGTCAGCGTGAGCGAATCCGAATCTCAGCCGCGCTGGTCCGCCGTGCCGCTGACCCTGCGCTGGGCCGGCGGGGTGATCGCCGTTCAGGGGGCGCTCGCCGTGGCGGTCGCCGTGTACCTCGTGATCCGTGCGGTGGGCGGCGACCACCATGAGGACTTCATCAGCGGCTACGGCACCGCGGTGTGGTTCGTGCTAATCGGGGGCGGTGTGCTGGCCGGCGGAATCGCGCTCTACCACGGGCGACGCTGGGGCCGCGCGATCGGCGTGATCACCCAGATCCTGCTGATCCCGGTCGCGTGGTCGCTGCTGACCGACAGCCATCAGCCGCTGCTCGGCGCACCCTTGCTGGCGGTGGTCGTGGTGGTGCTCGGCCTGCTGTTCGCGCCGGTGTCACTGCAGTATCTGGCCGCCGACTCGCTGCCGCCGGACGCCTGAGGGAGTCCGAGCAGGGCATTCCACTAGGGTGTGAGCATGACGCGCACGCTCGCCATCGCTAATCAGAAGGGCGGGGTGGCCAAGACCACCACGACTGCTTCCGTCGGTGCGGCTCTGGCCGACCTCGACGTCTCGGTCCTGGTGGTGGATCTGGATCCGCAGGGCTGCCTGACCTTCTCCCTGGGCCACGACCCCGACGCCATCACCGAATCGGTGCACGACGTCCTGCTCGGCGCCCAGGACATCGCCGACGTCCTGCTGGACACCGACGACAACGTGACCCTGCTCCCGGCCACCATCGACCTGGCCGGCGCCGAGGCGCTGCTGCTGATGCGGCCGGGCCGCGAGTACGCGCTCAAGCGTGCGCTGGCCGAGGTGGCGCAGGATTTCGACGTGATCCTGATCGACTGCCCGCCGTCGCTGGGCGTGCTCACCCTCAACGGGCTGACCGCCGCCGACGAGGTGGTGGTGCCGCTGCAGTGCGAGACGCTCGCGCACCGCGGCGTGGGGCAGCTGCTGCGCACCGTCACCGAGGTCCAGCAGATCACCAACCCCGAGCTCGCCATCCTCGGTGCGGTGGCCACGCTGTTCGATGCGCGCACCACGCACAGCCGGGACGTGCTCTCGGACATCTCCGACCGCTACGGCCTGCCGGTGGTCAACCCGCCGATCCCGCGGACCGTCCGCTTCGCGGAGGCCTCCGCCTCCGGTGCGTCGGTGATGCGCGGCCGCAAGAACAAGGGCGCCACCGCCTATCGCGAACTCGCCGAGAACCTGTGGGGCCACTGGAACGGCAAGCCGCTGCAGACCTTCGAACTGTCCCTCTGACTCGCCGCCGGCCCGGTGATCATTCGGGCCGGGGGCCCAGGGCCACCACTTCGTCGCCGCGCTGCTCGATCACGTACGGGCCCAGCACGCGCAGCGAGACGATCCCGGTGTAGTCGCCGCGGTCGACGGGGATGCGGCGCAGTTCGCGGCCGCTCACCGGGTCGCGGACGCTGACCGCGCCGGCCACCGGGACCAGCAGCCCGGTGGCCACCTCACCCGGTCCGATGGTGTCGCTGATCTGGATGCGCGGCTGGCCGGTGCCGCCGTCGAGCACCACCGTGGACCGCCCGGTCCAGTACGTCACCAGGGCGCGGGCGGTGAGCGGGAGACTGCCGGTCGGGGGAGTGGCCTCGCCCTCCACCGTGCGCGCGCTCTGCTGCACGGCGTCGACGCCGAAGAGGCGGACGGTCGGTCCGGCGTCGGCGCCGGAGTCGGCACCGCCGTCGTAGACCGAGACGGTGTCGTCGGTGACCGCCACGACCACCGGCGGCGCGCCGTGGCTGGTGTCGGTGATCTGGTGCGAGCCCCACTCGCGGACCTTCTCCTCGCTGGTCAGCGTGGACGACAGGACCGTCAGGCGATAGCCGGTGTCGGGGGCGCAGCGTTCGATCACCGCGACGCGATCACCGCCGGAGGCCGCCGAGAACAGCCGGCACCGGTCTCGCTCCGGGGCCACATCGGGATTCACCGGGGCGTCCACGCGGCCGTACTCGATGCCGCGGACCAGATTGCTGCCCCAGGTCTCCAGTCGGGTGTCGCCGGCGGCCAGGGCGAAGGTCTTGTCGTAGGAGAGGGTGATCTCGGCGTCGGCGTCGCTGCTGCGATTGCCCTTGCGGGCGCCGGTGCCCGCATCCAGTGCGGTCACCTCGCTGCAGCCGCGGCTGTTGCGGTAGACCCCGAGCGCGTCGTTCTCGCCGCCCGGCCAGGCCGCCACCGCCGCACACAGCTCGGCGTCGCGGGTGTAGTGCCACAGTTCGTCGCCGGTGGCCGGATCGCGGCCGGTCATGGTGCCGCCGTCTCCGGTGACGACGGTGGCTTTGCCCACCGACGGCACCTGTGTGGCCCCCGACGGCGCCCGCCACAGCTCATGGAGTTCGGTGGGCAGGCTCTCGGTGGGCAGCGGAGTGG
The DNA here is from genome assembly GCF_039537105.1 of Gordonia caeni. Classification (NCBI taxonomy): domain Bacteria; kingdom Bacillati; phylum Actinomycetota; class Actinomycetes; order Mycobacteriales; family Gordoniaceae; genus Gordonia; species Gordonia caeni. The sequence continues at coordinate 475,718 of NZ_BAAAZW010000002.1, forward strand.
CGGGCTCCTGCTCGGCGGTGACCGATTCGGTGCTGCGCGCCGGCGCGGTCCACCAGAGGATCAGCGCGGCCGCCAGCGCCGCGACGACGAGCAGCGCCGTGATCACCAGGTCGAGCCGGGTGCGGCGCTCGGGCGCGATGCGGGCGGCCAACGCGGACGGGTGCCTGCGGTGCTATTCGGCGGTGCCGGTGGCCGGTGCGCTCGAGGCGGCACCGTCACCGGCGGGCTTGCCGCCCGAGCGGCGACGACGACGCCGGCGCGGACGCGAAGCGCCGCCTTCGGCGGTCTGGGCTCCGGAGTCGCCGGCGGTGGGGGCCGAGCCGCCGGACTGGCCGTCGGCGGCGTTCTCGCCGGACCCGCCTCCGCGGGTGCGGCGGCGGTTGCGCGCGGGGCGGTCGCTGCGGGCCTCGCGCTCGCGGCGGGCCTGCTGGCGGTCGACCGAGGAGGTGCCGGCGGGGCGGCCGATCCGGCCGGTCGCCGAGGCCGGGATGCCCAGCTCCTCGGACAGGTGCGCGGACGTCGAGTAGGTCTCGGCGGCCTCGGGCATGCCCAGTCCCAGGGCCTTGTCGATCAGCGCCCAGCGGTGCAGCTCGTCCCAGTCGACCAGGGTGATGGCGATGCCGGTGCGTCCCGCGCGGCCGGTGCGGCCGATGCGGTGCACGTAGGTCTTGTCGTCGTCGGGGCACTGGTAGTTGATGACGTGCGTGACGTCGTCGATGTCGATGCCGCGGGCGGCCACGTCGGTGGCGACCAGAACGTCGATCGTGCCGTCGCGGAACTTGCCGAGCGCCTTCTCGCGGGCCACCTGGCCCAGGTCGCCGTGCACGGCGCCGACGGAGAAGCCGCGCTCGGCCAGGTCGTCGGCCACCTTCTGCGCGGTGCGCTTGGTGCGGGTGAAGATCATCGTCGCGCCGCGGCCGTCGGCCTGCAGGATGCGGGCCACCAGTTCGGCCTTGTCCAGCGCGTGGGCGCGGTAGACGTACTGGGTGGTGCGCTCGTGGACGGCCGAGTCGTTGGCCTGCTCGGCGCGGATGTGCGTCGGCTGCGTCAGGAAGGTGCGCGCCAGGGTCACGATCGGTCCCGGCATGGTGGCCGAGAACAGCATGGTCTGGCGGGGGGTGGGCAGTGCGCCCATGATGCGCTCGATGTCGGGCAGGAAGCCCAGGTCGAGCATCTCGTCGGCCTCGTCGAGCACCAGGATCTGCACCTTGCCCAGCACCAGGTGACCCTGCTGGGCCAGGTCCAGGAGGCGGCCCGGGGTGCCGACCACCACGTCGACGCCGGACTGCAGTTCGGCGATCTGCGACTCGTAGGGTCGACCGCCGTAGATGGCGGTCAGGGCCAGCGGGCGGTCGGCGCCGTCGGCGGTGGTGACCCGCACGCCCTTGGCGGCCACCTGCAGGTCCTCGTAGACCTGGACGCACAGCTCACGGGTCGGGACGATCACCAGGGCGCGCGGGGTGCCGTCGGGCTGGCGCAGGCCGAAGTCCGCGGCGTGGACCAGGCGGTGCAGCAGCGGAACGCCGAAGCCGTAGGTCTTGCCCATGCCGGTGCGGGCCTGACCGATCAGGTCGCTGCCGGCGAGCGCCAGCGGCAGGGTGAGTTCCTGGATGGCGAAGGTGTGGGTCTTGCCGTCGGCCTCCAGGGCGGCGACGATCGCGGCGTCGACGCCGAGCTCGGCGAAGGTAGGCGACCGGTGGTCCTCGGCGAGGATGGTGGTCTGGACGTCGTCGTCCGGGTCGACGGCGGCGTCGACGGTGATTTCCGTGGTCATATGCTTTCGGGGTGCCTCTCGTGTGCGTCGTGCACGCACTCGCAAGGCTCCACGGGTCCGGCGGGACGAGTAGTCGCGATCGCCGGCGCGAGCGAATTCGGTGCGCGCTCAATGTGACGGGCACAGCGGATCTTCACCCGGCTGCGGCCTACGTCTGGTCACAGTGTAGCGCTTTGCTTACGCTTGCTCCCATGCCGAACACCCCCGAAGCCCCGGAAAGCCCCGCCGTGCTCAAGCTGTACGAGATCTTTCTGGCCGGTGAGTACTCCGCCGTGCGTCGCCTGGTCCACGACGCGGAGAAGGCGCCCACCACGGCCGACCGGGTGGCCGTGATGCGGATGACCGGCTCGGAGATCGCCCACTTCGAGGTGCTGGCCGATCAGGTGACGCGCGCCGGCGGCGGCGTGGACGCGGCCATCGACGCGCACCGGGAGGTCTTCGACAAGTACCACCGCGTCACCGATCCCAGTTCGTGGCTGGAGGTGCTGGTGAAGCTGTACATCGGCGACGGCATGACCGCCGACTTCTTCTCCGAGATGGTGCAGACGCTGCCCGAGGAGGCCCGCGAGGTGTTCCGCGAGGTGATGGCGAGCACCACGTCGTCGGACTGGGTGCGCGACGAGGTCCGGGCGGCCGTGGCCGCCGATCCGCGCATCGCGTCCCCGCTGGCCCTGTGGGGACGCCGGCTCCTCGGCGAGGCGATCACCCACATGCAGTGGGTGCTGGCCGAGGACGAGGACGTGATGGATCTGCTGTTCGCGGGGACCGGTTCGCTGGCCACCGCCTCGGTCTTCTTCGACGCCATCGCCGAGCGGCACTCCGAACGGATGGCGGCGCTGTCGCTCGCTTGACGCGGTCGCCCGGCCCGGTGGCCCCCGGGCCGCGCTGCGCCCTGGGCGAACGCGGCGAGCGGGGGCGCGGCACCGGGCCGGTGCTGCAGTAGGATTCGTCCTCATGAGCGTTGAGGTCAAGATCGGTGTCGAGAACAGCCCCCGCGAACTGTCGCTGACGTCCAAGGACGGCGCCGACAAGGTGTACAAGTCGGTCGCGGCCGCCTTGGAGGCCGGCGACGGTGTGCTGGAACTGACCGACGACAAGGGCACCCGCGTGCTGGTGCCCACCGCCAAGATCGTCTACGTCGAGGTGGGCAACCCGGAGGGCCGCAAGGTCGGGTTCGGCGCGGCCTGAGCCGGCTCCGCCGGGGCCGCGGCCCCGAGTGTCAGTCGTCCTCGCCGGTTTCCGGCGAGGAGATGCGCGGTACCCCGGACAGGCCCTGCCACAGCAGGGCGACGGTGGTCTCGACCGCTTGTTCCTTCGCGATCGGACGGCTGGCCTCGAGCCAGTAGCGCGCGTTCACCTGGCTGGCGCCCACCAGGCCGGCGGCCAGCATGCGGGAGCGGTGCGGGTCCAGACCCGAGTCGGTCATCACCAGGCCGTAGACCGCGTCCACGCAGGCCTCGGTGGCCCCCTCCACCCGGCGGATCACCGCCGGATCCTTCGCATCGGAGGAGAAGATCAGCCGGTAGCCGGAGTTGTCCTCGTCGATGAAGTCGAAGAAGGCGCCCACCGCCGCGCGCACGCGCTGATGGTTGTCGGTGGTGGTCAGCAGCGCCCGGTTCACATCGGAGACCAGCTTCTCGGCGTGGCTGTCGACCACGGCGATGTACAGGTCGAGCTTGGACGGGAAGTGCTGGTACAGCACCGGTTTGCTGACTCCGGCCGCCGAGGCGATCTCGTCCATGCCCGCGGAGTGGTATCCGCGCTCGACGAAGATCTCGCTGGCCGCGTCGAGCAACTGACGACGGCGCGCGCTGCGCGGCAGGCGGGTACTGGTCCGGTTGTGCGCGGGGGAATCGTCCCCGCGCGTGGCGGGGACATCGGCGGCTGGCATGGCTAGCAGAGTACTCGGCGCCCGCCGGCGGGTGTGCGGGTGCTCACCGTTGCGGCAGGGGTGGATGCACGGTGCAGGGGCGCCGTTATGAGACAGTTGTGACGTGACCGGTACTCCACCGCCCGGGCCCACGCGGCCCCGGCGCCCGCGGCCCGACCAGCCGCTGCGCGCACGCTGGGACCCGATCGCCGACCGCGAGGAGGACGCCGACAAGCGCCCGCGCGGGGCGATCGGGAGCTTTGTGCGCTCCTACGGCTGGCGCGCCTACGCCATCGCCGTCCTGGCCGTCCTGACCGTCGCTCTGCTGGTGGTGACCATCACCGACGACGGCGGAGGCGACGAGGAGACGGCGGCGCCGATCGACCCGAGATCGCGCAACGTCGAAGTCACCAAGGAGACCACCCCGATCGGCGCACCGCACAACGACATCGCCGCCGCCGCACTGCCGGCCGGTGCGCTGCCCGGCGGTGGCCCGTTCACCACCAAGGGCGAGCGCGTCTTCTCCGTGGTGCCCGGCACCACCGACAAGGTCGGCTCCGGCGACGAGGTGTACACCTACACCGTCGAGGTGGAGGACGGCCTCAACCGGCAGGACTACGGCGGCAACCAGACCTTCGCCAAACTGGTCGACGCGACGCTGGCCAACCCGAAGAGCTGGATCGGCGGCGACAAGGTGGCCTTCCGCCGCATCGACAGGGGTGAGCCGGATCTGCGGATCTCGCTGACCTCCACCGACACCGCCCGGGAACTGTGCGGCTACCAGATCAAGCTCGAGACCTCGTGCTTCTACCCGCCGGACGGCCGGGTGGTGCTCAACGAGGCCCGCTGGATCCGCGGCGCCTCCGCGTTCGGCGGCGACGACCTGACCTACCGCCAGTACCTGATCAATCACGAGGTCGGACACGGCATCGGCTACGAGCACCACCTGCCGTGCGAACAGAACGGGGCCCTGGCGCCGGTGATGATGCAGCAGACCTTCGGGACCGCCAACAGCGAGATCATGGCGCTCGACCCGGACATGGAGGCCAACCGCACGTTCACCTGCCGCGCCAACGCCTGGCCGTACCCCGACAAGTGAGCGTGCCGTGAGCCTCCCGACGGGACCGCTGCCGCCGCTGGTGGCCCCCGGCGACGAACTCACCCGGGACGAGATCGCCCGCTACAGCCGGCACCTGATCATCCCCGACATCGGGACCACCGGGCAGCGCCGCCTGAAGAACGCCCGCGTCCTGGTGATGGGCGCCGGCGGGCTGGGCTCGCCGACGCTGCTGTACCTGGCCGCGGCCGGAGTGGGCACGATCGGCATCGTCGACTTCGACGTGGTCGACGAGTCGAACCTGCAGCGGCAGGTGATCCACGGCGTCGCCGACGTGGGCCGGCCCAAGACCGCCTCGGCCGTGGACTCCATCGCCGCGATCAATCCGCTGGTGCGGGTGCAGGTGCACGAGACCCGGCTGACCGCCGAGAACGCCGTCGAGCTGTTCCGCGGCTACGACCTGATCGTCGACGGCACCGACAACTTCGCCACCCGTTACCTGGTCAACGACGCGGCGGCGCTGGCCCACAAGCCGTACGTGTGGGGCTCGATCTTCCGGTTCTCCGGCCAGGTGACCGTCTTCTACCAGGACGCTCCCGACGGGCGCGGCCTCAACTACCGCGACCTGTACCCGCAGGCACCGCCGCCCGGGTCGGTCCCGTCGTGCGCCGAGGGCGGGGTGCTGGGGCTGCTCTGCGCCACCGTCGGCTCCCTGATGGGCACCGAGGCGGTCAAGCTGATCTGCGGGATCGGCGAGCCGCTGCTGGGCCGGCTGCTGGTGTACGACGCGCTGGCGATGACTCACCGGACGGTGCGCTTCGGTCAGGATCCGGCGCGCGAGCCGATCACCGGGCTGATCGACTACGACGAGTTCTGCGGTGTGGTCAGCGACGAGGCCGTCGCGGTGGCCGCGGATGCGACGATCAGCCCCGCCGAGCTGCGCGCCGCAATCGACGGCCCCGCGCCGCCGGTGCTGATCGACGTCCGCGAGCCGGTGGAGTTCGACATCGTGGCGCTGCCCGGGGCCAGGCTGGTGCCGCTGGGCGGCATCGTCTCCGGAACCGCGATCGCCGACATCCCGCACGACGGTCCCGTGGTCCTCTACTGCAAGACCGGTATCCGCTCGGCGGAGGCGCTCGCCGCGTTGCGCCGGGCCGGATTGGACCGGCCGGTGCACCTGGCCGGCGGCATCACCGCCTGGGCGCACCAGATCGATCCGGAGCTGCCGACCTACTGAGAGCGCCCGCGCGGCCGCCGCAGTGGCGCTCCTCTCGCGTGTTCGACGGTGTGGCACCCCGGCGATCGGCCAGGTCGTAGGTAGTGTTCTGCATCGTGACCACGATCGCCGCGCCACCGGAACAGGTGCTGACCACTTTCGGTCTGACCGCGCATCCCCCCATCGCCATGGACGGCAGCGGAGTAGTCGGCTGGCGCGTCGGGGAAGTGGTGCTGTCGCTGGTGCCCGATCACGCCCGCGCGGCCTGGTCGGCGGCCGCCCGCGAGAACCTGTACGTGGAGGGCATGCGGATCTCCCGGCCCCTGCGCGCCACCGACGGCCGCTACGTGGTCTCCGGCTGGCGCGCGGACACCTACGTGGCCGGCAGCCCGGAGCCGCGGTACGACGAGGTGCTCGCCGTGGCCGACCGGCTGCACGGGGCGCTGGCCAAACTGGACCGGCCGCGGTTCATGCTGCAGCCGCCGGCCCCGCCGTTCAACGACGTCGACGTCTTCAACGCCGCCGATCGCGCCGCCTGGGAAGACGTGCCGCTGCGCTCCGCCCGCGCCGCCGGGATGGCCGAACCGAGCGGCGAGGACGGTGAGCAGTCCGTCGCCGCGCTCAAGACCCTCGCCGGGCTGCGCCGCCCGGTGAAGCTCGCGCCGCAGGTGGTGCACGGCGACCTGTTCGGCACCGTGCTGTTCGCCGGGGCCGCCGCACCGGCGATCACCGACATCGTCCCCTACTGGCGGCCGGCCCCGTGGGCCTCGGCAGTGGTGGTGATCGACGCACTCGCCTGGGGCGGCGCCGACGACGAACTGATCGAGCGCTGGGCCGATCAGGAGGAGTGGCCGCAGATGCTGCTGCGCGCCGCCATGTTCCGGCTGGCCGTGCACGCGCTGCATCCGCGCTCCACCTCCGGGGCGCTACCCGGACTGCTCCGGGTGGTCGACCAGGTCCGGCTCCTCGTCTGACGTCAGCCGGCAGCGCCGCAGCAGGACGCGGCCGTCGTCGATCGGAACCCCCTCCTCAGCGAGTCGGGTCAGCTGCAGGGCGGCCTGCGGGGCGCTGGGCCGGCCCGACGCCGGCACCACCCGATGCCACGGCAGGTCGGCGCCGTCGGTGCGCAGGATCCAGCCCACGATCCGCGGACTGGACAGACCGGCCCGCTCGGCCAGATCCCCGTAGGTGGTGACGCGGCCGGGTGGGACCGCCGCGATCATCGACCGCACCAGTTCCACCTGCGCATCGGTCACCTTGCCCGCCCGCCGCGCGGTCACGGCGCCAGCACCTCCCGGATCAGGCCGGCGACCGTGTCGGGGGCCAGGAAGGGCACCATGTGCTCGGTGTCCACGTGCTGCACCCGCACGGTGTCCGGGCGCTCGGCGGCGCAGCGGGCCAGATAGTCGGCGCCCACGAACGGCGGCTGCACGCGGTCGGCCACCACGATCCGGGTGGGCACGCCCGCAGGCGGCAGCAGCGCCGGGCGTGCCATCTCGCTCCACGCGGTCGCCGCGGCCGGGACGCTGACGCGCCAGGCGACACCGCCGTCGTGCTCGACCAGATGGTCGGCCAGCTCGCCGGACAGGATCTCCGGCGGCACCGCGGCCCAGCCCTCCGCGCACTTGGCGGCGCGGGCGGCCTCGGCATCCGGGTAACCCCAGTGCGCCACCGAGGCCTCGGCCATCGCCATCGCCCGCTCCGGCGCCAGCCCGTGCGCCGGGTCCAGCAGCACCAGCGCCTTCACCAGATCGGGACGCGTGTGCGCCAGGCGCAGAGCCACGGCGCTGCCGAAGGAATGGGCCACCACCACCAGCGGCCGCTGCGCCGGGTGCACCTCCCGGTCGACGACGGCGGCCACCGCGGCGGCGTGATCGTCGATCGACCACGGCGGCGTCCAGGGGGAGTGGCCGTGGCCCAGCAGGTCGGGGGCCAGAACGTGCAGGTCCGGCAGGTGGTCTTGGGCCAGCAGCCCCCACCGTTTGCCGTGACCGGTCAGGCCGTGCAGGGCCAGCACCGTCGGTGCACCGGCCGGTCCGAACCGATGGGTGTGCAGGGCGGAGATCATGCGGTTCAGCCTATCGAGGGCCGTCGGGCGGCGGCCGCGGCCCGCGGGCGGAGGGGGAACCGGCGACGGTGTCGGGGGCGCGTGCTTCCATGGGCACATGGGCACCGCACAGACTCGATTGATCGCCTCGGAGGCGTCGTTCGTGCTGCCCTCGCGCACCTGGCCGGAGGCCGCCGGACCGCTGTTGAGTCCGGCTCGCCAGGCCGCCCCCGACCGTCCGTGGCATCCCTATCGGGTGCGCGGCGGACCGGGCACCGGGAAGACCTCACTCCTGGTCGACGCCGCCGTCGCCCGGCTGCTCGACGAGGACGCCGATCCCGAGTCGGTGCTGGTGCTGACCGCCGACCGCGCCGCGGCGGTCCGGGTGCGCACCGAGATCACCCGGCGCGTGCTGGCGGCGGGCGGTCCGCGATCGGGGGCGGTGCTGCGCGAGCCGCTGGTGCGGACCGTGCACTCCTACGCCTTCGCGGTGCTGCGGCTGCAGGCCGCCGACCACGGCAATCCGCCGCCGCGGCTGATCACCGGTTCCGAGCAGGACGTGATCCTGCGGGAACTGCTGGCCGGAGACATCGAGGACGGCGCCGCCTACTGGCCCCCCACGCTGCGCCCGGCGCTGGCCACCGACGGCTTCGCGCAGGCGCTGCGCGACCTGCTGATGCGGGCGGCCGAACGGGGTCTGGGCCCGGAGGACCTGACGGCGATGGGGCGCAAGCACTCCCGCCCCGAATGGGTCGCGGCCGGCACCCTCTTCGCGCAGTACGAGCAGACCATGCTGCTGCGCGGTGCGGTGGGGGTGGACGCGACGGAGTCGGTGCCGCACGCCGTCGACGCCGCCGAACTGGTGGGCTCGGCGCTGTCCGCGTTCGCCGTGGACCCGCACTTGCTGGCCGCCCAGCGCTCGCGCATCCGCTGCCTGCTGGTCGACGACGCCCAGCACCTGGATCCGCAGGCGGCCCGGCTGGTGCAGCTGATCGGCACGGGCACCGACCTGACGGTGATCGCCGCCGACCCGGACCAGTCGATCTACGGTTTCCGCGGGGCCAGCCCCCGCTTCTTCGCCGATCTGCCCGAGGGGCGCGACGTGGTACTGACCGACGGTCACCGCGGCGCCGGCGAGGTGAGCGTGGTCGGGAAGACCCTCGCCGCCCGTCTCCCGGGAGCCCGCTCCCAGCCGTACCCGGCGGCCGCCGACGGCGAGGGCACGGCCGCTGTGCGCGTCTTCTCGTCGGCGGCCAAGGAGGCCACGGCGGTCGCCGACCTGCTGCGGCGCGCCCACCTGTTCGACGGGGTGCCGTGGTCGCAGATGGCGGTGATCGTGCGCTCGGTGCCGCGGGCGCTGCCGGCGCTGCGCCGCGCCTTCTCCTCGGCGGGGGTGCCGGTGGTGACCCCGGTCAGCGATCTTCCGCTGCACCGGCAGCGGGCCGTCGAGGCCTTCGTCCTGGGGCTGCGCGCCAGCAGCGCGACCGACCCGCTCGGCCCGGACGAGGTGGTGACGCTGCTGTCGGGGCCGATCGGTGCCGCCGGCCCCGGTCAGCTGCGTCGCCTGCGCCGGGGTATCCGGCGCCTGCACGAACAGGACGCGGCCGGTGAGCCGCCCGATTCGCTGACCGCGCTGGCCGCCGCCCTCACCGACCCGGCACTCGGCGAGCGCTACCTGACCGGCCTCACCGAGTTCGAGGCCGAGCCGCTGGTGCGGGCGCTGACGGTGGTGCAGGCGGCGCGGGCCGCCGACGCCTCCGGGGTGGGGGTGGAGGAGACGCTGTGGCGCGCCTGGCAGGCCTCCGGGCTCGAACGCACCTGGCTGCGCCGGTCGCTGCGCGGGGACCGTTCGGGTGAGCAGGCCGACCGTGATCTGGACGCGATGCTGGCGCTGTTCGAGGCCGCCGCCTCCTACACCGACAATCTGCCCGCCGGCGGTGTGGAGGGCTTTCTGCACTACCTGCGCCAGCTGCAGATCCCGCGCGAATCCCGCACTCCCGCGGCCGGCGGTGAGGCCGTGCAGCTGCTCTCCGCGCACTCGGCGGCCGGGCGCGAATGGGACGTGGTGGCCGTCGCCGGGGTGCTCGACGGACTGTGGCCGTCGCTGCGCAGCCGGGGCAGCGTGCTGGGCACCCCCGCACTGGTGGACCTGCTCGACGGACTCGACGCGCAGGCGGTGGACACGCTCTCCCGCAACGCCCAGTTGCTGGCCGACGAGCGGCGCCTGCTGCTGGTGGCGTGTTCGCGGGCCCGGCGACAGCTGCTGGTGACCGCCGTGGAGGACGGCACCGGCGATGCCTCACCGTCCCGATTCGTCCCGGAGATCGCCGACGCCCTCGGCGGCTACGGCGCCGATCACCTCCTGCACGGCGATGCCGCCGACGAGGTGCCGCTCGACGGCGGCATCCGGCGGCTGCTGTCGCTGCCGTCGATGGTGGCCGAGCTGCGCGCGGCCCTGGTGGACCCGGACACCTCGGCCGAGCGGCGCGCGGCGGCCGCCGAACTGCTGGCCACCCTCGCCGAAGCGGAGGTGCCCGGTGCCGACCCGGCGCAGTGGTACGGACTGCTCGACCCGTCGACCAGCGCCCCGCTGTGGACTCCCGAGTCGGGCCCGCGCACGCTGTCGCCGTCCACGGTGGAATCGCTGAGCCGCTGCTCGCTGCGCTGGATGCTGGAACGGCACGGTGGCCGCGACGGCGATGCCGAGCCGGCGATCACCGGCACCCTGGTGCACACCCTGGTGCAGGCGGTCGCCGGGCAACTCGACCACGCCGACGTCACCACCGCCCTGCACGACATCTGGGACCGCGTGTCCTCGCCGGCGGCCTGGTTCAGCGAGCGGGAACTGCAGCGCGCCGAGTCCATGCTGGTCAACTTCCGCGACTGGCTGGAGTTCTCGCGGTCGGAGCTGACCGAGGCGGCCGTCGAGGTCGACATCGAAGCCGAGGTCCCGCCCGGCACCGGCGACGACGGGCGCCCCGACGACCTGCCAGTGAAGCTCACCGGCCGCATCGACCGGCTGGAGACCGACGACCTGGGCCGCCCCGTGGTGATCGACGTGAAGACCGGCAAGACGGTGATCACCGCCGCCGACGCCGCCGAGCACCCGCAGCTGGCCGCCTATCAGCTGGCGCTGCTGCTCGGCGGGGTGGAGGGCCTGCCGGCGGGCACCACCGGCGGGGGCCGGCTCGTCTACGTGGCCACCCCGAACCGCAAGACCGGCGCCGCCGAACGCGCGCAGGAGGCGCTCACCCCCGAGCAGGTGACCGAGTGGATCGGTGTGGTCCGCCGCGCCGCCCGCGCGAGCATCGGGCCCGGCTTCGTGGCCGCCACCAACCCGGGGTGTCAGCACTGCGGACTGGTGACCAGTTGCCCGGCACAGTTGCGGGGCAAGGCGGTGACCGATGACTGATTCCGGTGCCGAACTGATCGGCGCCCGTTCGCTGGCCGCCGCCCTCGGGCTGCCGTCGCCCACCGACGAGCAGGTCGACGTGATCGAGGCCCCGCTGGAACCGATGCTGGTGGTCGCCGGGGCGGGGGCGGGAAAGACCGAGACGATGGCCTCGCGCGTGGTGTGGCTGGTGGCCAACGGGCTGGTGGCCCCGGACGAGATCCTGGGCCTCACCTTCACCCGCAAGGCGGCCAGCGAACTCGGGGCCCGGATCCGCCGCCGGCTCGCGATGCTGGCCGGTTCGCCCGCCCTGCTCGAGTGGGACCCGGGCGGTGAGCTCGCGCGGGTGCTGCGCAGCGCCGACGCCGAGGTGAGCACCTACCACGCCTACGCCGGACGGCTGATCGCCGACTACGGTCTTCTGCTGCCGGTGGAGCCGTCATCCACGCTGCTCAGCGAGACCGAGCTGTGGCAGCTCGCCTTCGGCGTCGTCGCCGCGTGGCCGCACCGGCTCAACACCGCCAAGGTGCCCGCCAGTGTCACCGAAGCGGTGCTGAACCTGTACTCGGAGATGGCCGAGCATCTGGTCGACGACACCGACCTCGCCGCGGCGGGCGGCGACCTGTACTCGATGATCGACACCCTGCCCAAAGGGCCGCGCCAGCGAGCCGAGCCGAGCCAGGCGCTGCGCGGGGTGCAGACGGTGATCGACGAGCGCCGAGAGTTCCTGCCGCTGGTGGCGGCCCTGCGCGCGGAGATGACCGAACAGGGCGCCCTCGACTTCGGGAGCCAGATGTCACTGGCCGCACGCCTGGTGACCACCCGCCCCGAGGTGGTGGACGCCGAGCGCACCGGGATCAAGGCGGTGCTGCTGGACGAGTATCAGGACACCGGCCACTCCCAGCGGCTGCTGCTCTCGGCGCTGTTCGGCGGGGCCGGCCGGACGCCGATCGCGGTGACCGCCGTCGGTGACCCCATCCAATCGATCTACGGCTGGCGCGGTGCGTCGGCGGCCAACCTGCCGCGGTTCGCCACCGACTTCCCGCGGCGCGACGGCACCCCGGCACCCCGCCGGGAACTGCTGACCAGCTGGCGCAACTGCGCCGGGACGCTCTATCTGGCCAATGAGGTGTCCGCGCAGTTGCGCGCCCGCGGCGTGCCCGTGTCGACGCTGCGCCCGCGCGACGGCGCCGGGGAGGGCACGGTGCGGCTGGCGCTCACCGAGACCGTCGCCGACGAACGCGCGTGGATCGCCGGGCACGTCGAGGATGCCTACCGGGCCGCCGAGGACGAGGGCCGGCCGCCGCCCACGGTCGCCGTCCTGGTGCGCCGCAACGAGGACTCGGCGCCGCTCGCCGACGAGATCTCCTCGCGCGGCATTCCGGTGGAGGTGGTCGGCATCGGCGGCCTGCTGCACGTCCCGGAGATCACCGACATCGTCGCCACGCTGCGCCTGATGGCCGACCCGATGGCCGGCGCCGCCGCCATGCGGCTGCTCACCGGCGCACGCTGGCAACTCGGTGCCGCCGATCTGGCGGCCCTGTGGCGGCGCGCCCGCGAACTCGCCGCGGCCCGGGTCGAGCCGGTCGCCGGGGCCGTCGCCACCCGCGAGGATCTGGACGAGGCCCTCGCCGCGGCGCTGCCCGCCGAATCGGTCGATGCCGCCGGGCTGGGCGACGCCCTCGTCGATCCGGGCCGGGCCGAGCGCTACACGCCGGCCGGCCACCAGCGCATCCGCGCCTTCGGCCGGGAACTGGAAGGCCTGCGCCGCCGGATCGGTCAGCCGCTGCCGGAGCTGGTGGCCGACGTGGAGCAGACCATCGGCGTCGCCGTGGAGGCGCAGCTGCGGGCCCGGCGGATGCGCGGCGCCATCACCGGCCGCGAACATCTCGACGCCTTCGCCGAGTACGTGGCCTCCTACGCCGAGCGTCCTGGGGCCACGCTGCCCGGACTGCTGGGTTTCCTCGATGCCGCCGAGGCCGTGGAGAAGGGGCTGGAGGCCGGGCAGGTGGAGGTCGCCGAGGACCGCGTCCAGATCCTCACCGTGCACGCGGCCAAGGGCCTCGAGTGGGACGTCGTGGCCGTGCCGCACCTGGCGCGCGGCATCTTCCCCAGCGCCAAAGCGGACACCACGTGGCTGGGTTCGGCCCGCGAACTGCCGGCCGCGCTGCGCGGCGACCTCGCCGGTGACGGCGGCGAAGGTTTCCCGGCGCTCGCGCTGGGCGGGGTCGGGGACCGCAAGGAACTCGAGGAGGCGCTCGCCGCGCACAAGGAGGCCATCAAGCAGCGGCGCCTGGACGAGGACCGCCGGCTGCTCTACGTCGCCCTCACGCGGGCGAAGGACACGCTGCTGGTGTCGGCGCACCACTGGTCGGCCACCGGCGACAAACCGCGCGGCGGCTCGGAGTTCTTCACCGAACTGGTGGAGCTGGTCCGCGCCGCGGATTCGGCCGCGCTGAGTGTGGATCTGGATGCGCCTGCTCCCGAGGACGGCGCCCAGAACCCGCTGACGGTGGAGCCGGTCAGCGCGCAGTGGCCGGTGGACCGGCTCGGGGACCGGCGCGCCGGGATGATCGAGGCGGCCCGCGCGGTGGCGCAGGCCCGCGCCGAGCGTGCGCTGGTGCCGCTCCCGCCGCCGGACACCGACGACGTGGAGATCGCGGCCTGGCGTGAGGAGGTCGGGGCGCTGCTGGACGAACGCACGCGCTCGGGCGCTGAGGCCGTGGATGTGGAACTGCCGGGGCAGCTGTCGGTGAGCCAGCTGGTGGAGCTGGGCACCGATGAGACGGCGTTCGCCGCGCGCCTGCGCCGCCCGGTCCCGTTCCGCCCGAACCCGACGGCCCGCCGCGGCACGGCCTTCCACGCGTGGGTGGAGCGCCGCTTCGGCGCGACCCGGCTGCTGGACCTGGACGAGCTGCCCGGCGCCGCCGACGAGACGGCTGGCGACGACGACCTGGATCTGCTGCGCGCGGCCTTCCTGAACTCCGAATGGGCCGACCGCACCCCGCTGGAAGTGGAGGTGGGCTTCGAGACTGTCATCGGGTCGACGGTGCTGCGCGGACGCATGGACGCCGTCTTCGCCGACGGCGACGACTTCCTGGTGGTGGACTGGAAGACCGGCGCGGTGCCCGAACCGGCCCGGCGTCGCCCCCTGGAGCTGCAGCTGGCCGCCTACCGCATCGCGTGGGCGCGGCTGCGCGGGGTGGACGTGCACCGAGTCCGGGCCGCCTTCGTCTATGTCCGGCACGGCTACACGCTGGAACCGGACAATCTGCCGGACGTGCCGGAACTGACGGAGCTGTTGGCCGTCGGGCCACCTCCGATCGAGTAGCCTTCGCAGGGTGAGGACGTGCACTCCCAGGACGCGCGATGCGTAAACGGCTGCGGCGCGGTCAGCAGGGCACCGGCGACCTGGTCGGCAAGCCCGATCACGCACTCGTGGGCATCATCCGCATCCCCGAGCTCGAGACCAGCCCGGCGCGCGCGATCGGCCGGCGCATCCTGTGGGCGCTGGCGGCCCTGTTCGTCTGCTCGATCGTGGTCTACCTCGATCGCAACGGCTACCGCGACACCAAGGGCGGCACGCTCACCTACCTCGACGCGCTGTACTACTCGGCGGTCACCCTCTCGACCACGGGATACGGTGACATCGCCCCGGTCAGCGAATCCGCCCGGCTGATCAACGTCATCTTCGTCACCCCGCTGCGCGTGCTCTTCCTGATCGTGCTGATCGGTACCACGCTGGAAGTCCTCACCGAGCGGTCGCGGCAGGCGATCAAGATCCAGAACTGGAGGAATCGGGTGCGCAACCACACCGTCGTCGTCGGATACGGCACCAAGGGCCGGACCGCCACCGCGGCCGTCGTCGCCGACGGCGTCCGCCCCAGCGAGGTGGTGGTGGTCGACGACGATCAGGCCGCGCTCGACGCGGCCGCCGCCGACGGTCTGGTGACCGTCCGCGGTGACGCCACCAAGTCCGACGTCCTGCGTCTGGCCGGCGTTCAGCACGCCTCCGCGCTGGTGATCGCCGCCAACCGAGACGACACCGCGGTGATGGTGACGCTCACCGCGCGGGAGTTGAATCCGCGCGCCAAGATCGTCGTCGCCATCCGCGAGTCGGAGAACACCCACCTGATGCGCCAGTCCGGCGCCAACTCGGTGGTGGTGTCCTCGGAGACGGCGGGACGTCTGCTCGGCATCGCCACCATCACCCCGTCGGTGGTGGAGGTGGTCGAAGACCTGCTCAGCCCCGAGGAGGGCTACGCCATCGCCGAGCGCGAGGTGGAGCCCACCGAAACCGGCGGCTCGCCGGCGCACACGCGCGACCTGGTACTGGGCGTGGTGCGCGACGGCGTCCTGTACCGGGTGGGCGACGCGGAGGTCGAGGAGATCGAAGTGGGCGACCGGCTGCTGTACGTCCGGCAGGGCGAGCGGGGCTGACTGCGCTGTGGCCGCCTTCGAGTTCCTCACACCGCCGCTGCTGTCTCAGGCCCACTTCGATCGTGCCGATCACCTGCGGGCCGAGCACGCACAACTCGCCGCGGGCTGGGAGCAGGCCCGGGTGCTGCTGATCGATCCGCGCGGCCGCTACCCGGTCGACCCCGGGCCCGGACCGACCACCGGTGCCCTGCGGTGGTCGCCGGCGGCCGAGCTGGCGGCGACTCCGCCGGAGGAGGCCGTCTTCCTCGGCGTCTCCGGCGAGACGCACCTGTGGGCGCTGCGCGGCGACGAGGTGCCCGGGCCGCTGAGCGATCCTCGCGCCGGCGCGCACCTGCTCTCCCCGGACGAGGCGGGTCTGCTGGCCACCGCCCTGGGGATGCTCAACTGGCATCGGTCGGCGCTGTTCTCGCCGGTGGACGGTGCGCCGACGATCATCGACCGCGCGGGCTGGGTGCGGCGCAACGCCGACGGCACCGAGGAGTACCCGCGCACCGACCCCGCGGTGATCATGGTGGTCCACGACGGCGCCGACGCCATCCTGCTGGGACGGCAGCACGCCTGGCCGTACCCGTGGTTCTCCACCCTCGCCGGTTTCGTGGAGCCGGGGGAGTCGCTGGAGCAGTGCGTGATCCGCGAAGTGGCCGAAGAGGCCGGCATCGTCGCCCATTCGCCGCACTATCTCGGGTCGCAGCCGTGGCCGTTCCCGCGATCGCTGATGCTCGGCTTCGAGGTGATCGCCGATCCGGACCAGCCGCTGGCGCTGCTGGACGGGGAACTGGCGCAGGCACAGTGGTTCACTCGAGACGAGGTGAACCGGGCGCTGGAGCGGGAGGCGGACTGGGGTGCGGACGTGGACGGCGAACCGGATCGGCCGGTGACCCTGATGCTTCCGCCGCAAGTGTCCATCGCCCGGTCGCTGATCACCAGCTGGGCGGCTGCCCGGACCCGGCCCCTAGAATGGCCGGTATGGCCGATCTGACTGTGTACACCACCTCGTGGTGCCCGTTCTGCAAACGTCTCAAGTCCAGCCTGGACCGCAACGAGATCGAGTACACCGAGATCGACATCGAGGCCGATCCGGCTGCGGCCGAGTTCGTCGGCAGCGTCAACGGCGGCAACCACGTGGTGCCCACGGTCAAGTTCGCCGACGGTTCCACCAAGACCAACCCGGGCATCGGTGAGGTCATGTCCGAACTGGGTCTGCTCTGACCCCGAGCCGTACACCGGCGCCCCGCCCCGCCGGGCCCGATTCTTCGTCGCCTGAGGCGGTGGTGTCGGGTGGGGGTGCCGGGCCTGGTTCTTCGCTGCCTGAGCCGGTGGTGTCGGGTGGCGGTGCCGGGCCTGGTTCTTCGCTGCCTGAGCCGGTCCTGAACGCAGTGAAGGGCTGTGTCGAAGGCATCGCGTATCGCGTTCCGCGGAACGCGGATGATGCGGTGTTGTCGTCGTGACTTCGACTCGGACCTCCTTCCTCGGCCCCGCTCAGCCGGCGGACGAAACGGCCCTGTCGGGGGTGCATGGGACCGTGAGGCCATGACCGCTCGACCGAGTTCCGCCGGTATCACCGACGGCCTCGACCCGCAGCAACTCGAAGCCGTCCTGGCCCCGCGCGGGCCGGTCTGCGTGCTCGCCGGCGCGGGCACCGGCAAGACCCGCACCATCACCCGCCGCATCGCCGCGCTGGTGGACTCGGGGCAGGTGAACCCGAGCCAGGTCCTCGCCGTCACCTTCACCGCCCGCGCCGCCGCCGAGATGCGCCAGCGTCTGGCCGCCCTGGGCATCGCCGGGCCCGGCAGCCGGGTCTCGGCGCTCACCTTCCACGCGGCCGCCTTGCGCCAGCTCCGCTACTTCTGGCCGCTGGCGGTGGGGCAGACCCGCTGGGAGCTGATGAGTAGCAAGTTCCCGATGGTCGCCCGCGCCGCCCGGGACGCCGGTCTGGACACCGCCGACCGCGAACTGATCCGCGACCTGGCCGCGGAGATCGAATGGGCCAAGTCGTGCATGATCGGTCCGGACGGCTACGTGCAGCACGCCCCCGGGCGCGACCTGCCGACGCGCGCCGAGACGGTCGCGCAGGTCTTCGCCGCCTACGAGGAGGCCAAACTCGGGTCGCCGGGGGAGCGGTTCTTCGATTTCGAGGACCTGATCATCTACACCGCCGAGATTCTGGGCGGGGACCCGGCGATCGCCGAAGAGTTCCGGTCGCGGTACCGGTGTTTCGTCGTCGACGAGTACCAGGACGTCACCCCGATTCAGCAGCATCTGCTGCAGGCGTGGCTGGGCGGCCGCGACGATCTGACCGTGGTCGGCGACGCCAACCAGACCATCTACAGCTTCACCGGCGCCACCCCCGACTACCTGCTCGGCTTCACGCGCACCTACCCGGACGCGGCGCTGGTCCGCCTGGAACGCGACTACCGCTCGACGCCGCAGGTGGTGGCGCTGGCCAACGGTGTCATCGGGCAGGCGAAGGGACGGGTGGCCGGGAGCCGGCTCGAGCTGGTCGGCATGCGCGCCGACGGCCCGGAGCCGGTCCTCGCCGAGCTTCCGGATGAGAACGCCGAGGTGGTGACGGTGGTCGCCGAGGTCAAACGCCTGCTGCGCGCCGGGGTGCCGGCCGGCGAGATCGCCGTGCTCTACCGCATCAACGTGCAGTCCGAGGCCTACGAGGAGGCTCTGGCCGCGGCCGGCGTCGACTATCGCGTGCGCGGTGACAAAGGATTCTTCGAGCGTCCCCAGGTGGCGGCCGCGCTGCGGAGGCTGGCGGGCCTGGCCCGCCAGGACCCGCCGCCGATGGAACCCGGCGAGGCGGTACGGGCGGCGCTGCGGCCGTTCGGCTACGCCGACGCCGCGCCGCCGGGCGCGCAGGCCCGCGCCAACTGGCAGCAGATGGCCAAGCTGGCCGAGCTGGCCGACGAGGTGATCGCCGAACGGTCGACGCCGACCTTCGCCGAGGTGGTCGGTGCGCTCACCGACCGGGCACGAACCGGCGGTGATGCCGGGAGCGGCGTCACCCTGGCCACCCTGCACGCGGCCAAGGGCCTGGAATGGGATGCCGTGCTGCTCACCGGTCTGCATGAGGGCTCGGTGCCGCTCGGCCGGGCCAGCAGCACGCCGGACGAGCTCGAAGAGGAGCGGCGGCTGCTGTACGTCGGCGTCACCCGCGCCCGCGAGCACCTGCACCTGTCGTGGAGCCTGGCCCGGAGCGAGGGCCGTCCGGCCACCCGCCGCCGGTCCCGCTTCCTCGACGGGCTGGTGGCCGCCGATCCGAGAGGGTCTCGACTGCGCTCGACCGGCGGGACGGGCTCGACCGGCGGGACCGGCGAGGGGGGTGTGCCCGCGCCGCCGTCGGGGCCGGACAAGGCGGTCTACGAGGCGCTGAAGGACTGGCGCACGGGCTACGCGGACGACAACGATCTGCACGAGGTCAACGTCTGTAGTAGCAACGCCCTCAAACAACTCGCGCGGGTGCTGCCGGCCGGCACCGACGACCTGAGGCGGATCAGCGGGATGACGCCTGAGCGCATCGAGATGATCGGACCGGCCGTCCTCGAGGTGATCGCCGCGCACCGCAGCCGGGCCTGACCGGAGTAACTGCAGGTCGAAAATGGTTTGTGCGCCTATCGTCTGCGGCGTAACCTGGTCGTCGTTCACTCGCTGATCGATTTGAGAAAGGAATCGCCCCGATGAAGAGCATCTGGCACGGCGCCCATCTGGCTGCAGCACGCGTACCCGCCGCTGCACGAGCGCGCCGGCGATTCCCCGAGGCCTTCGGCCCGTCGATCCTTCACGAGTATCCGACGGACTGATCCAGTCACCACCCGGCCTCGGCGAATCGCGTCAGCGACTCCCCGGGGCCGTCTCTTCTGCTCCGCCCGGGGTATCGCGCAAGGACTCCCATGCCCATTCCTCGCGAAAGCCCACCGTATGACTATCACCGACCTGAACTCCCCGCTGATGGGAGACACCAGGGATCTGACGATCCCGCAACGCATAGAACTGCCGTGTCAGAGCGGCGACGCGGACCTGTGGTTCGCGGAAGAGCCCGCCGATCTGGAGGCCGCCAAGGCCCTGTGCCGCGAGTGTCCGCTGCAGCAGCCGTGCCTGGCCGAGGCCATCGACCGCGGCGAACCCTGGGGGGTCTGGGGCGGCGAGATCTTCGATCGCGGCACCGTCATCGCCCGTAAGCGCCCGCGCGGCCGGCCGCGCAAGAACGCCGGCTGAACGCTCGCCGATCGGCGAGCGCTCAGCCGGTCTCGCCTGGCAGCCAGTTGCCGTGGAAGCCGGGCGGCACCCGCTGTGGAAGATGTACGGCGGCAACGTCTTCCAGCGTCTGAGCATCCAGGACGGCGAGCCGGGACCGGTCCTGCGCCAGATCGGTGACCAACCCCATCACGAAGCCATCACCCTCCGGGGCCGTGTCCGAACGCGGCACGAAAACGAACTCGCCCGCCGCGGTGCCCGGCCCGAAACTGCGGGTGGCGGCCGCACCGTCGTCGCCGATCCGGACGATGTTTCCGGAGAAGAACCGGTCGCCCTCGGTGACGACCGCCCATCCGGTCCGGTGGGCGCGGCCGGTGACCCGCTCGTCGCCGCGCGGGAACTCCACTTCACGATCCCAGCGCGGGGTGCGCCGGCAGGTGCCGGCGGCCGGATCGAGCGTCCACCGTTCCAGACCCGGATGCCCCTCGGTGGGCCCGTGCAGGTCCTGATCGAAGGTGCGCTGGTGCACCACCAGATCGATCACCACCTCGCCGCCGTGATCGAAGGCATTGAGCGGGTGGTAGACGTAGCAGGGCTCCACCTCGATCCATCGGACGTCCGCATCGGAGCCGTCGCGGGGAAGCACGCCGACGCGCGCCGGGTAGCTCCGGTCCCACCGGTACGGCAGCGCACCGGCGCCGCCCGGCGGCCTCCGCCCGATCAGCGCGTGCGGGAGAGGCAGCCGACCGACCGCGGCGC
The DNA here is from genome assembly GCF_039537105.1 of Gordonia caeni. NCBI lineage: Bacteria > Bacillati > Actinomycetota > Actinomycetes > Mycobacteriales > Gordoniaceae > Gordonia > Gordonia caeni. The sequence continues at coordinate 496,472 of NZ_BAAAZW010000002.1, forward strand.
TCAGGGCCCTGCGGGCCAGCGGCCGGAAGGGGCCGGGGACAGTGTCGGTCGCCTGGCGGGCGTCGAAGACCACCGGCAGGTCGTAGATGATCACCGACGATTCGGTGAGCGAGAAGGCGTGCATCATCGGGCTGCCGCCGACGGTGATGTCCACCGTCCGCCGGGCCCGGCCGTCGGTGCCGATCACCGTGTAGCGCACCTTGTCGCCGAGCCCGAAGTGGTAGCTGATCGCGTGCAGTTCGCCGGTGGCGGAGTCCTCGATCGGGTGCGCGGTGAATCCGTCCCGGACGGTGCCGTCGAAATCGCAGACGTCCAGCGTGTCGAGCTCGGTGCCCAGCTCGGCGCAGCCCAGCCCGGCCTCGACCAGTGCCAGGGTGCGCCCGCCGAAGCCGATGACATTGGTGTTGGCGCCCGGACCGCGCAGGAACGATCGTCCGGCCCCGTCCGGTGGCGTGCGGTGGATGCCGCGGTCGGCAAGCGCGGCCGAGGTGGCCTCCGAATCGACCCACCGGCTCCGGTACCAGCGGGCGGTGCCCGCTTCCAGGGCGATCCCGTGCACCATGCCGTCGCCGGTGAACCAGTTGTAGGTGTCCGGATCCACGTCCGCGACGGGGTTGGGGCCGTTGCGCAGGTAGCGCCCGGTCAACTGTTCGGGCAGGGTGCCGGTGACCGGCAGATCGAAGACGGTGTATTCGGCGCGCGTCGGCGCGAACTCGCCGGACAGGAACTGGTTGGCTGCCATGACTCTCGCCTCCGGGTGATCCATGCGACAGGCTATAACCACGTTATAGGACTAGCATAACGGTGTTATGGAAATGCGCAAGGGGCAGTCGGACGGCGAAGCCGGCACCGATTCAGATCCGATCCGGTCCCGTCTGGTCGACGAGGCCTACCGGATCATCAGTCAGTCCGGCGTCGCCGCGCTCACGGTGCGCGGCCTCGCGGCGGCCTCCGGGGTCTCGACGATGGCCGTCTACACCCGGTTCGGCAGTGTCGGTGCGGTGGCCGGCGCGGTCTGCGAGCGCGGCTTCACCGAGTTCGCCGAGGTGCTGGAATCATTCGCGGCCAGCGACGATCCGGTCGCCGACCTGCAGCTGCTGGGGCTCGCCTACCTGGATTTCGCGACCGCGCATCCGCAGCTGTACACGCTGATGTTCCAGCACACCTCGCCGGAGTGGGACGAGCTGCGGCGGAGCAATCTGGTCGTCGAGGGGCGGCCGACCGATTCGCCCGCCGGCCGGCGGGCGTTCGAGGCGATGATGGCGACGCTGCAGCGCGGGGTGGACGCCGACGGCGGGAACCTGCTGCTGATGGCGGGTGAGGTGTGGAGCGCCGTGCACGGGCTGGCCATGCTCTCGATCGCCGGGCATCTGAGCGGCGCGCACGACCTGGTGGCCGAGTCGCTGCTGGTGACCCTGGCCGTCGGACGGGGTGTGGACCGGAAGACCGCGCGCGCCGGCCTGCAGGCGGCGAAAGACCGGCTGGCCGCCGGCGGCCTCACTCCGCCGCGGGCAGCTGCTCCTCCAGTCCGGGCACCCAGCGATACATGATCGCGCGGTAGGGCGCCTCCGCGTCGAGTTGCGCCGCGATACCGACGCAGCCCAGCAGCACCCGGAAGACCATCACGTATTCCTTGGGCAGGTTCAGGTGCCGGGACGTCTTGTAGACGTCACCGCTGACGTCGGTGGCCCGCCCGGCCGCGCGCTGGAGCCACTTGCGGGTGAAGTGGAAGGAGTCGCTGTACAGCGGGTCGACGTAGGGCTGCAGATAGTTCGCCAGGTCCTCGGCGGTGACCCGGTCGGCGTAGGTGGCACGGATGAAGTCGTGCTCCACCAGCTTGTCGCGGAGTTCGTCGTAGCGCCGGTCCCGCGCCAACGCCAGGATCGGTCCGGTCTGCGGCGGCAGGCCGTTCGGGTACCGGCCGATCGCCCCGAAGTCCAGGATCCCGAAGCGGCCGTCGTCGAGCACGAAGAAGTTGCCCGGATGCGGATCGCCGTGCAGCAGTCCCACCCGCGAAGGGGAGCTGAACTCGAAAGTGGTCATCTTGGTGGCGGCGTCGTTGCGCTGCTCGCGGGTGCCGTCGGTGATGATCTTGCTCAGCCGGGTGCCGGTGATCCACTCCGCAACGATCACCTTGGGTGCGCTGGCCACCACTTTGGGGACCACGAAGTCCGGGTCGCCGTCGAAGGCCTTGGCGAAGGCCCGCTGGTTGTCGGCCTCGGCGGTGTAGTCGAGCTCGTCTTCGGTGCGATCGATCAGTTCGTCGATCATCGCCTTGGCGTCGGTGCCCGGCGACAGCTTCTGAATCAGCCCCGACATGCGGCTGAGCGTCTTGAGGTCGGCTTTGAGAGCGTGGTCGGCGCCCGGGTACTGCACTTTCACGGCCACCGGCCGACCGTCCGCCCAGACGGCCCGGTGCACCTGACCGATGCTGGCCGAGGCGGCCGGCTCGTCGTCGAAGGAGGTGAAGCGCTCGCGCCAGCGGGTGCCGAGCTGCTGGTCGAGGACCTTGTGCACGGTCTCGATGGGCATCGGCGGGGCTTCGGCCTGCAGTTTGGTCAGGGCATCGCGGAAGGGCTCGCCGAACTCCTCGGGGACGGCGGCCTCCATGATCGACAGGGCCTGGCCCACCTTCATGGCGCCGCCCTTGAGCTCGCCGAGGACCGCGAACAGCTGTTCGGCGGTCTTCTCCATCAGCTCAGCGCTGACCTCGTCCTTGCTTTTACCGGCCAGTCGTTTGCCGAATCCTGCCGCTGCTCGCCCCGCCATGCCGAGGGGAAGCGCGGCCAGTTTTGCATTGCGGCGGCCCTGCCCCCGTGTGATGTCGCTCAACGCTGTCCTTTCGCCTGTCTTGAGGATAGTGGACCCGGGCGGCAGTTGGCAGGGGCGCCGGGGTGGACCGGCAGTCGCAGCGCGGATGGGCAGGGGCCGGGGCCAGCCGGGTGCCGGCCGGTCGCGCATGGACCTGCAGCCGGTGATCGACGGTCTGCGGCGGTGCACCGTCCGGTGCGGCCAGCTGCCGCGCGATGCCGATGATCTCCCGACAGGCCAGGGCGGCGGTCACCGAAATCGTCTCCGGGTCGGCGCCACCGGTGCTCGCGGCGAGCCGGGCGGCCAGCACCGGCCATTCCGGATCTACCTCGGTGCGATACAGGTCCGCGCAGCGAAGGCAGCTGGAGTGCCCGGGCAGCACCAGCGGGCCGATCACACCGATCCCGTCCAGCACACGGACGGGCAGATGCGGTGTGCGCGCAGCCATCAGCGCCAGTCGCACCGCAGGATCCACCAGCAGCCGATCGGCCAGCACCAGCAGATTGCAGTCCAGCCGCCGGGTCTGGGTGAGCGCCGCCGGACCGAGCGGATCGGTCATCACCGGCAGGCCCGCGGCGATCAGCCCGGAGGCCAGATGCCGGGCGAGGTCGCCCAGTCCGTGAACGCGCACCCGCAGCCGCGTGGACTGGGTGACCTCCGGATCGATCGCTTTGCCGGCCGCCACCAGGCGGTCGAGCAGGGTGGTGAAAGCGGCACCGGTCAGGCCGGCTGCGCGCAGCCGGCCGCCCAGTTGGGCCCGGGTGATCGGGGTTCGCAGTTCTTCGAGGAGCCGGGCCACCGCCTTCGGCACCGCCGGCGGCTCCAGGCGCAGGATCAGTGCCGAGGCCGGCTCGCAGCCGATGTGCAGACTGTCGTCTCCGCGCGTGAGCACCGGGGTGCCGGCCGTGAGAATCGGTAACCGCCGATGCGGATTCGTGTGCCCCATGCAGTCACGCTGTCACCGCCGGCGGCCGGCGTCGAGGGCGTTGTCCACAGATGCCCGATGTCCACAGATGCCCGATGTCCACAGATGCCCGATGTCCACAGGGGCCCGCGGACGCGGAGTCAGCCGGCGTCGTCGTCGCCGCGTTCCTCGCGCTCGATGCGTTCCTGCTCGATGGTGCGTTCCAGCTCGGCCATCGGGTCGTCGAAGCTGCCGGTGCTTCCGCCGATCACCCGGTCGATGAACCCGGCCGGGTTGTCCAGATCCTCGGCGTCGGGCAACAGGTCGGGGTGCGCCCACACGCCGTCGCGGATCGCGGCGCCGGCCGGGACACCGGTGTCGTCGCCGTCGGCGGCGGCCGCCTCGCCCAGACGGCGCCACAGGTCGGCGGCCTCGCGCACCTTCCGGGGCCGCAGGTCCAGGCCGATGAGAGTGGCGAAGGTCTGTTCGGCGGGGCCGCCGGTGGCGCGGCGGCGGCGCATGGTCTCGGTGAGTGCCGCCGTGGACGGGATGCGGTCGCCCAGTGCGTCGGCGACGGTGAGCTCCACCCAGCCCTCGATGAGGGCCAGCAGCGTCTCCAGCCGGCTGAGCGCGGCCTGCTGTTCTGGCGTCGGCTGCGGTTCGAAGGCCGCCGCCTGGCCCATCAGCTCTTCCATCTTGCCGGGGTTGCTGAGCAACTCCTGCGGGTCGACGCCGGCGCCGAGCTGTTCCAGACCGCTCATGTCCAGTTTGATGCCGCGGGCGTAGTCCTCCACCGTCGACAGCAGCCGCTGCCGCAGCCAGCCGACCCCGGAGAACAGCCGCTGGTGCGCGGCCTCCCGGGCGGCCAGGAAGACGACGATGTCCTGCCCGGGCAGGTCCAGGCCCTCGGCGAACTTCGCGATCGCCTCGGGAAGTAGCGCCCCGGTGCCCTGCGGAGCCAGCGGCAGACCGATGTCGGTGGAGGTCAGGACACCGTTGGCCAGATGGCCAAGGCCCTGGCCCAGCTGCGTGCCGAACATCATCCCGCCGAGCCCTGACATCATGCCGAGCATCGGGCCGGCCATCGACTTGGCTTCTTCGGGGAGCCCGTCCTGCCAGGTGTTCTCCAGCGAGGCGGCGATCGGATCGCACAGCGACTGCCAGGTCGGCAGGGTCTGCTCCAGCCAGTCGACGGGAGTCCACGCGTGGGCCGCGGTCATGCCGGCCGGCAGCGTCGTCTGCTCGTCGAGCCACAGTTCGGCCAGGCGCACGGCGTCGGCGACGGCGCGTTCCTCGGCGTCGAGCATGGGGCGGAAGTCGCCGATCTGCTGGCGGGCCAGCCGGGCGGCGACGTCGTAGTTCACCGGGCCCGAACCGGCGGCGCCGGGCGTGCCCATGCCGCTGAACATCTGGCCGAGCTGGCTGAACATCTGGCCGAGCATGGACGGGTCGAAACCGGCGCCGCCCAGCATGGACGGGTCGAAACCGGCCCCGCCGAGGTTCCCGAACGGGTTCGCGGGATCACCGGCGGCGCCGTCGTCGCGGCGCGCGCGATCACGGTCGTCGTCGCTGCCGTCTGACGAGGAGAAACCGAAGGGCAAGTCGCTCATGCCACCACGGTACCGGGCGAAAGCCCGGCGCGGCGGGGTCGATTACCCTGTGCCGAATGAGGCTCAACCCTTCGCGCCGGCGACTGATCACCATCGGCGTCGCCGCGGTCATCCTGATCGTCTTCGTGCTCGTCGGCCGCAACGCCCGCGTGCCGTACGTGGCGCTCAGCCCGGGGCCGACGGTGAACACCCTCGGCGAGCTCGACGGCAAGCCCGTGGTGGAGGTGTCCGGGGGAGTGGATGCCGATCCCAGCGGGAACCTGAACCTGACCACCGTCTCGCTCACCGACGGGCTGACCCTGTTCGACGCGCTCGGCATGTGGGTCTCCAGCAAGTATCAGCTGCAGCCGCGGGAGCTGTACTTCCCCAAGGGCACGTCCGACGAGGAGGTGCGCCAGGAGAACACCCGGCAGATGTCGAGCTCGGAGGACAACGCGACCGGCGCGGCGCTGACCTACCTGAAGCGGCCCACCGCCGTGGGCGTGGGACCGGTCGCCGACGGCAGTCCCGCCGCCGGGAAGCTGGAGGTCAACGACGTGATCGTCGCGGTCGACGGCACCGGGGTCAGCACGGTCGCCGACGTCCAGGAGCAGGTCCGGGCCAAGGCACCGGGCTCCGAGATCGCGGTGACCGTCAATCGCGGCGGGGACGAGCAGGTGGTGGACGTCACCCTCGCCCCCCGGCCCGACGATCCCGAGGCCGGCTACCTGGGCGTGACCCCGAAGGTGGTCAGCGCCGACCCGAACGTCCAGATCACCTACAACGTCGGCGACATCGGCGGGCCGTCGGCCGGGCTGATGTTGACTCTCGCGGTGATCGACCACATGACCGAGGACGACCTGGCCGGCGGCCGGTTCATCGCCGGGACCGGCACGATCGTGCCGGACGGCTCGGTGGGCCCGATCGGCGGAATCACGCACAAGCTGAAGGCGGCCCGCGAGGCCGGGGCCACCGCCTTCCTGGTGCCCGCCGACAACTGCGCAGAGGCCACCGGGGATGCGCCCGACGGTCTGGAGCTGATCAAGGTGGACCGGCTCAGCGGGGCCGTCGACTCCCTCGAGGCACTCGAGAGCGGCGCCGAGCGCCCGCACTGCTGACCGGCGGGTCCGGGGCCGTCCTGGTCGGTGGACCCCGATTCGGTCAGTCGGTCGACCCCGCTTCGGGGCCGGGGGCCTCGTCGAAGGTGGCGGCCAGCGCGTCGAGCAATTCCGGGGCCAGCTCGGGGTGGGTGCGCAGGTGACCCGGATCGTCGTCGTCATCAGCGACGGGATCGACCGCCAGCAGAGCCAGTCGTGATCCCGTCCGCAGAACGCCGCCGAACAGCCGCGCGCGCCGTCCGTCGCCCTCGTCGCCGTCGGGCGGCACCACCGTGATCTCGGTGATCAGTGCGCATCCGGCCACCGGGTCGGGCCAGCCGATGGTGGCCAGCAGGGTCGCGGTGTCGGCGTAGGGATCCTCGGGGTCCTGCAGCACCGGGCTGAGTGCGGAATCGTCGCCGTCGCCGACCAGATCCGGGGCCTGCTGCACCAGTACCTCGGTGGGGACGAGGGCGAAGAGAAGGTCGGGGGAGCCCCAGGGAAGCTCGGCCGCGTAGGCGGCGCATTGGGCGAGGGCGTTGCCGAGATCGGCCTGCGAGAACGTCACTCGACCATTGTGACCGGTGCCGGTTCTGGGCGTTTCAGTAAGGTGGAGGCAATTGCTGTCCCTCGACCCCCAATTGGAGTTACGAACGTGGTGGGTATGCGCAGTCCGATCGGACGGCCGTCGTTGTCTCGCAGAACCAAGATCCTGATCGCCGTCGTGGTGGTTCTGCTGCTGTTGCTCCTGATAGGGCCACGTCTGGTGGGACTGACCACCGACTGGCTCTGGTATTCGGATCTCGGCTATTCGTCGGTCATGTCGACCATGGTGGTCACGAGGCTGATCGTGTTCTTGGTGACGGCACTGGTGGTGGGCGCCGTCATCTTCGCCTGTATCTACTTCGCGTACCGGTCCCGCCCGCCGTACGCGATGGCGGCCGCGCCCAACGATCCGCTGGCCCGCTACCGCGAGACCGTCGGCAAGCGCCCGCGGCTCGGGGTGCTGGCACCGTCGATCATCATCGGTCTGCTCGCCGGCCTGGTGGCGCAGGCCTCCTGGGCCACCGTGCAGACCTTCCTGCACGGGGAGGCGTTCGGGGTCAAGGACCCGCAGTTCGGGATCGACATCGGCTTCTACGCCTTCACCCTCCCGTTCATCCGGCTGGTGCTCGACCTGCTGTTCGTGGCGCTGGGCATCGGCTTCGTCGCGAACCTGCTGACCCAGTACGTGTTCGGCGGGATCCGTCTTGGCGGCGGCGGCCGCCGCGGCATGATCAGCGGCCCGGCCCGCATCCAGCTCGCGGTGATCGCCGGGTTGTTCGTCGCGCTCAAGGCGGTGGCGTACTGGTTCGACCGCTACAACCTGCTGACCAGCGACCGGCGCGGCGACATCTTCACCGGTGCCACCTACACCGACATCAACTACGTGCTGCCGTCGAAGCTGATCCTGATGGCGATCGCGATCGTCTGCGCGCTGGCCTTCTTCTCGGCGATCTTCCTGCGTGACTTGCGGATTCCGGCGCTCAGCGCGGTGCTGCTGCTGTTGTCGTCGCTGATCATCGGCGTCGTCTGGCCGGCCGCCATGGAGCAGTTCGCGGTGAAGCCGAGCGCGGCCGACCGGGAAGCCGAATACATCCAGCGCAACCTCACCGCCACCCGGGATGCCTATCGGATACGTCAGGGCCTCGACGTCACCTACGACAACGAGTGGACCCGGACGCAGGCGATTCCGGCGGAGGTGAACTCGGACGAGGCGACGCTCAGTAACATCCGCATCCTCGACCCCAACGTGCTCACCCGGGCCTTCTATCAGCGTCAGGCGCTGAAGAACCTGTACGGCTTCCCGTCGCAGCTGGCGGTGGACCGCTACGAGGTGGACGGTGAGCAGCGCGACTTCGTCGTCGCCGCCCGTGAACTCGATCCGGAGCGGCTGGGCGAGAACCAGACCAACTGGATCAACAAGCACACCGTCTTCACGCACGGCAACGGCTTCATCGCCGCGCAGGCCAACACGGTGGACGAGGCCTCGTCGAACGACACCTCGTCCGACCGCGGCGGCATGCCGGTGTTCATCGTCGCCGACACCCAGACGGTGGACAATCCGGATTTCCAGAAGAACGCCCCGTTCCAGGTGAAGCAGCCGCGGATCTACTTCGGCGAGCTGATCGCCAAGGTGACCCCCGACTACGCGATCGTCGGATCCACCGACGGCGACCGCGAGTACGACGGCGACGGCGCCCAGTACTCGTACACCTCCGACGACTCCGGCGTCCCGCTGAGCAACTGGGGCACGCGGATGCTGTACGCGATGAAGTACGGCGAGCGGAACTTCCTGCTGTCGAACGCGCTGAACGAGAACTCGCGCATCCTCTACAACCGGGATCCGCGCGACCGCGTCAAGAAGGCCGCGCCGTGGCTGACCGTGGACTCGCGGACCTACCCGGCGGTGATGGGCGACGGCTCCATCAAGTGGATCGTCGACGGCTACACGACGCTGAAGAACTACCCGTACGCGCAGCGGACGTCCCTGCAGGACGCCACCGCCGACTCCCGTCAGGCCAACAGCGGCACCACCGGGCGCACCCAGGTGAACGAGGAGGTGTCGTACGTCCGCAACTCGGTGAAGGCCACCGTGGACGCCTACACCGGCGACGTGGAGATGTACCAGGCCGACGACACCGATCCGGTGCTCAAGACCTGGATGAAGGTGTTCCCGGGCACGGTCAAGACCAAGGCCGAACTGGACGCCAAACCGGATCTGCGCAGCCATCTGCGGTACCCGGAGGACTTGTTCAAGCTGCAGCGTTCACTGTTGACGCGGTACCACGTCAACGATGCCCAGACGTTCTTCCGGGCGAACAACTTCTGGTCGGTGCCCGCCGATCCGGGGACCGACGCGGATCTGAATCTGAAGCAGCCGCCGTACTACTTCACCGCCTCGGCGCCGAACCGGGAGAACCTGGCGCAGTTCCAGCTGACCGGTGTGATGAACGCGCTGAATCGGCCGAACATGGCCGCCTACATGACGGCGAACTCCGACCCGGACAACTACGGGCAGTTGACGGTCAAGACGCTGCCGACCGATACGCAGACCGTCGGCCCGCGCCAGGCGTCGGAGAACATGAAGACCAACGCCCGGGTGCAGCAGGAGCTCAAACTCCTGGAGAACACCAACGTGATCTACGGGAACCTGCTCGCCCTGCCGGTCGGTGGCAACGGACTGCTGTACGTGCAGCCGATCTACACCGAGGCCAAGTCCGGTGACTCGGCCATGCCCAAGCTGTACCGCGTGCTGACCTACTACAACGCGGCCGGAGGTGTCGACGGTGTGCGCGTCGGCTTCGCGCCGACGGTGGGCGAGGCCCTGAGTCAGGTCGGAATCAACCCGAGTGCGGCGACGCCGACGCTCGCGGGCGAGACCGCCGAGCCGGGCAGCGAACAGCAGGCCGCGGACGACGGCGACGATAAGCCGGACACCAACGGCGCCACGGCGCCGTCGACCGGAACCGGTGACTCCGCCGAGCGTGCCGAGGCGGTCAAGGAACTCGGTTCGGCGTTGGCCGCGGTCAAGGAGGCACAGTCCAGCGGTGATCTCGGCCGGCTTGGCGACGCGCTCAACAGGCTCGACGCCGCGGTGAACAAGTACGAATCGCTCGGCGGCTGAGCGAGGCCCGGCGACCGTGGGTGCGGTCGCCGGGCGCAGCACGATGACGCGGGTCCTGTCGGTGGTGACAGGGCCCGCGCCATCTTCTGCAGGGGCGTGACCCGTGCCGCCGTCTGGACTGCGTCTCGGCGCTTCGGGTGTACCCCGGCTCTTCGGTCCGCTAGCGGCGAACCTTGGCCAGATACCGCTTGATCTCGGACGGGGTGTTGTCCGGAATCATCGGCGAGTGGTGCAGTGTGCGGGTGAGCCAGGTGAAGATCACCGCGGTGGTCACCAGCAGGGTCAGTGCGATCACGCCGTAGGCGATGTTCATCGGCTTGTTGTCGGGCAGGTCCGCCAGGGTGATCACCCAGAGCGCGGAGAAGCACGCTCCGACCATCAGGGTGGTGAACCCGACCATGCTCATCGGGTGCCAGCCGTGGCTTTCGTGAGCGGTATGGGTGGCCATGACTCCTCCTTCGCCGTGGTCGTGCATCCCCAATCTAGCCCATCAGTGAGGAAAATCACATGGATGACGGAGGCGAACGACGCCGGGGAAGCGCGGTGTGCGGTAACGGTCGGCGTCTGGGATGGGGTCGGGCGGCGTATGTGTCGTCGTCGGGCCGGCGTCGTGACCAGCGCCGCGGCGTCGTCGTCACCAGCACTTTGTGCCGTCGATCACCCTGCGGCAGAAGCGATTTGCTTTGGCCGTCGCGCCGTGTGTAACGTAGTCCCTGCAACGCGGGGTGGAGCAGCTCGGTAGCTCGCTGGGCTCATAACCCAGAGGTCGTAGGTTCAAATCCTGCCCCCGCTACCACGAGAAGGCCCCCACCAGACATGACGTCTGGCGGGGGCCTTCTTCTTGTCGTGTGCCTCACTGACCTACCGCACATTGTGACCATCGTCTGGTCACAATCTGCGGAAGGTGGGCGAAGAGGAGAAAAGGGGGCGGCACTCTCGAGGGCCGCGAGAGGGGCTGTCAGGCCTGGCTGCGGAACGGGTTCCGGAGGGGCCTGACTGCTGTCTCGGCCCTCCCGCGGTGCCCCGCCGGACCATGCCACTATCTTTCAGAGGTGACCGTCACCGTTCTCTCCGCTGCGGCCGTCGTGCTGCTGGTCGTCCGTCTCGTCCTGTTCGTTCACCTGCACCTCGTCCGCCGCGATCTCAGCCTGTGGAGTCATACGGTCAGCGACCTTGGCACCGGAAGCTCCCGCGCCGAGTTCACGGTCATGGGGGTGCTCACGGCGGTCGCCTACGGGCTCGTCCTCGTCGCCTGCGTGCTGCGGGACATCGGTCCCGATGTCCCGCGGGTGTTCTTCGGGGTCGGGATCGTCGCATTGCTCGTCATGCTGTGCTTCCCCACTGATCCGACCGGCCGGAGCCGCACCGCCGTCGGCGCCGTCCACTGGGTGCTGGCCGTCATCCAGTTCGCCGGGCTGTTCGTGGCGATGGTGAACCTCGACCTCACCCCGGTGCTGCCAGCGGAGGCGATGGGGGTCATGCGCTGGGTAGTGCGGATCAGCTTCTACGCCTTCCTCGCCGCATTGTTGCTGCCCGCACTCCGGCGACGCTGCCTCGGCGTCACCGAGCGAGTCTTTCTCACCGTCACCCCGCTGTGGTTCATCGTTCTCGGCACAGCGCTCGCGGCGTCCTGAGTCCGGGATCGTCATGTTCGCAGAGAGGTAGACGAACAGGGGCGGCCCCCGACCGGTGAGGCGGATTCTAGGGGTCCTTGCAACACCTGATGGTTAATTGGCTGTCAGTAGATC